>NZ_CP107982.1:4099642-4415000 GCF_036104975.1 Amycolatopsis sp. NBC_00355 | reverse complement strand
ACCTCCTTTCTAAGGAGCACAACACATCCACTCGGCCGGGATACCCGGAACCACCGTGGTGGGGTGGGCACGGTTTAACACTCGAATGCAGTGTTGCCGGGCTTGCTCAAGGAATTGTGGAACTACTGGTTATGGTCACTCTTGGTTGGCAATGCCTCCTCTAGTACTGAGCATCTTCGGATGATCGTGGAAAAAGGAGCCGGCGCCTCGGAGGGTGATTGTTTGCTATGCACACTGTTGGGTCCTGAGGCAACACGCCTTAGGGCTTACACAGCCTGGGAATGTGGTTTGTTTCTGGTGTGGTGTTTGAGAACTGTAGAGTGGATGCGAGCATCTTTGTGGTCAAGTTGTTAAGGGCACATGGTGGATGTCTTGGCTTCAGGAGCCGATGAAGGACGTAGGAGGCTGCGATAAGCCTCGGGGAGCTGTCAACCGAGCTGTGATCCGAGGATTTCCGAATGGGGAAACCCAGCACCAGTGATGTGGTGTTACCCGCACCTGAATATATAGGGTGTGTGGAGGGAACGCGGGGAAGTGAAACATCTCAGTACCCGTAGGAAGAGAAAACAACCGTGATTCCGTGAGTAGTGGCGAGCGAAAGCGGAAGAGGCTAAACCGATTGCATGTGATACCTGTCAGGGGTTGTGTAGTCGGTGTTGTGGGACCTGTCTTCTCAGAGCTGACACTCTGGGCATGATGCGGCATGGTTAGTGGAACGCCTTGGGATGGGCGGCCGGAGTGGGTGAGAGCCCCGTACGCGAAAACTGTGTTTGTGTTGTGTGATGGTGCTCCCGAGTAGCAGCGAGCTCGTGGAATTTGCTGTGAATCTGCCGGGACCACCCGGTAAGCCTAAATACTTCCTGAAGACCGATAGCGGACTAGTACCGTGAGGGAAAGATGAAAAGTACCCCGGGAGGGGAGTGAAAGAGTACCTGAAACCGTGTGCCTACAAGCCGTCAGAGCTGTAATGGTGATGGCGTGCCTTTTGAAGAATGAGCCTGCGAGTTAGTGCTGCGTGGCGAGGTTAACCCGTGTGGGGTAGCCGTAGCGAAAGCGAGTCTGAATAGGGCGCTTGAGTCGCGTGGTCTAGACCCGAAGCGGAGTGATCTACCCATGGCCAGGGTGAAGCGACGGTAAGACGTCGTGGAGGCCCGAACCCACTTAGGTTGAAAACTGAGGGGATGAGCTGTGGGTAGGGGTGAAAGGCCAATCAAACTCCGTGATAGCTGGTTCTCCCCGAAATGCATTTAGGTGCAGCGTCGCATGTTTCACCACGGGGGTAGAGCTACTGGATGGTCTAGGGGCCTTACCGGGTTACCGAAATCAACCAAACTCCGAATACCGTGGTGTGAGAGTGCGGCAGTGAGACGGCGGGGGATAAGCTTCGTCGTCGAGAGGGAAACAGCCCAGAACACCAGCTAAGGCCCCTAAGTGTGTGCTCAGTGGGAAAGGATGTGGGATTGCCCAGACAACCAGGAGGTTGGCTTAGAAGCAGCCACCCTTGAAAGAGTGCGTAATAGCTCACTGGTCAAGTGGTCCTGCGCCGACAATGTAGCGGGGCTTAAGCACACCGCCGAAGCTGTGTCATTGACACAATAGATCCACTTGGGCTCTTGAAGTCCTTGTGTAGTCGTGTTGATGGGTAGGGGAGCGTCCTGCACCCAGGGAAGCCGTGGCGGAAGCTAGCGGTGGAGGGTGTGGGAGTGAGAATGCAGGCATGAGTAGCGAATGCAGAGTGAGAAACTCTGCCGCCGGATGACCAAGGGTTCCTGGGCCAGGCTAATCCGCCCAGGGTAAGTCGGGACCTAAGGCGAGGCCGACAGGCGTAGTCGATGGACAACGGGTTGATATTCCCGTACCCGAGCATGTGCGCCCATGACGAGGCGTTTGATACTAACCACCCAAAGCGCGCCGGCGAAGTCTTCGGATGGAGTTGGTGTTGTGGAGCGTGGGACCTGATTTCGTAGTAGTCAAGCGATGGGGTGACGCAGGAAGGTAGCTCCGCCAGGCGATGGTTGTCCTGGTGTAAGCGTGTAGGAGAAAGCATAGGCAAATCCGTGCTTTATATACTCTGAGACGTGATGCGTAGCCGTTTGAGGCGAAGTAGAGTGATCCTATGCTGCCGAGAAAAGCCTCTAGTGAGTGCATGCACGGCCCGTACCCCAAACCAACACAGGTGGTCAGGTAGAGAATACTAAGGCGATCGGGTGAACTGTGGTTAAGGAACTCGGCAAAATGCCCCCGTAACTTCGGGAGAAGGGGGGCCAAACATCCTGAAGCTTTTTACAGGCTAGGGGTGGGTGGCCGCAGAGACCAGCGGAAAGCGACTGTTTACTAAAAACACAGGTCCATGCGAAGTCGCAAGACGATGTATATGGACTGACGCCTGCCCGGTGCTGGAACGTTAAGAGGACCGGTTAATCCCTTCGGGGGTGAAGCTGAGAATTTAAGCGCCAGTAAACGGCGGTGGTAACTATAACCATCCTAAGGTAGCGAAATTCCTTGTCGGGTAAGTTCCGACCTGCACGAATGGCGTAACGACTTTCCGGCTGTCTCAACCACAGGCCCGGCGAAATTGCACTACGAGTAAAGATGCTCGTTACGCGCGGCAGGACGGAAAGACCCCGGGACCTTTACTATAGTTTGGTATTGGTTTTCGGTTCGGCTTGTGTAGGATAGGTGGGAGACTGTGAAGCGGTGACGCTAGTTACTGTGGAGTCGTTGTTGAAATACCACTCTGGTCGAATTGGGAATCTGAACCTCGGGCCATGATCTGGTTCAGGGACAGTGCCTGATGGGTAGTTTAACTGGGGCGGTTGCCTCCTAAAGAGTAACGGAGGCGCCCAAAGGTTCCCTCAGCCTGGTTGGCAATCAGGTGTTGAGTGCAAGTGCACAAGGGAGCTTGACTGTGAGACAGACATGTCGAGCAGGGACGAAAGTCGGGACTAGTGATCCGGCACCACCTGGTGGAAGGGGTGTCGCTCAACGGATAAAAGGTACCCCGGGGATAACAGGCTGATCTTGCCCAAGAGTCCATATCGACGGCATGGTTTGGCACCTCGATGTCGGCTCGTCGCATCCTGGGGCCGGAGTAGGTCCCAAGGGTTGGGCTGTTCGCCCATTAAAGCGGCACGCGAGCTGGGTTTAGAACGTCGTGAGACAGTTCGGTCCCTATCCGCCGCGCGCGTAGGATACTTGAGGAAGGCTGTCCCTAGTACGAGAGGACCGGGACGGACGAACCTCTGGTGTGCCAGTTGTCCCGCCAGGGGCATGGCTGGTTGGCCACGTTCGGAAGGGATAACCGCTGAAGGCATCTAAGCGGGAAGCCTGTTCCAAGATGAGGTATCCCACCCTTTGTGGGTTAAGGCCCCCAATAGACCATTGGGTTGATAGGCCAGATATGGAAGCACAGTAATGTGTTGTCGAGTTGACTGGTACTAATAGGCCGAGGACTTGTCTACGAAGGTGTTACGCATCCACTCTACGGTTTCTGAGACACCACACGGCTCCCTGTTTTTTGGGGGGTGTGGTTGTTTCGTAGTGTTTCGGTGGTTTTAGCGTCAGGGAAACGCCCGGTCCCATTCCGAACCCGGAAGCTAAGCTTGACAGCGCCGATGGTACTGCAACCGAAGGGTTGTGGGAGAGTAGGACACCGCCGAACATTTTGTTGGGGAAGGGCCTGGCCCGGTCGAGAACCTCTGGTTCTCCCGGCCAGGCCCTTTTTCTATGCCCACACCCCTTCTCTGGCACCCCGGGGTGGCCGGTGTCCGGGTGCCGGTGGTTTGTCGGTTGCCGCGGTCGGGGTCGTGTCGACTGTCTGATCACGGGTGTCGGCATTTCAGTCACGGGTGTCGGCGTTCTGATCACGTGTCGACCTGCGGATCACGCGAGTCGACCCCAGAATCACGCGAGTCGGCGCCCGAATCTTGGTTAGTGGCCTGCGGATCCACGCGAGCCAGAGCCCTCAGCCTGGCGAGCCGGCCCTCAATTGCGGGTGTTTGCCCACGGATGACGTGTGCGGGCGCCTCAATCGCCTGAGCCGGCGACTCGACCACGCGAGCCGGCGTCCTCATCCGGCCTCGCGACCCCGGGTGATGCCCGCCTGATCACTGGCGATGCCCCGCGGATTACGCGTGATACCTCTGTGAACACAAATGATTCTCAGTGGAGCAAGCGGGATTCACGTGATCAGCTTCGGGATTGGCGTGATTGCAGGCGGAACTCGCGTGACCCGCGGGGGGCATCGCGTGTGATTGGGAGGGCATCACTCGTGATTGGAGGGTCAACTCGCGTGATTGGAGGGTCGACTCGCGTACCCGGGCGGGGGAGTTACGGGGTGGGGCGGCGGAGGAGGTAGGTGTCCATGATCCAGCCGTGGCGTTCCCGGGCCGCGGTGCGGGTTTCGCGGATTTGGGTTGCCAGGGCGGGGGTCAGGGGGCCGGAGAGCAGGATTTCGTCCGGCGTGCCTACGTATGCGCCCCAGAAGATCGTCAGGTCGAGAGACGTGTAGCGGTCGAACGTGGTGTGGGCGTCCAGGAGGACGAAGACGTCGTCGACGCCGTCGGGCCAGCCGGTGGCCAGCAGGCGGCCTGTTGTGAGCTGGACGGCTCGGCCGATCTGGTTCATCGTCGTGCGGTGGCGGGCCACCAAGGCCGAGATGCTGCTGATGCCCGGGATCACCTCGTACTCGAACTCGACCTTTCCCCGCGCCAGCACCGCCTCGATCAGCGCGATCGTGCTGTCGTACAGCGACGGGTCGCCCCACACCAGGAAGGCGCCCGTCTGGGACGTGGTCAGCGAGGAGAGGATCACGCTCTCGTAGGTCTCGGCGCGAGCCGCGTGCCAGTCGGCTACCGCTGCTCGGTAGTCCGCCGGCCGGCGGTCTCGGGGTGGGTCCGCGACCAGCACCACGCGGTACGGGCGCGTCACGTACCGGTCGAGGATCTCCTCGCGCAGCCGGACCAGGTCGGCCTTCTCCTCGCCCTTGTCGAGCACGAAGAACACGTCGACGCGGTTGAGGCGGTCCACCGCCTGCACCGTCAGGTGCTCGGGGTCGCCGGCGCCGATCCCGATCGCGTAGATCTTCCGCATTCCGCGAGTCTGCCCCGCGGTGCGATCAACGCCACCACGGGGGCTGATGGAGAACCCCTACCCCCGATGGGTATAAAGGAAGGGGGTACGAAAGGAGCGGTCGATGACCGAAGCGACCTACACCGTCGAGGGCATGACCTGCGGGCATTGCGCCAGCTCCGTCCGCGAAGAGGTCTCCGAGCTCGCCGGGGTCCACGGCGTGGACGTCGACGTCGAGAGCGGGCGCGTCACCGTGACCAGCGACACCCCGCTGACCACCGACGCCGTCGCCGCGGCTGTCACCGAGGCCGGCTACCGCCTGGTGGCCTGAGCACCGTGACCACCGCGCAGTCCGCACGCGTCGAGCTCGCCATCGGCGGGATGACCTGCGCGTCCTGCGCGGCCCGCGTCGAGCGCAAGCTCAACAAGGTCGACGGCGTGACCGCGACGGTCAACTACGCGACCGAGAAAGCCCAGGTCAGCTTCCCGGGCGGGCTCTCCGTCGGTGACCTGGTCGGCGTCGTCGAAGCCGCCGGGTACTCGGCGCGGCTCCCGGAGCCCGACGCCCCGGCCGAAGACGGCACGCTGCGCAAGCGTTTGCTGCTCTCCGCCGCGCTCACCATTCCCCTGCTGGTGCTCGCGATGGTGCCCAGCTGGCAGTTCGACTACTGGCAGTGGGTCTCGCTCGCGCTCGCCGCCCCGGTCGTGACGTGGGGCGCGTGGCCGTTCCACCGCGCCGCCGCGGTCAACCTGCGGCACTTCACCGCCACCATGGACACGCTGATCTCGCTCGGCGTCGTCGCATCGACGGCCTGGTCGCTGTACGCCCTGCTCTTCGGCATGGCCGGTGAGATCGGCATGCGCCACGGCTTCGAGCTGCTCAGCACCGGCATGGCCGGCGACAACCTGTACTTCGAGGTGGCCGCCGCGGTCACCACGTTCATCCTCGCCGGCCGCTACTTCGAAGCCCGGTCCAAGCGCCGCGCCGGCGCCGCCCTGCGCGCGCTGCTGGACCTCGGTGCGAAGGACGTCACCGTGCTCCGCGATGGTGACGAGCATCAGGTGCCGATCAAAAACCTGCAGGTCGGAGACGTTTTTGTCGCTCGGCCCGGCGAGAAGATCGCCACTGACGGCGTCGTGACCGAAGGCCGTTCCGCGGTCGACACCAGCATGCTCACCGGCGAGTCGACGCCGGTCGAGGCCGGCCCGGGCGACGCGGTCACTGGCGCCACCGTCAACGTCGGCGGGCGGCTGCTCGTCCGCGCGGCACGCGTCGGCGCGGACACCCGGCTGGCGCAGCTGGCCCGGCTGGTCGAGGCCGCGCAGAACGGGAAGGCCGCGGCCCAGCGTCTCGCCGACCGGGTGTCGGCGGTGTTCGTGCCCGCGGTCGTCTTCGCGGCGCTCGCGACACTGGTCGTCTGGCTCGCCACGGGCGGCAGCGAAGACCAGGCGTTCACCGCGGCCGTCGCCGTGCTGATCATCGCCTGCCCGTGCGCGCTCGGCCTCGCGACACCGACGGCGCTGCTCGTCGGCACCGGCCGCGGCGCGCAGCTGGGTATCGTCATCAAGGGCCCCGAGGTGCTCGAGTCCACCCGCCGCGTCGACACCGTCGTGCTCGACAAGACCGGCACCGTCACCACCGGCCGGATGACGCTGGTCGAGGGGGACGGCGAGGTCCTCCGGCTGGCCGGCGCCGTCGAGGCGGCCTCCGAGCACCCGGTCGCCCGCGCGATCGTGGACGCGGCCCGGGCCAGGACCGGCCCGCTCCCCGCCGTGACGGATTTCCGGAGCACCCCCGGGCTCGGCGTGACGGGCGTGGTCGAGGGCCGGCGGGTCACCGTCGGCCGGGCGGCCTTCGTAGGCGCGGAAGCCGCCGAGACGGCGGGTGCGACCACGGTGCACGTGGCTTGGGACGGCGAAGTCCGCGGCCGCCTGGTCGTCGCCGACACCATCAAGCCGACGTCGGCTCGGGCCGTCGCCGAGCTGCGGGACCTCGGCCTGACGCCGGTGCTGCTGACCGGGGACAACGCGGGCGCGGCCCGGGCGATCGCGGCCGAGGCGGGGATCGACGAGGTCGTCGCCGAGGTGCTGCCCGAGGACAAGGTCGACGTCGTGAAGCGGCTGCAGGCCGAGGGGCGCGTGGTCGCGATGGTCGGTGACGGCGTCAACGACGCCGCCGCGCTCGCGCAAGCCGATCTGGGCCTCGCCATGGGCACCGGCACCGACGCGGCGATCGAAGCCAGCGACCTGACGCTGGTCCGCGGCGACCTGCGCGCCGCCGTCGACGCGATCCGGCTGGCCCGTCGGACACTGGCCACCATCAAGGGCAACCTGTTCTGGGCGTTCGCCTACAACGTCGCGGCGCTGCCGCTGGCCGCGCTCGGCCTGCTCAACCCGATGATCGCGGGCGCGGCGATGGCGTGCTCCTCGGCCTTCGTGGTGAGCAACAGCCTCCGCCTGCGCCGCTTCCGCTGAAGCTGAGTGACCTGGCCCGATACGTGGGGTGGGTATACTTGCAGGCAGGGAAGCCAACTACGGGGACGGGTGGGCCATGACGGGTTACGGCAGCGAGCGAGAGGCGTACCTCAAGCGCCTGCGCCGGATCGAAGGGCAGATCCGCGGGCTGCAGCGCATGGTCGAGCAGGACAAGTACTGCATCGACATCCTGACCCAGGTCTCCGCGGCGACTAAAGCGCTCCAGTCGTTCTCGCTGGAACTGCTCGACGAGCACCTGGCGACGTGCGTGGTCCAGGCGGCCGCGGCCGGCGGGGAAGAAGCCGACCTGAAGGTGCGGGAAGCGTCGGACGCGATCGCGCGGCTCGTGCGCTCCTGACCGGTGCCAGGCGGGGTCGTGAATGTTCAGGGCGGTTCTCACCCTCCTGAACACTCACGACCGGCCGCGGCAGATCACCGGACCAGTACGGCGAGGGTCAGGCCGCCCGCGTTGGTCGTGAAGTGGACGATCACCGACGCCAGGACGCCCCGGCCCTGGTGGCGCCACCAGTGCAGGAAGATCCCCGCGACGCCGGCCGCGGCCATCGCCAGGATCTGCAGCACCACCACCGGCGTTGTCCCGAACACCGCGTGGACCGCCGCGTTGCGGCCGATCGCCAAGGCCGGCAGGTAGTGCCAGAGGCCGAACAGCGCCGCCGCGCCCAGGATCGGGGGCCAGCGCCAGCGGTCGTCCCGTGCGCCCAGCAGGGCCGGGAGCACACCGCGGAAGGCGATCTCCTCGATCAGCACCGTGCCGAACAGGATCCGGCCGCAGGTCAGCCAGATCAGCTGGCCGAAGTCGGGGGTGCCGACCCGGCCGTCCTGGTAGACCGTCCGCAGCGCCGGCACGGCCAGCGCGATGCCGAACACCACCGCGACCAGCCCGGCTCCGGCCAGTCCGACCAAGGCGGACCGCCGGAACGAGCGCAAGCCCAGGTCGGACCACGACAAGCCGGCCGCGCGAGCCAGGCCGACCAGCGCCGCCGCGGCCACCAGCCCGCACACGGGGTACGCCCAGCCGGGCAGCACGCGGTTGGCCAGCGTCGTCGACGCGGCCAGCGTCACGACCGCCGCGACCAGGGCGAACATCCGCGTCAAGGGATGATGTCCCGCGAGTCGAGCGCGTCGGTCAGCCGTTCGCGCAGCTCGGCCGCGGTGGCCTGCGGGTCGATCGCCGACGGCGGGGACAGCACCTTCGAGATCACCGTCGACAGGTTCTGGTACGCCGGGGTCAGCGGCCGGACGGCGGCGTCGGACAGCGCCGCCAGGATGTCCGGCTTCATCGGGAACCGGGCCGCCATCGTCGAGCCGGGGTCGGCCGGGTCGAGCGGCGCCGGGTCGTCGTAGACCGCGCGCGTCGTCGGGGCCAGGCCGTCCTCGATCGCCTGGTACTTCTGGCTCGCCGGGCTGCGCAGGCACAACGCCGCGTCGAACGCCTCCGCCCGGTGTGGCGAGTACGTGCTGATCGCCAGGTTGAAGCCGCCGATCGTGACGCGGCTCGGGTGCCCCGGGACCACCGACGGGTAGCGGGTCCAGCGGACGTGCCCCAGGTCCTGCGGCTTCTCCTTCGTGTAGGCGGCGTAGACGTACGGCCAGTTCAGCTCCAGCGCGCCCTGCCCGCGCTGGAACGCCTGCCGGACCTCGTCCTCCTTCGAGTTGCCCAGTGACGGGTCGGTGATCCCGGCCGTGGTGAGCGTCTTCAGCAGCTCCAGCGCGCGGACGGCGCCGGCGTCCAGCAGCACGGACTTGCCGTCGTCGGACAGGATGTGCCCGCCCGCCGAGGCGACCAGGGTGTTGTAGAACACCACCAGCCCCTCGTACTGGGCGCCGGTGAACAGGACGTTCGCCGGCTTCCCGGCCGCCTTCAGGGCCTGGGCCTGCGCCATCATCTCGTCGAACGTCTTCGGCGGTGACGGCGTCAGCCGGTCGTCGTACCAGAGCAGCTGGACGTTCGTGTGCTTCGTCGCCGCGTACAGCTTCCCGTTCCAGCGCGCGGTCGAGAGCGGCCCGGGCAGCACGTCCCGCGTCGCCTCGGCCTCGGCCGCGCCGGTCCACGGCACCACCCAGCCCGCCTCGGCGAACTCCGGCACCCAGGTGACGTCCAGGCCGAGCACGTCCAGCGACGGGTCCTCCGCGGCGAGCCGGCGCACCATCTGCTCGCGCTGGCCGTCCGCGCCGCGCGGGAGCTTGTGGTACTCGATCCGGTACCGGCCGGCGGCGGCCGCGTTGCAGGTGTCGACGACGTGCTGGAGGTTGTTCTCCGGCGAGACGTACAGGTTGATCGTCAGGCCCGAGCCGCTGCCGCACGCCGTGAGCGTGCCGCCCACCAGGGCGGTGACCAGTACGGACCGCGTGATCGTCGAGCGCATGGGCGTCCCCTCACCTCGGCCGGCGATCACCCGATCATGGGTGCTGCCCGGCCGGGGGACAAGGGGTCAGCCGACCGCGTCGGAAAGATCGTCCGCGGGCGAGCGTCTCTGCACGGGCACCCGCTTCGACATCGGCAGCGTGGCTTCGGGGTCGGACGCCGCCGGCTTTTCGTCGAGGGCGACGGCCGCCTCGGCCAGCAGGGACCGGCAGCCGACGAGGCTCGCGTGGAGCTTGTCGCGGACCTCGGTGAGCGCCGCGACCTCGCGTTCCGCGGCCGTGACCAGCGTTTCGCCGTGGCGGGTGGCGTCGGCGATCGTCTGCTCGGCCGTGGCCCGGGCCGTGGCCAGCTCGCTTTCGCCGGTCGTGACCAGGGTTTCCGTGCGCTGGGTGGCTTCGGCCACGAGCCTGTCCGCCTTCGCCCGGGCGGCCGCGTCCTGCTCGGCCAGTTCGCTCATCGCCTCGGCGCGGCGGAGCGTCAACGCCCGCGTGTGATCCTCTTCCTGCCGGGCCCGGCGGCGCGCCGCGGCCTCGTCGAGCTCACGGCGGCGCTGCTCGGCCGCCCGCAGGAGTTCTTCGTGCTCGGTGCGCTGCCGCTCGCGGTCGGCTTCGGCCAGGGCGAGGACTTCGTGTTCCTTCTCGGTGAGCCGCACGGCCTCGAGCTCCGCCTCGCGGCGGATCCGTTCGGCGGTTTCCCTTGCCCGACCGGTGATTTCGGTCGCTTCCTCGCGGGTGAGCTCGATCATCCGGCGCGAGCGCTCCTGCAGCGCGTCCGGCTCGATCGGGGTCCGGCTGATCCGGTCGATCTTCACCCGGAGCTCACGGTTCTCGTCGGCGAACGCGGCCGCGCGCCGGGCCGCGGCATCGCGTTCGTCGGTGAGTCTGCGGATTTCGGCCTCGGCCCACTCGACGTATTCGACGACCTGCGCGCGGTGAAAACCGCGCCACGCCTGGTCGAATCCGGGCTGCGTGCGCGCCACGTCCTCGCCACCGCCGGGGGCCATGCCTCACCTCCGAATTGGATGGTTTCTCCTCGGCCGCACGTTTTCCTTGCGGTGCCGGGGATTTCCGTGTGCACCCCAGTGTGCCGCAAACCGGCCCCCGCGCGCTGCCCGGGCGGGCGATCATTCGTCGAGCGGTTCCCCGGCACCGGTGGACGTACTGCGGACGCCGGGCAATTCGGCGAGTTCGGCGGCCAGGTCGTAAAGATCACCCCGGCCGTCGAGGCGCAGGGTGACGATCGCGATCCGTTGCCCCTCCTCGGAAACTCTGCCATCCAGGGCTTCGCCCCGAGCCGGGGGCTCCGCCACCCGGGGCCCCCAATAGGGTTCGTGGTCGACCTCGACGTGGTGCACCGACCAGCCGCGTCCGGTGCACACCGCCAGCGCCGCGCGCAGCACGCCCTGGCCGTCGAGGTAGCTCAAGCGCACCACCGGCGGTTCCTTGCGGTGGCGTGCGACGAACCGCTGCAGCGGCGGCAAACCGCGCGTCACCACGAAGTGCCCGATCGTCGTGCCGACCGCGAGCACCGGCAGGCCGGCGCCGCACGCCGTGCCGACCGCGGCGGTGAGCCAGATCGTCGCGGCCGTGGTCAGCCCGCGGACGGCGTCGCGGCGGACGAAGATCAGCCCGGCGCCGAGGAAGCCGATGCCGGAGACGATCTGCGCGGCGATCCGCGACGGGTCGAGCGCGATGTGGTCGGTGGCGAGCAGGTCGGCGAAGCCGTACTTCGACACCAGCATGAACACCGCCGAGCCGACGCCGACCAAGCTGTGCGTCCGCAGGCCGGCGGCCTTCATCCCGGCCTCGCGCTCGAGGCCGATGGCGACGCTGAGCAGCAGGGCGAGCACGACCGGCGGCAGCAGTTCCCACTGCGCCGACGTGGACCACAGAGTGGGCAAGATCACGACCTCCCGAGGTCTCGCGGGTGCCGGCCACCCGGCAAGCGGGAAGAACCGCCGAGGGCCGTCACCAGGGCATACTGAGCCGAGATCACCGATCGTGCCAGGGCGAGGTGGAGCGCGTGACAACGAGTCGGCCGGCCACGGCCCCGGACTTCGTCGGCTACCCGCAGGTGCGGCGCGGTGTGCGCGCGCTGCTCGACGGGCGGCCCGGCCTGCACCACCGCCCGGTCCCCGCGTGTCCCGAGTGGACCGTCACGGACCTGCTCGGTCACCTGACCGTGATCGCCGAACGTGTCCTCGGCCGGCACGGCGGCACCCCGCCGCCGTCGCCGGCCGCTTCGCCGGCCCTGCCCGCGCTGCTCGACCGCTGGGACGCCGTCGGCGCGGAGCTCGACCCGCTGCTCGCCGCCGCGGGCGGGCGCAGTGGCGAGGTCATGGTGATGGACGCCTACACCCACGAGCTGGACCTGCGCGCCGCGCTCGGCGTGCCGCCGCCCGCCGAGCACGTCGCCTGGGCACCGAGCTTCGACGTCCTGGTCCGCGGCCTCTCCGGCTCGATCGCCGGGCGTGGGCTGCCGGCCCTGCTGATCCGCACCGGCGACGGCGCCGAGTGGACGGCGGGCGAGGGACGGCCGGCGGCGTCGGTGACCGCGCCGGCCCACGACCTCTACCGCGCGCTCGCCGGGCGGCGCTCGCTCGGCCAGCTGGCGGCGCTGGACTGGAGCGAGACGCCGGGCCGGTGGCTGCCGGCCTTCAGCTGGGGACCGTTCTCCCCGCCGCTCTCACCCGGCGTTTGAGCGTCCGGGTCAGCCGCCGGGCGGCGTGACCGTCAGCAGCGCCGCCAAGGCCAGGACGACGACGCTCAGCACGACCTCCACCACCACGGCCTGACGCAGGCGGCGCAGGTTCGTCGTCACCGTCTTCGTCGCGCCCTCCGCCGGCGCGGTCATGCCCCGGCGCACCACCCGGCGGGAGCGGCTCGCCACCACCAGCAGCAGCGCGAAGCCGGCGATCTTCGCCAGCACGAGCACGCCGAAGCCGGTCGTCCAGAGGGACGACAGCGAGGGCATGATGCGCAGCGCCAGCACCGCGCCGCTGAGCGCGATCGCCGTCACGGCGCCGGCCGCGAGCCGGGAGAACCGCGTCGCGACGGGGGCCAGGTCCTCGTCCGCACCCGGGCGGAACAGGGCCAGGGCCAGCTGGACCAGGCCGCCCGCCCAGATGGCGATCGCGCCGAAGTGCACCAGGTCCGCCGTCACCGAGACGAACATGATCGGGTCGGTGACCGGGTGCCCGGTGGCCGAGAACGTCAGCAGCACGAGGAACCCGGTGACCATGGCCAGGTTCTCGTAGCGGGAGCGCAGCCGGTCGGGCAGGCCGGTCCGCAGGAGCCGGGGCACCAGCACCGCCAGCGCGACGACCGCCACCAGCCGGAGCAGCAGGAGCTTGCCGTACGCGACGCGCATCGTGTCCGCCAGCAGCCCGGTGTCGAACACGGCTTCGAGGTCACGGCCCGCCGCGTACGGGCCCTGCAGCACGAACTGCGCGACGGTCGTCACCACGACGAGACCGGCGCCCCAGCGCAGCAGCCGCCGGGCCCGGCCGTCGGTACGGGCGCCCGGCCGGCACACCACCACGAACGCCAGCCCGCCGAGCAGCACCACACCGAGGTAGGCGAACCAGCGCACCACCGTCGACACCGTGTTGACCGTCGTGTCGGTGCCGGTCGCCGCGGACACCGCGCCCGCCGACGTCACCAGCGGCCCGGCGCCGACGACGAACGCGAACGTGCCGCGCACCGGGTGCGAGTCGGCCGAGACGAAGGCGTATTCGACCAGGTAGCTCGCGTCCGGCAGGTTCGGCCGCAGGTGCACCGCGACCTGCTCCGCGACGTCGCCGGGCTGGAACACCGGCCCGGTGTCGACCTGGGTGCCCGCCAGGTCGACGACCTTGATCGACCCGGGCTGGATCCCGACGTTCTCCGAGAGCGTCACCGACACCAGGGACGGCGCCGCGCTCAGGCGGGCGCCGTCCCCGGGGGTCGACGAGACGATCTCGACGTGGGCCGAAGCCGGAGTGGCGCTCAGCACCAGCCAGCCGACGAGGAAGGCCAGCAGGGCCAGCGCGCGCTTCACGACGCGGCGAGGGCGAGCTGCTTCGGCTGCCCGCAGACGCAGCCGGTCAGCTCGTGCTCGGCGGCCGAGGCGCGCCGGTGCAGGATCACCGCGACGATCATCGGGATGGTGACGATCGTGTTGTAGAACAGGTGCAGCTCCACCCGCGGGATCAGCAGCTGGATGATGCTGGTGGGCACCTTCTGCCCGGCCAGCCGCCAGCCCGACTGGGCCTGGATGAACAGCAGCAGGTGCTCGATGTGGTGCCAGAACTGGATGCCCAGCGCCAGGTTCCACCACTGCCGCGAGCGGCCCGCGAACCCGTGCCGCAGCACCCACAGGAACACCAGCATCACGAGCGCGTAACCGTAGTGCAGCCACTCCTGGGAGATCAGCCAGGGGAACGGCATGCCGAGCACGCCCCGGGCCCGGGACGTCGGCCAGCCGAACCCGTAGATCTGGATGGCCTGCACGATGTGCTCGGCCCAGTGCGCGAGGACGATGATCATGAACACCGCGAGCGCCCGGTGGTGGTACCTGCTGTTCAGGTTCCCCAGAAAGCCGGACGGCCGAGTCAGTTCGGACGTCGACATGAATGTGCCCCTTATGTGCGGATTGCGGAAAACGGCGGGTCCGCTGAACTTAGCCGCCCGAAGCGCCGGATCCGTTACTCCGGATTGCCGATTCTGCGGCGCGGGGTTGCGCCGTCCGGGGCTAGCGATCGGGGCCGGCACCTGCGTGGGAGCGGGTGCCGGCCCCGATGCCGCGCCGGTGGAGGAGTTCTCAGTGGAAGGCGAGGCCGTCCGGCAGCTCCGGCTTCGGCGGGATGCGGAACAGCTTCGTGAACAGCTCGAGGTGGGCGTAGTCGCCCTCGATCCGCACCTTGCCCGAGGCCATCGCCTCGGCCGCGGTGAGCTGGCCGTTCACCAGGTCGATCAGCTCCGGGCCCTGCGGCTCGATGACCAGGTCGGCGGCCGGGTGGTCGCCGGAACCGACCTTCAGCGTCCCGTCGTCGATCATCGCGTGGATGATCAGCGAGTCGTGGTGGCGCAGCACGTAGGTGACGCTCACGCCGGCCGCGGCCTCCTGCTGGAACGTCGTGTAGAGCGAGAGGATCGCGGCGTCGTTGGTGAAGACTTCGTCGTCCTTCGGGTGCCCCAGCGACCGCGCGCCCCACAGTCCCAGGTCCAGCAGGATGTGGTCGAGCTCGCTGCCGTACTCGGTGAGCTCGTAGACGAGGCTCGCGTCCAGCTGCGGCAGCACCCGGCGGCGGATGACGCCGGCCTGCTCGAGCTCGTTGAGCCGGGCCGACAGGATGCTGACCGGGATCCGCGGCAGACCGCGCTGCAGGTCGGTGTAGCGCTTCGGGCCGAGCACGAGATCGCGGATGACGAGCATGGACCACCGCTCCCCGACGATCTCGAGAGCGCGCGCCAGGCCGCAGAACTGTCCATAGGTGCGAGTGGTGGTCATACTCGATCCTCACTTGTGCGTCTCGTCGAACGGGCCGGGGCGGAAGCCCGCGGGCGCAGTGCCCTCGCGATCCAGGTTGACGAACCCCGGGCGGTGGCGACCAGTGCGGCACACACCCGTCACACGTGCGTTTCACCCGAAAAGTCGTGCGTTTTGCACGTCCGGTTCGGTGTGTCGCGCACTGGCCGCAGGTCCACGCGCCGGAGAAGAATCGAGGTTCTCGGATCGCGCGCACGGGAATCAGGAGTGCAGATGAGCGGATCAGCCGTGCAACCCGCCCCGCACCGGTCGCGCGCCGCGGCCCCGCCGGCCGCCGGCACCCCCGTGCTCGCCTTCAAGCGCCACTTGCGCGCCGAGGTCCACGCCGGCAAAGGCGCTTACCTCTTCTCCGAACAGGGTGTCATAGCGATGCGCGGCGCGCGCATCGAGTCGCTCGCGCCGCTGCTCGACGGCACCCGGGAGCTCGCCGAGGTGCTGCGGGCCCGGCCGGCGGGCATGGCGCCCGAAGAGGTCGCCGCGATCCTGGCCCAGCTGATGGACGCCGGCCTGGTGTCGGTCCGCCCGGCGCCCGCCCCCGCGGTCGACGAGCGGGAGCTGGCCTACTGGGACGCGTGCGGCATCGACGCGGCCTCGATCACCTCCCGGGTCACCCGCCCCGGTGTCCGGCTGGTCGCGATCGGCGAGGACGTCGAGACGAGGGCGGTCGAGCGGGCCCTGGCCGACGCCGCGCTGGAGGTCGCCCCGGCCGGGACGGCGGCCGACGCGGCGGACCTGAGCATCGTGCTGTGCACCGACTACCTCGACCCGCGGCTGGGCGAGCTCGACGCCGAGCACCGGCGGACCGGCCGGCCGTGGCTGCTGGCGCGGCCGTTCGGCGCGCAGGTGTGGATCGGGCCGGTGCTGTGCCCCGGCGAGTCGGCGTGCTGGCACTGCCTGACCAACCGGCTGTGGGGGCACCGGCACGCCGAGGCGTGCGCCCAGGAGCTGCTCGGCCACGAAGGCCCCGCGCGCCGGCCCGCCGCCGCGCTGCCGTCGCTGACCGCCGCCGCGGCGCACCTGATCGCGCTCGAGGCCAGCAAGTGGCTGGCCGGCTACCGCCACGACGGCCAGAACAGCGTCTGGGTGCTCGACACCCTGGACCTGCAGGGCACGTTGCACGAGCTGCGCCGCCGGCCGCAGTGCCCCGGCTGCGGGGACACGACGCTGATGGCCGCGCAGGCGTCGCGCCCGGTCGAGCTGCAGCCCGCCCGCAAGACCACCTCGACCGGCGGCGGGCACCGCACCGCGACGCCGGCGCAGACGCTCGAGAAGTACGGCCACCTGGTCAGCCCGGTCACCGGGATCCTCAAGGAGATCCGGCGCGACCCGGCGGCGCCGGCGTTCGTCAACGCCTACCGGTCCGGGATGAACGTCGCGCGCGGCGTCACCGGCATGGCCGGGATGCAGGCCGGCCTGCGCAGCGAGAACGGCGGCAAGGGCGTCACCCCGATCGACGCGGAGGTCGGCGCGCTCTGCGAAGCCGCGGAGCGCTTCTCCGGCAACTACCAGGGCGACGAGCTGCGGATCCGGGCCTCGTTCGACGACCTCGGGGCGAAAGCGGTGCACCCCAACGACTGCATGCTCTTCGCCGAGCGGCAGTACCGCGAGCGGGCCGGATGGAACGCGGCGCACGGGCTGTTCCAGCACATCCCCGAGCGGTTCGACCCGGCCGCCGAGATCGACTGGACGCCCGTCTGGTCGCTGTCCGGGCAGCGGCGGCTGCTGCCCACCGGCTACCTGTACTACGGGGTGCCCTCGGCCTGCGGTGTCCGGGGCCTGCACGCGGACTCCAACGGCGCCGCCGCCGGCAGCAGCCTCGAAGACGCCGTCCTGCAGGGCACGCTCGAGATCGTCGAGCGGGACGCAGTCGCGCTGTGGTGGTACAACCGCACGCCGGTGGCCGGGGTGGACCTCGCCTCCTTCGGCGACGGCTGGCTGGAGGAGATGACCGGCCACTACGCCGGGCTGGGCCGCGAACTGTGGGTGCTCGACGTGACGTCCGACCTCGGGATCCCGGTCTTCGTCGCGGTCTCGCGGCGCACCTACGGCCCGCACGAGCACATCATGTTCGGCTTCGGCGCCCACCTCGACCCGCGGATCGCGGTGCGGCGCGCGGTGACCGAGCTGAACCAGATGATCCCGGACGTCCTCGCGCAACAGCACGACGTGGACGACCCGGACGCGGCGCGCTGGCTGGAGTACGCGACGGTGGCCAACCAGCCGTACCTGCGGCCCGCCGCCGGGACGCGTACGCGGACACTGGCCGACTACCCCTTCCTCCATCGTGCGGACGTGCGTGACGACGTCGCGGCCCTGGCGCGGACGCTGGCGGCGGCGGGCAGCGATCTGCTCGTGCTGAACCAGACCCGGCCCGACGTCGGCCTTCCGGTGGTCAAGGTGCTCGCACCCGGGCTGCGCCCGTTCTGGGCCCGGTTCGCCCCCGGCCGGCTGTTCGACGTCCCGGTGCGGCTCGGCCGGCTGGCCGAGCCGACGCCTTACGAGGGACTCAATCCGTTCCCCATGTTCCTCTAGCACACTCGCGTGCGGAGAACGACGTTTTCCGTCGTGGGTATAGGAGTTTGCGGTGGCTGCCGAGAGCCCGGCCGGGCAGGTCGAAACGGTCCGCCTGTGGTCGTTGACCGAAGACACGTTGGTCGAGGCCGGTGACGACGGTTCCCTCGTCGCGATCACGTGGTGGGGCGAATACGAGTTCCCGGGCACGGCCGACGGCGTGCGCGAGTCGCTCGGGCGGCTCGTGCTCGGCCCGGTGTCGATGGCGAACCTCGCGGTGTCCGGCCCCGCGGCCAGTGACGCGTGGCGGCTGTCCCTGCGGAAGGTGCTCACCCGGCTGTCCGGCTCGGTGGTGCACTCCCTGGCGCTCAACGACGGCCGCGGGCCGGTGCTCTCGGCGATCCCCGTGACGCAGTTCCCGGCGTTCCCCGACGGCCCGCTGCCGCCCGGGCGGCAGGTGCGGCTGTCCCGGTTCACCGCGCTGCGGGCCGAGGACGGCGCGCTGCTGGCCGAGTCACCGGGCGCGCGGTACAAGGTCGCGCTGCTCCGCCCGCCCGCCGTGCTGATCGCGACTTCGCTGGCTTCGCCGACGACGGTGGCGCAGCTGGCGGTGACCACGGGGGTGAGCGAGGCGGTCGTCGCCGACGTCGTGGAGTTCCTCGTCGCGGCCGGCGTCGTGCTGCTCGGGGACGACGAGGGCCGGTTCACCGACCACGGCGACCCGGACACGACCGTCTGGTCGCACGACGACCTGATGTTCCACACGCGCAGCCGGACCTGGCAGAAGGGCTCGCCGCCGGAGCCCGACACCGTCCGGATCGGCGCCGAGCCGCCGGTCGTCAAGCAGGTCACCGCCGGGCCGACGTTCCCGCTGCCCCGGCCCGACGCCGAGGTGCTCGCCGCCGGGGACCCGCCGCTGACGGCGTTGCTGGAGAGCGACCACATCTGCCCGGAGTTCGGCGAGCGGACGCTGACGGCGAGCCAGCTCGGCGAGTTCCTGTTCCGCACCGCCCGGGTGCGATCGGTGGGGCCGGCGCACGTGCCCGGCGGGCCGTCGCACGAGGCGTCGCAGCGGCCCTACTTCAGCGTGGCCTGCCTGTACGAGCTGGAGCTCTACGTCGGCATCAACCGCTGCGCCGACCTCGCGCGCGGGATCTACCACTACGACCCGCTCTGGCACACGCTCACGCTGATCAACGACGACGCGGCCGTCCTGGACGCGCTGCTGGACATGTCGATGATCGCCGCGGGCAGCCACCGCCGTCCCGCCGCGCTGCTGACCCTGACGGCGCGGATGTCCCGCATCGCCTGGGTCCTCGGCGGCGCGGCCTACGCGACGACCCTCCTGCACGCGGGCGCGCTGCAGCAGGTCCTGTACCTGGCGGCGAAGGCGATGGGCCTGGCGGCGCACGCGGTCCCGGTCGACTCCGGCGACCGGGTGGACCGGGCCCTCAAACTCGAGTGGCCGGCCGAGGTCAGCGTCGGCGAGTGCGTGCTGGACTTCCCGGGCTGACGCGGTACCGGTGTGGCGCGTGTGACTCCCGGTGCGGCGGGCTCGGCCTGGGCGGCTGGGTGCCGGGCCTGCCCGACGCGGACCAGTGGTACCCCCGTGGGCCGCCGAACGCCGGTCCGCCCGGACCCGGCCGGACACCCACGAGCAGGCGGCGCCCCGGCCGGGCAGCGGCACCCACGATCGGCACAGTTCGGTCAAAATCCCCCGTGACGGCGACCCGGATCCTCAGGAACGGCTGTTAGATTGCAGTTCTGGGGCACTGGGGAGCGTTTCCGGGGAGGCGCTGCGATGGCTGTTACCGCGAGAGCACTCGACACGAGAGTCCGATCGTCGTACCGGGAGGTGGCAAAGGGAGCAACCGGGGCGAAGTCGCGTTCGGACGCCGCGGCTCGGCTGCCGGGCAAGGCTTTTCCGGCTCGGCTGGTCTACACCATGCACGCCGGCGTCTGTCTGGGCATCGGTGTGCTCGGGCTGCTGGGCCCGCTGCGGGACGTGCGGTCGTGGCCCGTCGCGCTCGTCGCGTGCGGGTACGCCGTGGCGCTGATCGCCGTGCACCTGGTCGGGTTCGGCTACGGGCGGATCCGCTTCCGCGGGCCGGCGCTGGTGCTGCAGGCCGTGCTCGGCCTGCTGCCGATGCTGCAGCTGGGCCCCGACTGGTGCGTGCTCAGCAGCTTCTTCGTGGGCAGTGTCCTGCTGGTGGCCAGGCCCGCCGTGTCGGTGCCGGTGCTCGTGCTCGTCTCGAGCGGGGTCGGCGTGCTGGCGGCCGCGACGGGGGCACCCGGCGTGTCCATTGCGGATGGTCTGCACGGCGTCGCGCTCACGGCCGTGGCCGCGGTGGCCGTGTTCGGCCTGGCCTGGTTCGTCCGGCTGGCGGCCGAACGCGAGGACGTCCGGCGTGAGCTGACCGCCCGGGTCGTCGCCGAGGAGCGGCTGCGGTTCAGCCGGGACACCCACGACCTGCTCGGGTTGAGCCTCTCGGCCATCACCCTCAAGGTCGAGCTGATCCGCCGGCTGGTCGAGGCCCGGCCGGCGCAGGCCCAGCTGGAGCTCACCGAGCTGGTGACGATGTCCCGCAAGGCTCTCGCCGACGTGCGTTCGGTGGCGGCCGGGAAGCGCGAGCTCTCGCTGGTGGAGGAGTGCCGGTCGGCGGCCGCCGTGCTGGCGACCGCCGGGGTGACCGTGCGGTTCGACCCGGCGCAGTCCGTGCAGCTGCCCGCCGCGGTGGACACGACGCTCGCCACGGTGCTGCGCGAGAGCGCCACGAACGTGGTGCGGCACAGCAAGGCCTCGTGGTGCGAGTTCGCCGTCGGGGTGTCCCAGGGCGAAGCGTGGCTGCGCGTGTTCAACGACGGCGTCGTGCCGGGCGAAGCCGAGGACTGCGAAGAGGAGCACGGCCGGGGACTGCGGAACCTGGCCCACCGCGTGAGCCTGCTCGGCGGCGAGCTGACGGCCGGAACCCGGCCCGGTGGCACCCATCTGGTGTGTGCCACCGTCCCCTTGGCACGGTTCGGCGCGGATCCGCGGGACACTCAGCCGGGGGGCCCGGCGCCGGCGTCGCTCAGAGCCATTCGGCGTCGGTGGCGATCCGGATCGCGTGCACCCGGTTGCGAGCGTTGAGCTTCGTGACCGACGCGGCGAGGTAGTTGCGCACGGTTCCCGGTGACAGGAACAGATCCGCGGCGATGTCGGCGACGTTGCGCCCGCGCGCGGCCAGCGCCAGGATCTCCAGCTCCCGTGGGGTGAGCGGGCAGTCGTCGGCTTCCCACGCGGACAGCGCGAGCTCGCTGTCGATGACGCGCCGGCCGATCGCGACCGAGCGCACGGCGTTGGCGAGCTTGTCCGAGGGCGCGTCCTTGAGCAGGAAGCCGTTCACTTTCGCGTCGAGCGCGCGGCGGACCGTGCCCGGGCGGCCCAGGCTGGTGAGGATCAAGGTGTGGCAGTCCGGCACGTGCTCGTGGAGCTCGGTGGCCGCGGTCAGCCCGTCCTTGCCCGGCAGGTCGATGTCGATGACCGCGACGTCGGGCCGGGATGCCTTGGCGGCGGGCAGGATCTCGTCACCGGAGTCCACTTCGGCGACGACCTCGATGTCGGACTCGAGACTGAGGAGGGCGACGAGGGCGCCGCGGACCATGTCCATGTCCTCGGCCAGCAGAACCTTGATCACATCGGTCCCTCGCTTCCCCCGGTCGTGCATTTCCCCCACGCGGAATTGTACGCCATTGGGCGATCCCGCCGGGGCATTCGCCCGGTGCAGCGGGATGACCCCGGACGGCGAATGGGTTTCCCCCATTCCGGTTCGCGACGGTAGAACTGCCGTCGCCGTGGCGACGGTCAGGTGTCGGCTCCGCACGGATTCCCCTTTCCCCGGATACGGACCCGGCGGGCGTCCCTCCCCGGGACGCCCGCCGGGGGTGGACTCAGACCGCGACCGCCCGGCGGGCCGGCGCGTGCCGCAGGTCGGGCAGCGCCAGCAGCACCGGCGGGTCGAAGCCGTGCCGCGGCCGCAACCGGACGTCGAGCAGGCTCGCCGCGACCCCCCGGTGCACCGTCACGGGCCCGGACAACCCGGTCAGCGGCCGCGGTCCGCGGTCGTCGTGCGGGGAAGAGCCGTAGGCGTGCGAGATGACGTACCACGAGCCCAGGGGCACGTCGGTCAAGGTGTACTGGCCCGCGCCGGGCAGGATCGCGTAGCGCGCGGGCGCGCCCTCGGCGATCTTGGCCGGGAAGAGCCCGACGAACACCTGGCCGGCGTCCCCGCCCGGCGGCCGCCAGACGTTCCCGCGCACGGTCATCTCGGACCCCGGCTGACCGGTGCGTTCGGCGATCCGCGGGGTCATCCCGCGCAGCTGCCGGTACCCCGTGGGGGAGTAGCCGACGCTGCCGCTGAAGCGGGCACTGAAGGTGCCCACGCTGTTGTACCCGACCTGGTGGCTGATGTCCGCCACCGAGATCCCCGTGGTCGCGAGCAGCCGCTTCGCCTCGGCCAGGCGCAGTGCCGAGAGGAACCGCCCCGGCGAGAGCCCGGTCGCCCGGAGGAAGACCCGGGTGAAGTGGAACTTGCTGAACATCGCGGCCCGGGCGAGGTCGTCGATCGTCAGGCGATCGCCCAGGTTGTCCCGCATGGTCATGATGGCGCGTGCCACGGCCTGCCGCACGATCTCGTCCATGGTGGCCGTCCCTCCAGTCCCCAGGCCGGCCGGTGCGCGTTCCCCTGCGAACGCGATCGGCGACGGCGAATTGGTATGGCAGAACTGTAGGTCGGCCGGCGTCTACTTCTTAAGTGCTCAGTGCACCGTTCCGAATGGGTTTCACAGGGCGCGGACATGCGTTTTGCATATGCGCGCCGCAGGGGCGTGACCAGGCCGCTCAACGGGCACATGCACATGTGACATCCGCATGTGCACTGTCGCGCATCGCGCCCGGTCGACCGCGCCGAGTGACCAAAATGGACGCCGTGGCCGCTCCTCGCACCTCCTGATGCCCCGTTCGGCGGCATGCCGGGCACTGCACGGAGTAGGCATAAAGCACGGTGGCCCGATGATGCGGACACTGGCTCGGGAGCCCTTCTCGGCGGACTATTTGAGTCACGTGAAGCTTTCATCTTCGCCACTGGGGAGCACATAATGTCCGCACACTTTTCCGCCGACGTCCGCGCGCTTTTCGACGACCTGGGTATCGAGTTCGGGAACTCGGCGAACGCCGAGACCGGTCTCGTCATCGACCGCTTCGAGCTGTGGGGTGACACCGCGGCCCGCGGGGCCGCTCCCATCCGGGCGAGCATCTGCCGGATGGACGTCCTCGAAGCGGCCTGACCGGGTCTTTTCGCAGCTGATGTCCGCCCGGACGAAGCCGGCTGTCGCCTCCGCGACGGCCGGCTTCGCCGTGTCGGGGCGCAACTCTCGCACGTAAAATCGCCATGTGGAAAATTTCCACCCACGGTGCGCGGCCGTCTTTGCGCTACATCAAGTAGTGGTCCGGTCGCTAAAAGACAATCCAGTCCACCGGCGCCAGTGGTCCGTGTCATTGTGCGTGCAAACCGAGACGGAATCCCCGATTGGGGTAACCGAGGTGCCGGTCGGAATGTTTAACTGGGCTTCTGGGGAATGTGAGTGCGGAGGCGCCTCGTGATCAGAGTGCTCGTGGCGGAAGACATGCACATCGTGCGGGGGGCCCTGGTGGCGCTGCTGCGCCTGGAGCCGGACATCGATGTCGTCGCCGAGGTGGCCACGGGCCTGGACATCCTGCCGATGGCCCGCGAGGCACGGGCCGATGTCGCAGTGATCGACATCGACCTGCCCGGCAAGGACGGCCTGACCGCCGCCGGTGAACTGCACGAGCAGCTGCCGGGCTGCCGCACGCTGATCCTGACCAGCCTGGGCCGCCCGGGCACGCTCCGGCGCGCGCTGGACGCCAAGGTGGGCGGTTTCCTGCTGAAGGACGCGCCACCGGACCGGCTGGCGAACGCCGTCCGCGGCGTCGTCGCCGGGCGGCGCATGGTCGACGGCGATCTCGCGCTGGCCGCCTGGGACAGCGTGGACTGCCCGCTGACCGGCCGCGAGCTGGACGTGCTCCGGATGACGGCCCAGGGTTACGGGACGGTCGAGATCGCCGCTCGTCTCTACCTCTCGGCGGGCACGGTCCGGAACTACCTGACGACGATCGTCGCCAAGCTCAACGCCCGCAACCGGGTGGACGCCATCCGCATCGCGCAGGATTCCGGCTGGCTCTGAGCCGGGCACGGCGCCGGGAGCCGCCGCGGTGGCCCGCCGAAGCCGCGCACCCGCCTCGACCGGACCCCGGCAACGTCGTGGATTCGCGCTGGACGCCCTCAGCGCCTCTGTAGGCCTTGAGGGCGTCCGGATCCCCGAAGGTGGCCTTCGGAGCGTGAGAGCGGCTGTGAGGCGCGGGAATCGCGTGGCTCGGGACCCTCGGCTGCCTCGCGGGCCGCGCGCGGTGTCAGGAGACGGGTTCGCCCGCCGGGCTCGTGGACGGATCAGGCCGGGACGACCGCGCACAGCCGGAAGCGGCCGTCGGACTCCACGCCGGCCGTCAGCTCGCCGCCGAGGTCGGCCACGCGGTGGGAGAGGTTGCCGATCCCGCTGCCCGGGGACAGGTGGCGGGAGCCGGAACCGTTGCCCGAGCCGTTGCCGCTCGGGGCCACGACCGCCTTCGCGGCGCGGTCGGGGCCGCCGACCCCGTCGTTGACGATCTCGAGGCTGATGCCGCCGTCGACGCGGCGCATCGCGATCTCGCAGCTCTCGACGTTGCTGTGCCGGAGGACGTTCGTGACGCCCTCGCGCAGCACCACGGCGAGCACGGTGCGCACGGCCGAGGGCAGCTCTTCGGAAAGCGTTTCCATCCGGACCCGGACGTCGGCGGCGGCCAGCACCGAGCGCACCGTGCGGGACTCGCTGTCCAGGGACAGTTCGCGGTAGCCGCTGGCCACCGACCGCACGTCCGACAGCGCCTGGCGGGTCAGGCCGAGGATCTCGGTCAGCTCCCCGGTCGCGCGGTCACGGTCGATCGGGAGGATCCGGGACGTCAGTTCGCTCTTCAGGGCGATGGCCGACAGGCTCATCCCGAGCAGGTCGTGCAGGTCGCGGGCGAAGCGCAGCCGCTCCTCGGCGATGGCCATCTCGGCCAGCCGCCGCTGGGTGTGGTCCAGCTCGGTCACCAGCCGGACCAGCCAGAGCAGGCCGAACACCGTCAGCCCGGTCATCACCGTGGCGGCCGTGTAGAAGACCAGCGAGATGTCGCTCGCGCCGGCCGCGTGCTGGATCCACGCGTACGCGGCGGCGTTCAGGGCGAAGAAGGTCCAGCCGGCCACCGGCGGCAGGATCAGCAGCGCCGTGCCGATCAGGAGGCCGGGCACACTGACCCAGTTGTGCTTGAGCGGCAGCAGCGGCAGGTAGGTCAGGCAGGCCTGGACCAGCAGCATCGCGTAGGTCTGGGCCGAACGCAGCGGCGTCGCCGGCCGGTTGAAGTACGACAGCTGCAAGGCCAGGAGCGCCACGACCGAGCCGACCACCAGGGCGACCTGCCAGGCCTCCGTGGTCAGCTGGAGCACGTGCAGGGTCGCGCCGATGCCCATCAGGCACATCGTCGTCGGCATCAGCCAGCGGATCAGCGTCGACTCGGGCCGGTCCGCCCGGACGCCGCCGGTCGCCGGCCCGTCCAGCCGGGTGGGGACCGGGAGCTCGACGCGCAGCCGGAAGCGGCCGTCCGCGTCCATCCCGGCGGTCGCGACACCCCCGAGCGCCGCCACCTCCTCGGGCAGCCTGGTCAGCCGGCTACCCGGCTCGAGCGCCACCTCGTCGGCCGCCACGCCGTCGTTGACGATCTCCAGCGTGACCTTGTCACCCTGCTGGCGCACGTCGATCTCGCAGTGTTCGACGTCGCTGTAGCGGAGCACGTTCGTGACGCCTTCACGGAGCACCTTCGCCAGCATCGTCCGCGCCTGGACCGGGAGATCGCCCTGGTCGAGGTGGACCTGGACGGCGATCTCCGAGGCGGCCAGCAGCGATTCGGCGGTGCGGGACTCCTTCTCCAGCGACAGCTCCCGGTAGCCGTGGGAGACGGCCCGGACGTCGGACAGCGTGCGTTGCGCGGTCGCCGTGATCTCCGCAAGTTCGACCATGGCCAGGTCGGCGGACTTGCGCATCAGGTGGTGCACGAGCTCGCCCTTGAGCGCGATCGCGGAGAGGCTCAGCCCGAGCAGGTCGTGCAGGTCGCGGGCGAACGCCAGCCGCTGCTCGGCGACGGCCCGCTGCGCCAGTTCGGTGCGGGCCTGGTGCAGCTCGTTCACCATCCGGGCGAGGCGGGTGAGCTGGTAGAACACCAGGCAGTAGAAGATCGAGGAGATCGTGCCGTAGACCGTGGTCAGCGGGTTGCCGTCGAAGACCGTGTAGGTCCAGCCGATGCTCGCGCACACCGCGGCGAACGCGGGCAGGGCGTACCGGCGCGGCAGCATCAGCAGGACGACGCCGCCGACGAAGTCCGGCATGTCGGCCCAGAGCAGGCCGAACGTCGGGATCGGCAGGTAGGCCAGCACCACCATCACCGCGAGCAGGACCCGGCTGGTCGTCGAATCCAGCTCGGCGGAGGGGCGGCAGAACCACAGCAGCTGGATCGCCAGCAGCCCGGCGATGCCCACGACGCCGTAGACGGCGTGGAGCGGGTCGACGGAGGTGGGCAGCAGGTTGGCCAGGCCGATCACGGAGAACCCCGCGGCGACCACGACGATGATGCCGGCGGCCAGGACGGTGGCGAGCCGCGGCCGCCGGTCCACCCCGGTGGTGCCCCGCGGCTCGGCGGGCGACGAGAGCGGGGTGGGATCGAGTGCGGCTACCGGAGACATGTGCTGCGGTCCTCCGGCGGGTCGGCGGCGCACAGGTCGGGCCGGGCGGTCCGGGCTGAGCTCTGTCTGCATGCTTCTGGCCGATCCTATCTCATGCCGACCGTCGGTCGGTACGTCGAAGAGTGGCCGTGCCGCAGCGTTTCCCGCCGGATCGGGCCGTTCTGGTCCAATACTGGTTCAGTCGCGGTGGTGATCGCCCGTGACGCCGACGAGGTCGAGGAAGTCCAGGTACGGCACGGCGATCGTGCCGAGGTGGAGCACGAAGGGACCGTCCAGGGTGAAAAGGCTCAGCCCGGGGGCGTCGTCGCCGCCGGCGCCTTCGAGGTACCGGGTGGCCGGGAAGTCCGCGCCGAAGCCGGTGCCCGCAGCGGAATAGCACGGCAGGTCCCAGCCGAAGTGGCGGCCGTACTGCGCGAACTTCGCGTACGGAGCGTGAGAAACCAGCACGAGGCGGGTGCCCTCGGTGTGCAACGCCGCGGCGATCTCCGCGGCCGGCACGGCGGCGCCGGGCCGGCTGCGGTCCGGCGCGGGGTGGTGCACGGCGAGCCGGCGGTGCCCGCCGAACAGCTCCGGCAGGCCCGCCGGGCCGGCGGGCCCGACGAACCGGTACTCCGCCGACGGCACGGCGCGGGGCCGGGGCAGCGTCGGTCCGATGAGGTCGGGCAGTACCAGTTCGGTCATGATCGCCTCCGGGGTGGCAGCGCACGGTCGCACCGGGGATTGTGCGTCCTGCGCGGGCCCCCGGTCACCGGTTCGGGGGTGTTCGCAGCAAGGTGGGAGACGCGCGGGCCCGCCGGGCGTACTCCGGGCCCGGGGCCTAGGCTCGCGGGCATGGCCAGGTACTTCGACGTGCACCCGGAAAACCCCCAGCGGCGCGCCATCGGCCAGATCGCCGATCTCGTGCGGCAGGACGGCCTGATCGCGTACCCGACGGACTCCTGCTACGCGCTGGGCTGCCGGCTGGACAACCACGACGGTCTCGAGCGGATCCGCTCGATCCGCAAGCTCGACAAGCGGCACCACTTCACGCTGGTCTGCCAGGACTTCGCGCAGCTGGGCCAGTTCGTCATCGTGGACAACGCCGTGTTCCGCGCGATCAAGGCGGCCACCCCGGGCAGCTACACGTTCATCCTCCCGGCCACCAAGGAGGTGCCGCGGCGGCTGATGCACGAGAAGAAGAAGACCGTCGGCGTGCGCATCCCCGACCACGTCGTCACCCAGGCGCTGCTGGCGGAGCTCGGCGAGCCGCTGGTGTCGAGCACGCTGCTGCTGCCGGACGTGGCCGAGCCGCTCACCCAGGGCTGGGAGATCAAGGAGGAGCTCGACCACGTCGTGGACGCGGTCGTGGACTCCGGCGAGTGCGGGGTCGAGCCGACCACGGTGGTCGACTTCTCCTCGGGCGAGGCCGAGATCGTCCGGCGCGGTGCCGGCGATCCCGACCGCTTCGCCTGAGCCGTCAGTCCACTTCGGACGTCCAGAGTGGATCGCGGCGCACCTGGGCCAGGCCCAGCCAGCGGGTGGCCTCGGCGCCGGTGGCCGTGACCGCCAGTTCGGTCAGCGGGCGCCGGCCGGTGAACAGCAGGCAGAAGTCCTCGGCCGGGCCCCGGACGCGGTCGGCCGCGTCGGCCGGCCCGAACTCCCACCGGTCGCCCGAGGGCGCGGTGAGCTCGAACCGGAACGGCCCGGCCGGCGGTGCGCCGTGGCCGGCGTAGGCGTGGTCGCGGGTGCGGACGCCGTAGTAGGCCACGTGCCCGACGCTGTCGTCGCGCTCCAGCCGCGCGCCCAGCGCGTCGGCGATGTCCTGGCCGCGGGCGAACACCGCGGTCAGCAGGGCCGCCGCGAGCGCCGAGGGCCGCATCGGCCCGCCGGGCCACCGGACGTCCACGGTCGCGGTGGCGAGCAGGTCGGTGGCCTTGCGGTGTTCCGAGCGCCAGGCCACCACGGCGTCGCCGAGCATCCCCGAGTTCGTGATGCGCGGCGCGGACGCGCTTTCGTCGCCTTCGACACCGAGCACGATCCGGCGGGCGACGACGGTCAATTCGGCGAGGTGCCCGGTGATGACCCGGCCGACGGGCAGCATCACCGTTGTTTCGTGGCCGCGGATCAGCTCCGCGAGCTTGTCCGCCTCGGAGGCGAGGTCGGCGTGCACGTCTTGCATGGGGGGTGTCCTCCGAGCGGGGTTTTCGAAGCCGAGGCGTAGATGCTGCCCGGATGCCGGGGTCCGTGACCACTCGTGGATTGCGGTGCAGGATCGGTTATGTTTCGCGGGTACCGAACGTGGGGAGAGGGCATGAAGTTCTTGCTGACGATGCACATGAACCCCGAGGTCTGGGACGGCCTGACGGAGCAGGACAAGGACGACGTGATGACCGGCCACGGCGAGTTCATCCGCCGGATCCGGGAGTCCGGCGAGATGATCAGCACCCAGGCGCTCGGCGGCCCGGCCGACAGCGCGGTGGTCCGGGTGACCGGTGGCGTCCCGGCCGTCACCGACGGGCCGTTCGTCGAGTCGAAGGAGTTCCTGGCGGGCTTCTACCTCGTCGAGTGCGAAAGCCGGGAACGCGCCTGCGAAGTGGCCGCGATGATCCCGGACGCGAAGGTCGAGGGACTCGGCATCGAGGTCCGGCCGGTGGTGTTCTTCGCCGACGCGCGGACCGAGTCCGAGTTCACCGGGTGACCGGTCCGGCCGCGCTCGGCGAGCTGCTGCGGCCGCTGGTGCCGCGGGTGCTCGGTGTCCTCGTGCGCCGGTACGGCCAGTTCGACGCCTGCGAGGACGCCGTGCAGGAGGCGCTGATCGCCGCGTCGGCGCAGTGGCCGGCCGAGGGCGTGCCGGACAACCCGCAAGCCTGGCTCGTCACGGTCGCCGCGCGCCGGCTGACCGACCTGTGGCGCAGCGAAAGCGCGCGCCGGCGCCGGGAAGAGTCCCTGGCCCTGAGGGAACCCGCGGACGCCGCCGCGGTCGCGGGGCCCGGCGAGGACCGGCCGTCCGATCGGGACGACACGCTCACGGTGCTGTTCCTGTGCTGCCACCCGGCGGTTTCCCCGCCGTCGCAGGTGGCGCTGACCCTGCGCGCGGTGGGTGGCCTGACGACCGCCCAGATCGCGAAGGCGTTCCTCGTCCCGGAAGCGACGATGGCCCGGCGCGTCACGCGCGCCAAGGAGAGCATCGCGGCCGCGGGGTCGAGCTTCGGCGAGCCCGCGGCGGCCGAGTACACCGAGCGCCTGCGCGTCGTGCTTCAGGTGCTGTACCTGATCTTCAACGAGGGGTACACCGCGACGTCCGGCACCGACCTGCAGGTGCCCGAGCTCGCGCACGAGGCGATCCGGCTGGCCCGCGCGGTGCGCGCCCTGCGCCCGGACGACGGCGAAGTGGCCGGCCTGCTGGCGTTGCTGCTGCTCACCGACGCCCGCCGGGACGCCCGCACGGGCCCCGGCGGCGAGCTGGTGACGCTGGCCGAGCAGGACCGCGAACACTGGGACCGCGCGATGATCGCGGAGGGCGCGGCGTTGATCGGCCGCACGCTCGGCCGCGGCCCGGTCGGCGTCTACCAGGTCCAGGCGGCGATCGCGGCCCTGCACGACGAGGCCCCGAGCACGGAGACCACCGACTGGGTGCAGATCGCGCAGCTGTACGAAGTGCTGCAGGAACTCGCGCCCAGCCCGGTGGTGACGCTGAACCAGGCGATCGCGGTCTCGATGGTCGACGGCCCGACGCGTGGTCTGGAGCTGCTGGACACGATCGCCGGCGACAGCCGGATGCGGCAGAGCCACCGCCTGGACGCGGTCCGGGCCCACCTGCTGGAGCGCGCGGGCGACCCGGCGGCCGCCCGCGAGCACTACCGCCGCGCGGCGGCGCGCACGGCGAGCGAGCCGGAGCAGCGGTACCTCGAGAACCGGGCCGCACGCCTGGACTGAGCCCCGAACGGCACTTCGGGTGCGTGGGGCGCACCGAACGCCACAGTGGGTGCGCCGGACGCACCCACTGTGGCGTTGGGGCGGCTCCCGGAATCGGGGCCGGCCGCCGGAATCAGTGCAGGACGACACCTTCCTGCGGTTCCGGGGCCGCCGTCAGGCGGAACAGGCGGGTGAACAGCTCCAGGTCGCGCAGGTCGCCCTCGATCGAGACCTTGCCCGCGATCACCGCTTCCGCCGGGGTGACCTGGCCGCCGATCACGTCCAGCAGGGCCGGGCCCTGGCTGGAGCGGATGATCAGGTCGGCGTCGGAGTGGCGGCCCTCGGAGACCTTGAGCGCGCCGTCGTCGACCATCGCGTGCAGGATCATCGAGTCGTGGTACTGGATCTCGAACGTCACCTGGACGCCGGCCGCGGCTTCGCTCTGGAACGTCGTGTACAGCGAGAGGATCGCCGCGTCCAGGGTGAAGACGTCGTCCGGGCCCGGGTGGCTCAGCGAGCGCGCGCCCCACAGGCCGAGGTCGAGCAGGATGTGGTCGAGCTCGCTGCCGTACTCGGTCAGCTCGTAGACCAGACCGGCGTCGAGGTCCGGGCGGATGCGGCGGCGGATCACGCCCGCCTCTTCCATCTCGTTGAGCCGCGCCGAAAGGATGCTCGGCGGGATCTTCGGCAGGCCGGCCTGCAGCTCGGTGTAGCGCTTCGGGCCGAGCACCAGGTCGCGCACGATGAGCAGGGCCCAGCGTTCCCCGACGAGCTCCATGGCGCGGGCGAGTCCGCAGAACTGTCCGTAGGTGCGGGTGCGTGCGGTCATTGATCCTCATTTCCGTTCGTGCGGTGGAAAGTAAGAGTTAGTGGTGGTCGCCCTCGGAGATGAGGTCGCGGTGCAGCAGCTGCAGCTCGTCGCACGGCTCGACGCCGAGCTCTTCGCTCAGCCGCTTGCGCAGGCTGCGGTAGACGGCCATCGCGTCGGACCGGCGGCCGCTGCGGCCCAGGGCGCGCATCAGCTGTCCGTGCAGCGCCTCGTCGAGCGGGTTGCCCGCGGTCAGCGACCGCAGTTCCCCGATCAGCTCGCGGTGGTTGCCGCTGGTGATCTCGGCTTCGATCAGCATGTGCAGGGTGTTGCGCCGCTGCTCCAGCAGTTCCATCGTGTACGGTGCGAGCACCGGTCCACAGTGGACGTTCGCCAGCGGCGGCCCGGCCCACAGGTCGAGCGCCGAGCGGAACTTGGCGGCCGCGGCCGGGTGCTCGCCGTGGCGCAGCAGGTCCTGGCCTTCCTGCTGGAGCCGGCCGAACCGGAAGACGTCGACCTGGGCCGGGTCGATCCGGAAGACGTAGCCGGGCGCCTTGGTGACGAGCAGCGACTCGTCGCCTTCGGCGAGCCCGTTCTGCTCGATGCACCGGCGCAGGTGGTAGATGTAGGTGTGCAGCGTGGTCCGCACCGTCCGCGGTGGATCACTCGCCCACAGCTCCTGCGTGATCGAGTCGACGTGCACCATCTTGCCCGGCCGCATCACGAGCAACGCCAGCAGCTGCAGGATCTTCGGTGTCGTCGGCGCGTAGTCGACGCCGTCGCGCAGCACGCCGAGCGGGCCGAGTACGGTGAACTGGACCACACGTTCGGGTGGTCCGACGGGCTGTTGAGTCACGCCGACCAGTCCGTCCGATAGCTTGTTGTCGGAGTACATGCCGGGCGCCTCCAGTGTTCCTGCTCCGATGTCTCGAGCTCCCCAGTAAGCCTTGTCGAGCCGGATAAGTCCGACCCCGGGCTGTCCACTGTCGAATGTGACAGAGTGGCCGGGCACCAGCCAGTGAGCTGTCCACCAGAGTCAAGATGTGTTCTGCTCGGTGGTCCCGTGCGTTCCGCATGTCCCACGCGGTCGTGCCGCACCCCTCGTGACCCGCTCGAGCCGGGCAAACCCCAGGTCCCGATCATCTCTGCGGGCCGTCGCGGGGGATCCGTGGCCGCTATCACTCGCCGTATCCGCGCGTCTGTCAGACCGGTCCCGTGCGCCGCGCACGCGCGGGGTATGCGTTACGCACACCCGGAACCGGATCCCCGCACGGGCGCCGCTCCGATCCTGCGGCGGCCTCCTGCGACTCTCCATCGGAGGTCCACCGACCTGCAAGGGACGGCGTCTTACCTGACGGAGATGGATTCTGACGCCGTAGGAAATTCGAGGTTGGACTGATGATCTTGCGATCGGTTGCGTCCGGGGGCGCCGACGGCGGCGAGCAGTCGGCTGGTGCAGAGCGGTACAGGCAGGAGCACGACCATGTGGTTCCGCCGGCCGTGCTGCGCGCGATCGAGATGATCCTGGATCGCTACTTCGAGCCGATCACGTTGTCGGCTCTGGCATCCGAGGTGTACGTGAGCCCGTTCCACTTCTCACGCATCTTCGCCAAGGCGACCGGGGTGACGCCCGGCCGGTTCCTCACCGCGGTGAGGCTGTTCGAAGCGAAGAGGCTGCTGCTGACCACCTCGCTGACGGTGTCGGACATCGTCTGCAGTGTCGGCTACAGCAGCGTGGGCACGTTCACCAGCCGATTCGTCCGCGCGGTCGGGATGACCCCGACCGAGTACCGCGAACCCGAGGTCGGTGAGCTCCTGGTGGCTCACTCGGCGTACTTCCAGCGGCTGCCGTCGCTGCGGTCCCTGCGGGAGGCCGGCAGTTCCTGCGCGTCCCTGCAGTCGGGCAGCGGACGGCTGACCGTGCGGCTGGCGATGCCCGAGAACGCGGCGCCGGCCAACGTGCTCGTCGGGGTCTTCGCCGACGCCGTGCCGCAGAGCGGCCCGGTGGCGTTCGGCGGCCTCGCCGACACCCTCTCCGGTGAGGTGACGATCGACGGGGTGCCCGAGGGCAACTGGACGGTGATCGCGGTCGCCGACCACGGTCCCGTGCGGCAGACGCAGTCCGGTCCGCCGTTCACCATCGCCACCGGCTCGGCGACCGTCGCCGAGTTCGAGCCGGCCGAAGTGCGGATGAAGCTGCGTCCGCCGTCCCTGATCGACCCGCCGATCGCGATCACCCTGGCCTCCCGCCAGACGCCCGCCGGCCAGCGGATGGTCGCCGCCCAGCGGTCGCACCTGCGCTCCGTGGCCTGACCACCCAGACGAAGACGAGGACTTCCGATGTCGACTTTCTTCGGTGTGCTGCGCAAGCGGATGCTCGCACCGTCCCTGGCCTCCGTCGGTTTCGCGGAGCGCGGCTTCCCCGTCACGCCCACCACGGCGACGGCCCGGCTGGAGGCGGTGCCGCAGGCCGTGGTGTGCGGGTTCGAGTGGGCGATCGAGGGCGCGTCCCTGTGGGAGCTGCAGCGACGGCTCGCGCTCGTCGAACCCGAGCAGCGCGGGTTCGCGTACGAGGGCGCCACGATGGGGTACACGATCCTGGACGCGATGCCGGGCGGCGGCCGCGACCGCACGAAGGCACTGCTGGAGGGCCCGGGGGAGCCGCACATCTTCCTCACCTACATCGGGATCGGGTTCGCGATGGCGCGGCTGCCGCGTCCACTGTGGAAGAACATCCTGCCGGAGCTCGACGGCGTCCACCACCACCCGGTCATGAGCTGGCTGGCGGTGGACGGCTACGGCTTCGACCGGGCGTACTTCGACACCCGCAAGTGGGTCGACGAACAGGCCGAGCCGGCACCGTACCCGTGGGCGGGACGCGCGGACTACTTCTCGCGTGCTTTCGACCAGGGGGTGGGCCGGGCGCTGTGGTTCATCCACGGCGGCGTGCCCGAAGCGGTCGGGGCGGCGGTGGAGGCGTTCGCCGAAGCCCGCCGCCCGGACCTGTGGAGCGGGGTCGGGCTGGCGGCGACGTTCGCCGGCGGCGCGGACAAGGCGGGGCTCGAGACGCTGCGCCGCCTTTCCGGGACGCACTACGCGGAACTGGCGCTCGGGGTGGTGTTCGCGATCAAGGCGCGCACCTACTCGACGTACGTGCCGGAGCACAGCCGGCTGGCCGCGGGCGTGCTCGCGGGGCTCACGGTCGAGGCGGCCGAGGCGCTCGCGGACGGCACCGAGGTGCCGTTCGAGGACGTCGGCCCGGTGCCGCCGTACGAGCTGTGGCGGGCCCGTATCCGCGCCGAGTTCGGTGCGGAGTCCTTGCGCGAAGCCGGCTGAAGCGGGCGCTCGCAACTGTGGAGTAGACCCGTGACCACGGCTTATGTGAGCGTGGAAGGACACAGTGGAACTCGTTATGGAGTCCCGTTCCCACCCGATAAGGGGGAGAGTGCGTTGGGCAATGGTTGGCGTGCGCTCAGGCGCCGAATCCTGACACCGGACGTTTCGGAGACCTCGCTGGTCAAGCGTGGCTTCCACAGGAAGAGCCCAGCCGCTCAGGAATTGCTCGAGACGGTCGGCGAGAAGTTCCTCCTCGGCTACGCGCACGCGGTCGAAGCGCGTTCGCCCGAGCAGGCCGAAGAATGGCTCCAGCAGATTCCCCCGAAGTTCCGCGGGTTCGCCTACGAAGGCGCGGGAATGGGCTACGGCGTGCTCGACGGGCTGCCGTTCGGCAAGAGCTCGAACACCGCCGAGTTCCTGGCCGGCCCGGGTGACAAGCAGAACTACATCATCTACGTCGGCGTCGGCTGGGCGATGGCGCGGATCCCGCGGTTCGCGTGGCCGAAGGCCGAGGCCTTCGACCCGCTGCTGCGCTGGCTCGTGCTCGACGGCTACGGCTTCCACCAGGCGTACTTCAAGACCGCGAAGTACGTCGGGGAGCAGTTCCAGGACCGGAACTTCTCCTGGCCGGACCGGCGTTACGACGGGTACGCGCTGCGCGCCATCGACCAGGGCATCGGCCGGGCGCTGTGGTTCATCAACGGCACCGACGTCTCCCTCGTGGCCAAGGCGATCGAGGCGTTCCCCGAGTCGCGCCACGGCGATCTGTACGCCGGTGTCGGGCTCGCCTCGACCTACGCCTGCGGCGTGACGTCCGAGGAGCTGGGGGAGCTCGTCGACCGGGCCGGGATCCACCACGGCCAGCTCGCGCAGGGAAGCGCTTTCGCGGCCGAGGCCCGGATCCGCGGGGGCCTGCTGATCCCGGAGACCGACGTCGCGACCCGCGCGATCTGCGGGCTGCCCGCCGAGCGGGCCGCGGCGATCACCCAGGAGGTGCGTCCCGCGGTCGTCGTCGACGGCGACGACGTTCCGGCGTTCGAAACCTGGCGACAGCGGATCGCCGAGGAAGTGCTCACCCACGGAGGTAAGAAGAAATGACCGCGACCTTCGGCTGGCTGCGCAAGCAGCTGGCGGGCATCGTGGCGCTGGTGCTGATCCTCGGCCTGTTCCTGGTCGCCCGGCTGCCCAGTGTCTCCGCCGCCGAGCAGGATTCGATGGCGAGCAAGTTCCACTTCACCCCGATGGCGATCGCGCTGCCCGCGGCGACGAAGCAGCAGTCGGTCCGGACGGTGAACAAGGAGTACGAGCACATCTCGGCGTGGATCTCCTCGGTCGGCGCCGCGATCGCGCTCAACGACATCAGCGGCAGCGGCAAGGCCAACGACCTCTGCCTGGTCGACCCGCGCAGCGACCAGGTCGTCATCACGCCGGCGCCGGACTCCGGGCCGCGCTACGCGCCCTTCGCGCTCGACCCGGCGCCGGTGCTGCCGACGTGGGACTACATGGCGCCGATGGGCTGCGTCCCGGGTGACTACAACGAGGACGGCCGGACCGACATCCTGGCCTACTACTGGGGCCGGACGCCGGTGCTGTTCCTGCAGAAGGCCACCGCCACGAAGCTCGACGCCTCGGCCTTCCAGCCGACCGAGCTGGTGCCGGGCAACCACCGCGGGCCGGACGGGAAGTACAACGGTCCACTGTGGAACACCGACTCCGTGACCATCGGCGACTTCGACGGTGACGGGCACGTGGACATCTTCGTCGGCAACTACTTCCCGGACAGCAGGGTCCTGGACCCGAACGCCGACGGCGGCATCACGCTGAACCAGTCGATGTCGCACGCGACGAACTCGGGTGCGAAGTACATCTACCGCTGGACCGGCGCCACGTCCGGGGCGAACCCGACCGCGAAGTTCATCGACGCCTCCCAGGGCATCCCGGAGTCCGCGCGGCTCGGCTGGACGCTGGCCTCCAGCGCCACCGACGTCGACGGGGACAGCCTGCCGGAGCTCTACATCGCCAACGACTTCGGGCACGACCACTTCCTGTACAACAAGTCCACGCCGGGGCACATCGAGTTCGGCGAGGTCACCGGGGTCCGCGGGTTCGACGACCCGAAGTCCAAGGTGCTGGGGCACGACTCCTTCAAGGGGATGGGCGTCGACTTCGGCGACCTGAACCACGACGGCCTCTACGACCTGTTCGTCAGCAACATCACGACGTCGTGGGGCATCGAAGAGTCGAACTTCCAGTTCATGAACACCGCGAAGAGCGCCGCGGACCTGCGCACGCAGCTGAACGACGGCGTCGCGCCGTTCGACGACGTGAGCGGCTCGACCGGGACGGCGTGGTCCGGCTGGGGCTGGGACGTCAAGATCCAGGACTTCAACAACAGCGGGGAGAACCAGATCGCCCAGGCGACCGGGTTCGTCAAGGGCCAGGTCAACCGCTGGCCGAACCTGCAGGAGCTGGCCACGGCCAACGACGGCCTGCTGTCGAACCCGTTCTGGTGGCCGAACGCGCGCCCCGGTGACGACATCGGCGGCGACCAGACGTTCCACTTCTTCGTGAAGAGCCCGGACGGCCGCTACACCGACCTCGGCCCGCAGCTGGGCCTGGCCGTGCCGGTGCCCACCCGCGGCATCGCCGTCGGCGACACCGACGGGGACGGCCTGCCCGAGTTCGCGGTGGCGCGGCAGTGGGAAGCGCCGATCTTCTACCACAACGACAGCCCGAACCCCGGCAAGTTCCTGCAGCTGAAGCTGACCACGGACGCCCCGGTGGCGCCCGGCCCGCTGCCCGCGGCCGGCGTGCCCGCGATCGGCGCCCAGGTCACCGTGACGACCCAGGACGGCAAGAAGTACCTCGGCCGGGTCGACGGCAGCAGCGGGGAGGCCGGCCGGCGCAGCTTCGACGTCCAGATCGGCCTCGGGCAGAACGTCAGCGGTCCGCTCGACGTGCACCTGCAGTGGCGGGACCGGACCGGGCAGCTGCGGACGCAGGACCTGAAGCTCGCACCCGGTTGCCACATGTACCAGCTCGGCACCACGGCGATGGAAGAGATGTGACGGCATGACCACCCCGACGCTCACCAAGGTGGACACGGCGCCACCGAAACGGACGAACAAGGTCGTGACCGCGTTGAAGCGGTTCGCGATGTCGATCACGATCTTCAACATCCTCGGCTACACGATCCTGGGCTTCGAACAGCCGTGGCTGTACCCGTTCATCGCGCTGGCGACCGCGTACACCACGGAGATCCTGCTCGAGATCGTCAACGCCAAGGTGACCAAGCGCGACGTGCGGTTCACCGGCAACGGTTTCAAGGGGCTCATGGAGTTCCTGCTGCCGGCGCACATCACCGGGCTCGCGCTGAACATGCTGACCTACGTCAACGACCGGATCTTCGTGATGATCTTCGGGGTCGTCGTGGCGGTCGGCGCGAAGTGGATCCTGCAGGCGCCGGTGTACGGCCGCATGCGGCACTACATGAACCCGTCGAACTTCGGCATCACGATCATCCTGCTGGTCTTCCCCTGGGCCAGCATCGCCCCGCCGTACCACTTCAGCGAGCAGATCGCGACCTGGGGCGGCTGGCTGATCGTCGCGATCATCCTGATCTCGGGCACGGTGCTCAACGCGCTGCTGACCGGCCGGATGGTCCTGATCGCGGGCTGGCTGAGCTTCTTCGTGATCCAGGCCTTCGTCCGCGGCTGGCTCTTCGGCACGTCGATCCCCGGCGCGCTGGCGATGGGCACCGGGATCGCGTTCGTGCTCTACACCAACTACATGGTGACCGACCCGGGCACGTCGCCGTCGAAGAAGGGCTCGCAGTTCGCCTTCGGGGCCGGCGTGGCGCTGGCGTACGGCTTCTTCACCGCCGTGCACGTCTCGTACGGGCTGTTCCTGGCCACCGCGACCGTGTGCCTGATCCGCGGGGCGTTCCTGTGGAGCCTGCACTTCTCGAACAAGGCGCGGCTGAAGTTCGAGGCCGAGCAGGCCGACCAGAAGGCGAAGCTGGAACTCGCCCCGCCGGTCGAGGAGACCGACGACGGCAAGACCCCCGGAGCCATCGCAGCATGACCGGCTCGCAGCAGGAAGCCCGGGCGGCGCGCACCGCGCCGCCCGGGCCGCCGCGCCGGGCGACCTTCCGGTTGCTGAAGCAGCTCTTCACCGACCGGCTCGCCCTCATGGGCGACAACGCCGAGGAGTACGGCGACGTCGTCCGCATCGCCATCGGGCCCAAGACCATGTTCCTGGTCAACCACCCGGACCTCGCCAAGCACGTGCTCGCGGACAACGCGGCGAACTACCACAAGGGCATCGGCCTGCAGGAGGCCCGCCGGGCCCTCGGCGACGGCCTGCTCACCAGCGACGGGGAGACCTGGCGCACGCAGCGCCGGACCATCCAGCCGGTGTTCCAGCCCAAGCGGATCTCCCGCCAGGCCGCCGTCGTGGCGTCCGAAGTGGACGGTCTGATCGAGCGGCTCGCGGCGCGCGAGGGCGCCGGGCCGGTCGAGATCCTGCACGAGATGACCGGGCTGACGCTCGGCGTCCTGGGCAAGACGCTGCTGGACGCCGAACTCGGCGGCTACGAGACCCTCGGCCACTCGTTCGAGGCCGTGCAGGACCAGGCCATGTTCGAGGCGGTCACGCTCAGCATGGTCCCGCAGTGGGTGCCGCTCAAGAAGCAGGTGCAGTTCCGCGCGGCGCGTGACGACCTGCGCCGCATCGCCGAAGAGCTGGTCGACCAGCGGCTCGCGAACCCGGTCGAGAACGGCGAAGACGTGCTGTCACGCCTGATCGCGACCGGCACCGCCGACAGTGCGTCACGCGAACGCATGCGCGACGAGCTGATCACGTTGCTGCTGGCCGGGCACGAGACGACGGCGAGCACGCTCGGCTGGGCGTTCCACCTGGTCGACGAGCACCCCGACGTCGCGCAGCGGCTGCACGAGGAAGCCGTGGAGGTGCTCGGCGACCGGCTCCCGGAGTACGAGGACCTGCGGAAGCTGACCTACACCGCCGCGGTGGTCGAAGAGGTCATGCGGATGTACCCGCCGGTGTGGCTGCTGCCGCGGGTCGCCCAGGCCGACGACGAGATCGGCGGGTACCACGTGCCGGCCGGGTCCGACGTCGTCGTCGTGCCCTACACCCTGCACCGGCACCCGGACTTCTGGACCGACCCGGAGCGCTTCGACCCGGGCCGGTTCGACGCGGCCAACCCGGCCGGGCGGCCGCCGCGCTACGCCTACATCCCGTTCGGCGCCGGGCCGCGGTTCTGCATCGGCAACAGCCTCGGCGTGATGGAGGCGGTGTTCGTGCTGGCGATGGCGTCGCGGGACCTGGAGCTGCGCAAGGTGCCGGGCAAGGTCGTGGAACCCGAGGCGATGCTCTCGCTGCGGGTGCGCGGCGGGCTGCCGATGACCGTGCACCGGCGGGCGGCGGAGCACCGCCGCGCCGCTTGACCCACACCCGACGAGGAGGTAGGCCCGTGGAACCCGAGGCCAAGCCGGAAGTTTCCGAAGAAGAACGCGTCAAGAACCTGACCCTCGAGGCCTACGCGGACACGATCGTGCCGGGGGAGAAGCGGTTCCCGGACGACCACGCGATCGCGGGCGTCTCACCCGGCCCCGGAGCGGTGGCGGCGGGCGCGCTCGACCTGCTGCACTTCGACGCGACCGGCGTCACCGTGGGCCTGCCCTACCTCGCCCAGTCGCTCAACGACCACGCGAAGTCCTACGCGGGGGAGGCCGGCGTCGAGCTCGACAGCGAGCTCCCGGCGTTCGTCGGGCTGCCCTACGCGCACCGCCGCGAACTGGTGCGCCGGCTGACCGCGCCGGGGCACCCGGAGAAGGACGGCTGGGTCAGCCTCGCGCTGTTCTGCAACATGTCCTTCGACAGCGCGGCGCACCTGCACACCGCCGACGCCATCCGCGACGGCCACCCCGGCCTGCTGGCGCTGGGCTACACGGCGCCGGACGACGACGGGTTCTGGCGGTTCAAGAAGTTCTCCTACGGCCGCAAGCTGGCCGAACTCCACCCGGACACCACGGAATCGGGGAGCCCCGCATGAGCGCGATCGAAAAGACCGACGTCGTCATCGTCGGCAGCGGCTTCGGCGGCTCCATCCCGGCCTACCACCTCGCCGCCGGCGGGGCGAAGGTCGTCGTGCTGGAACGCGGCCCGTGGCTGGCGGCCGCCGACTTCGAGCACGACTACCTGCTCGGCTCGTCCTACACCCGGGCGTTCGACTTCGTCGTCGGCGACGGGATGAGCGTGCTGGGCGGCAACTGCGTCGGCGGCGGCAGCGTCGTGTACTTCGCCGCGATGCCGCGGGCGCCGAAGTTCGTCTTCGACCGGCACGGCAGCATCGGCCGCCGGATGTGGCCCTCGGCCATCAGCCGCGACTCGCTCGAGCCGTGGTACGACCGCGTCGACGAGTCGCTCCCGGTGTCCAAACAGGACTGGAGCGACGTCTCCTACTCCGGCGGGCTGTGGGCCGCGGCGTGCAACCACTCCGGCCGCACGGCCAACCCGGCGCCGGTCGCCGTGGACAACGACACCTGCGTCAACTGCAACTTCATGATGGCCGGCTGCAAGTTCGACGCCAAGCGCTCGATGCTGACCAACTACCTGCCGGCGGCGCTCTCGCACGGCGCGCAGATCCGCCCGCTGCACGAGGTCCAGCGGCTGGAGCGCACGGAGGACGACGGCTACCGCGTCTACTTCGACCAGATCGACGAAGAGGACTACCGGGTGCACACCGGCAGCGGGGTGATCGAGGCGAAGATCGTCATCATCGCCGCGGGCGCCGGCGCGACGCCGGTCATCCTGCAGCGCTCGGAGGCGGCGCTGGGCACCATGCCGCACGGCGTCGGCCGGTACTTCTCCGGCAACGGCGAGCGGCTCAACACCGCGATCATCGACGAGGACCGCGTCCGCGAGGTGCTCGGGCTGTCCCGTGAGGACGGTCCGGTCTACTCGGCCAACCACATCGGCAAGGGCCCGACCGTCGCGAACTGGGACAAGCTCGACGGCTCGCTGCCGGAGTACGAGCGCTACTCCCTGGAGCAGCTGTACTTCCCGCCCGGCCTGGGCACCATCCTCGCCCAGGTGCCCGGCGGCGAGGAGCCGCGCTGGTTCGGCGCGGAGAAGAAGGAAATCCTCAAGCAGTGGTCCAACTGGCTGACGATCTTCCTGATGACCGAGGACGACAACGAAGGCGTCTTCGGCGCGCCGCCGCCCACCGGCAACGCCTACCGCATCTCGCAGCAGATGCTCGGGCGCGGCCCGCTGCGCTACGAGCCGACCACGAACACCCGGCGCGGCTGGGCGCTCGCGGACGCCGACTGCAAGTCCATCATCGAGAAGGACGGCATCGCGAAGGTAGCGCCGTGGACCAACGACGTCGTCGGCGCGTACACCGTGCACCCGCTGGCGTCCTGCCGGATCGGTGACGACCCGGCGACGTCGGCGCTGTACGCGAACCACGAGCTGCGCAACCACCCGGGCATCTTCGTCACCGACAGCTCGGCGGTGCCGGGCGCGCTCACCGTGAACCCGGCGATGACCATCGCCGCGCTCGCCGAGCGTTCGGTGCCGAGCATCGTCCGGGCCGCGCAGGCCCGCGGCATCGACGTCAAGTACGGCGCGCCGGCCCCCGACGGGTCGATCACGGGCCGCCGGGCGGTGTCCAAGCTGGACCTCGTCGCCGGCAACTGACCGACCACACCCGCGAACTCGCGTACCTGGACGGCGAACACGCGTACCCGGATGGCGAACTCGCGTACCCGGACGGACGACACGATGCCCGTGGCTGTGTCGTCCGTTCCGGTACGCGTGTCGTCCGTCCGGGTACGCGTGTCGTCCGCTCGGGTACGCGAGTTCGCTTGTTTTCTGGAGGTAGAGATGGCGCCCGGGTTGGTGCGGGTCGCGCTGCGGCGGACCCTGAAGGACGTCAAGCACGTCGAGGCCGTGCGGCCGCGGCGGGCGCGGGGGCTGGTGCGGGAGGTGTACCGGCAGGTCGAACGGGACTTCGGGATGCTCGCGCCGCCGATGGCGCTGCACTCGCCGTCGCCGGAGGTGCTGGCCGCGGCGTGGCTGATGCTGCGGGAGTCGCTGGTCGCGGCCGGGGTGTCGGGCCGGGCGGACCGGGAGGTCGTGGCGGCCGCGGTGTCGGCCGCCAACGACTGCCCGTACTGCGTCGAGGTGCACGCCATGGCGATCGGCTCGCTGGGGCAGCCGGACGCCGCCGCGGCCCTGGCCGCGAACGCGCCGGGCGAGATCGCCGACGACGCCACGCGCGCGCTCGCCGGCTGGGCGCGGGGCGCCGGCGACCTGCCCGAGGGGGTGTCGCCCGCGGCCGCCGCGGAGTTCACCGCCGTGGCGACCGCGTTCCACTACCTCAACCGGGTGGTCACCGTCTTCCTCGGCGACTCGCCGCTGCCGGACCAGGTGCCCGAATCGGCCCGCGGGACGGCGAAGGCCGTCCTCGGGCACTTCCTCCGGCCGGGGACACCGCCGCCCGCCGGGCAGTCTCTGGAGTTCCTGCCGGCCACCGGCGCCGACGGCCCGGACTGGGCCGAACCGGGCAGCACCCTGGCCGACGCCTTCGCGCGCGCGGGCGCGGCCTTCGAAGCGGCCGGCACGGACGTGCTGCCGCCGCGGGTGCGCGAGCTCGTCCGGCGTGAGCTGAAGGCGTGGGACGGCCGGCCGCCGGGGCTGGGCCGGTCGTGGGCCGACGGCCCGCTCGTCGAGCTGCCGCCGGCGGAGCGGCCGGCCGCGCGGCTGGCGCTGCTCGTGGCGAAGGCGCCGTACCAGGTCGACGACCTGGTGGTCGCCGCCGCCCGCCGGGGCCCGGCCGGCGACCGTGGCTTGATCGAGCTCGTCTCGTGGGCGGCTCACGCCGCGGCCGAGGAGCTGGGCCGCCGCCTTTCCCTGCGCCCACGAGGAGAAGACGTGTCCCGCGACGGCGGGTGATGATTCGGGAGTAGCTGATCGACCGGCCGGTCGAGCGCAGCACCGGGACACAGCCGAGAACGCGCCCGGGGTGCCGTCGTCGTCCCGGCCGATCGACCCGCTCCCCGGCGGCCGCCGCACCGCGGCTCACCCCACCCCCGCCCGTGCGCGGCGGCCGCCGGCCCCGACCTGACTGTCCACAACGGACCGACGATGGAAAGGACATCCGGTGACTGACACGACGGCCGTGATCGCCGACCTGACGACCGAGGCCGAGGGCGTGGACGCGCTCGTCGCCGGTCTTTCCGAGACGGAGTGGGACACCCCGACCCCGGCGCCCGGCTGGACCGTGCGCCACCAGGTCGGGCACCTCGGTTTCATCTTCAAGATCGCGGGCCTCGCCGCGGCGCAGCCGGACGCGTTCGTCGCGATGACGAAGGCGATCGGCGGTGACCTCGACGCCGCCGTCAACGGCGCGCTCCAGGAGTACCTGGGCGGCCCGGCGGAGGTCCTGCTGAACCGCTGGCGCGCCGAGCGCGACCAGGGCATCAAGGCGCTCGCCGCGGTGCCCGGCACCGAGCTGGTGCCGTGGCTGGTCAACCCGCTCCCGCCGTACGTGCTCGCGTGCGCCGGGATGATGGAGGTCTTCGCCCACGGCCAGGACATCGCCGACGCGCTGGGCGTCCGCCCGGTCCGCACCGATCGTCTCGCGCACCTCGTCGGCTTCGCCGTGCGGGTCCGCGACTTCGGGTACCAGGCCCGTGGCCTGACGCCGCCCGAGCAGGAGTTCCGCTTCGAGATCACCACGCCGTCCGGGCGGCTGCTGGCCTTCGGGCCGGAGGACTCGCCCGAGCGCGTCACCGGCAGCGCCGAGGACTTCTGCCTGCTGGTCACGCGCCGGCGGCACCCCGAGGACCTCGACGTGCGCACCGAGGGTGGCCTGGCCCGGCAGTGGCTGGAGCTGGCCCAGGCCTACCGGGGCCCGGCGGGCGAGGGGCGCAAGCCGGGGCAGTTCAGGGCTTGACTGTCCTGAATGGACGAACGGGGACGCGGTGGCGGATTTGTCCGCCGTTGCGCAACCGGGCGCCGGGGCAGGCAGAAAGAAGAGGCTAGGGGCGCGGGAGTCCATGCTTGACGGGACTGCGCCGGGTGCCGGCGGCGGAATCCGCCGCCGGCGCCGAACAGAAGACTCGGCCGGGGGCGAGACCCGCGCCGGACAGCACCGGGAACCGTCGCCCCGGGCGACGGACGGGCTCGAGAGCTATATGGGAGTGCGGTGGCATGAGCGTTGAGCGGATAGCGATCGTCGGGATCGGCCTGCGGTATCCGGACGCCCGTTCGCTGGAAGAGCTCTGGGAGAACGTGCTGGCGGGCCGCCGCGCGTTCCGCCGGCTGCCCGACGAACGGATGAACCGGGCCGACTACTACTCATCGGACCCGTCCGCCCCGGACCGGTTCTACGCGCAGAAGGCCGCGGTCCTGCGGGACTTCGAGTTCGACCGCGTGGCCTACAAGGTCGCCGGCAGCACCTTCCGCGCGACCGACACCACACACTGGCTCGCGCTGGACGTGGCCGCGCAGGCCCTGGCCGACGCCGGGTTCCCCGAGGGCGAGGGCCTGCCGCGCGAGGCGACCGGTGTCGTCATCGGCAACAGCCTCACGGGCGAGTTCTCGCGCGCCAACATCATGCGGCTGCGCTGGCCCTACGTCCGCCGCACGGTGGCCGCCGCGCTGGCCGAACGCGGCTGGGGCGACGAGGAGACCGGGTCCTTCCTGCGGGAGCTCGAGGTCCAGTACAAGGAACCGTTCCCGGAGATCAACGAGGACACCCTCGCCGGCGGGCTGGCGAACACCATCGCCGGGCGCGTCTGCAACTACTTCGACTTCGCCGGCGGCGGTTACACGGTGGACGGCGCCTGCTCGTCCTCCCTGCTGTCCGTGGTGAACTCGGCGAACGCGCTGGCCCAGGGCGACCTCGACGTCGCCATCGCCGGCGGCGTCGACCTCTCGATCGACCCGTTCGAGGTGATCGGCTTCGCCAAGACCGGTGCGCTCGCCAAGCGCGAGATGAAGGTCTACGACGCCGACTCGAACGGCTTCTGGCCGGGCGAAGGCTCCGGCATGCTGGTGCTGATGCGCGAATCCGACGCCATCGAGCAGGGCAAGCGCATCTACGCCTCGATCGGCGGCTGGGGGGTGTCCTCCGACGGCAAGGGCGGCATCACCCGGCCCGAGGCGGCCGGGCACCGGCTCGCCCTCAAGCGCGCCTACGACCGCGCCGGTTACGGCGTCGAGACCGTCTCCTACTTCGAGGGCCACGGCACCGGCACCGCGCTCGGTGACGCCACCGAGATCGAGGCGCTGTCGACCGCGCGGCACGACGCCGACCCGCTGGCCGCGCCGGCCGCGTTGTCGACCATCAAGGGCAACATCGGGCACACCAAGGCCGCGGCGGGGGTCGCCGGGTTGATCAAGGCGACCCTCGCCGTGTACCACCAGGTCATCCCGCCGGCCACCGGCCACTTCGACCCGCACGAGAAGCTCACCGGCGACTCCGCCCGGATGTACGTGCCGCGCGAGGCGCAGCTGTGGCCGTCCGACGCCCCGGTCCGCGCCGGTGTCTCGGCGATGGGCTTCGGCGGGATCAACTCGCACGTCACGGTCACCGAGGCGCCCGGCGCCGCGCGCCGTCCCGAGATCGACGAGCGGACCCGCGCGCTGGTCTCCGGCCGGCAGGACGCCGAGCTGCTGCTGCTCGACGCCGACGACGTCGACGCGCTGCGGGCCCGGGTCACCGGGCTGCTGGAGATCGTGCCGAAGCTGTCGATGGCCGAGCTGACCGACTTCGCCGGGCAGCTGGCCGGCGAGCTGAGCGGCAAGCCCGTGCGCGCCGCGGTCGTCGCGACCGGCCCGGAGGAGGCCGACCGCAAGCTGACGCGGCTCTTGGAGCTGCTGGGTGACGACGGGTCCGTCTTCGCCGCCACCGACGGCATCTTCGCCGGCCAGGGTGTCGGGCAGCCGCGCGTCGGCTTCCTGTTCCCGGGCCAGGGATCCGGGCGTGCCACCGACGGTGCCGTGCGCCGCCGGTTCACCGCCGCCGACGACATCTTCCGCGCCGCGGGCCTGCCCGCCGGTGCCGACCACGTCGCCACCGAGGTCGCCCAGCCGCGGATCGTCGCCGGTTCGCTGGCCGCGCTGCGGGTGCTGCACCTGCTCGGCATCGAGGCGCACACGGTCGCCGGGCACAGCCTCGGCGAGCTGACCGCGCTGCACTGGGGCGGTGCCCTGGACGAGCGCGCGGTGCTGGGGCTGGCCAAGATCCGCGGCAAGGTGATGGCCGAGACCGCCGCCACCGAGGGTGGCGGCGCGATGGCCGGCATCGCCGCGTCGCCGAGCCGGACCGAGGAGCTCGGCCTGGGCTCCGACGTCGTCATCGCGGGCTACAACGCCCCCGAGCAGACGGTGATCTCCGGCCCGGCCGTCGCCGTCGACCGGGTGATCGCCCGGGCCCACGCCGAGGGTGTCACCGCGACCCGGCTCAAGGTGTCGCACGCGTTCCACTCGCCGCTGGTCGAACCGGCCGCGGCCGCGATGACCGAGCGGCTCGAAGAGATCCCGTTCGCCCGCCTCGAGCGCGCGGTCGTCTCGTCGGTGACCGGCGACGTCCTGCACGCCGCCGAGAACCTGCCTTCCCTGCTGCGCGACCAGATCGTGCTGCCGGTCCGCTTCCGCGAGGCCGCCGCCAAGGTGGCCGAGCGCAGCGACCTGGTGATCGAGGTCGGCCCCGGCCGGGTGCTCTCGGGCCTGTTCGAGGAGATCGCGCCGGGCACGCCGGTGCTGGCCGTCGACACCGACAGCACCACGCTGAGCGCGGTGCTGCGGGTGGCCGGCGCGGCCTTCGCGGCCGGTGCGCCGCTGACGCCCGCGCCGCTGTTCGAGGGCCGCGTGGTCCGCCCGCTGCCCGAAGACGGCGTCTTCAACTTCCTCGCGAGCCCCTGCGAGGCGGCGCCGGAGATCGACAGCGAGCTGGCCGCCGAGCTGGCCCAGGAGAAGGCCGAGTCCGTTTCGTCGGCCGCGGCCGACCACGACGGCAGCGCGAACGCCACGCTCGACCTGCTGCGCAAGCTCGCCGCCGAGCGCGTCGAGCTGCCGCTGGAGACCGTCACCGCGGACACCCACCCGCTCGACGACCTGCACCTGTCCTCCATCACGGTCGGGCAGCTGGTCAACGACGTCACCCGGGCGCTCGGCCGGCCCGCGCTGGAGGGCATGCCGAACTTCGCGACGGTCTGCCTCGGTGAGCTCGCCGAGATGATCGACGAGCTGGCCCAGACCGCGAAGCCCGCCGACGCCAACGGCGGCAGCGAGGTCCCGGGCGCCGGCCCGTGGGTCCGCCCGTTCGCCGTCGAGTACGTCCCGGCACCGCGGCCTGCGGCCGACCTGACCTCGGGTGCCGGCAACGCGCGCTGGGAAGTGTTCTCGACGCCGGGGCACCCGCTGGCCGAGCCGCTGCGCGCGGCCCTGGCCCGCGCGGGCGCCGGTGACGGCGTGCTGCTCTGCCTGCCCGCCGACTGCGACGCGAGCCACACCGGGTTGTTCCTGGAAGCCGGCCGCACCGTCATGGCCGCGGCCAACGGCACGCGGTTCGTCGTCGTGCAGCACGGTCTCGGCGCGTCCGGCCTGGCGAAGACCCTCCGGCTCGAGGACCCGTCGGCCCGCACCACGATCGTCGACCTGGCCGACCCGACCCCGGCCGACCCGGCCGCGGTCAGCGAGGCCGTCCGGCTCGTCGTCGCCGAAGTCGCCGCCACCACGGACTTCGCCGAAGTCCGCTACGGCGCCGACGGCGGGCGCACGGTGCCGCGGCTGGTCGCGGTCGCCCCGGCGCCCACCGGCCCGATCCCCGAGTCGCTGGACCCGGGCGACGTCCTGCTCGTCACCGGTGGCGGCAAGGGCATCACCGCGGAAAGCGCGCTGGCGCTGGCCAAGGACTCCGGCGCGAAGCTGGCCCTGCTCGGGCGCAGCGACCCGGCGGACGACAGCGAGCTGGCCGAGAACCTCGACCGGATGGCGGCCGCGGGCATCGACTACCGCTACGAACGCGCCGACGTCACCTCGGGCACCCAGGTCGCGGACGCGATCGCCCGGATGCAGGCCGAGCTCGGCCCGGTCACGGCGGTGCTGCACGGCGCCGGGCGCAACGAGCCCGCCGCGCTGTTCAGCCTCACCGAGGAGGCCTTCCGCAAGACGCTCGCCCCGAAGATCGGCGGCCTCAACGCCGTGCTGGACGCGGTCGACCAGGACCGGATCAAGCTCCTGGTCACCTTCGGCAGCATCATCGGCCGGGCCGGCCTGCGCGGCGAGGCGCACTACGCCACGGCCAACGACTGGATGACCGAGCTGACCCTGCGCTTTGGGCGCAAGCACCCGCAGGCGCGGGCGGTCGCGCTCGAGTGGTCGGTCTGGTCCGGCACCGGCATGGGCGAGAAGCTCGGTGTCGTCAGCGCCCTCAAGCGCGACGGCATCACGCCGATCCCGACCGAGGACGGCATCGCCATCCTCAAGCAGGCCCTGGCCGACCCGGCGGTGCCGCCGGTGCTGGTCGTCTGCGGGCGCACCGGCGGGCTGGCCACGCTGCCGATCCAGCGCAAGGAGCTGCCGCTGACCCGGTTCGTCGACCGCGCGGTCGTGCACTACCCCGGCGTCGAGCTGATCACCGAGGCGGACCTGTCCGACGGCTCCGACCCGTACCTGACCGACCACCTGCTCGACGGGCAGCTGCTCTTCCCGGCGGTGATCGGGATGGAGGCGATGACCCAGGTCGCGGCGGCCACGCTCGACCGGACCGGCACGCCGGTGCTGTCCGATGTGGAGTTCCTGCGCCCGATCATCGTCTCGCCGGGCGGGTCCACCACGATCCGGCTGGCCGCGGTCGCCGCCGACGCCGACACCGTCGACGTCGTGCTGCGCAGTGACGAGACCGGGTTCAGCGCCGACCACTTCAAGGCGCGGCTGAACTTCGCGCGGCCCGCGGAGATCGGCCCGGCCGTGCTGCGGGACACCGACGTCCCGTCGGTCCCGGTGGAGCCGATCACCGAGCTGTACGGCTCGGTCCTGTTCCAGGGCAAGCGGTTCCAGCGGGTCGTGGGCTACCGCCGGGCGAGCGCGCGGCACGCGGTGGCGGAGATCGCCACCACCGCGGACAACACGTGGTTCGCCCCGTTCCTGCCGCAGGAGCGGCTGCTGGCCGACCCGGGCACGCGGGACGCGATGATGCACGCGATCCAGTGCTGCGTCCCGGACGCGACCCTGCTGCCGCAGGGGATCGAGAAGCTCTACCTGGCCGAGCCCGGCGCCCAGCACCCGGAATACGTGCTGCTGGACGCGAAGGAGCGGCTGCAGGACGGCGACAGCTACATCTACGACCTCGACGTCCGGAACCCGGACGGCCGGCTCGTGGAACGCTGGGAAGGCCTGATGCTGCGGGCGGTCCGCAAGACCGACGGGGCCGGGCCGTGGGTGCCCTCGATGCTCGGCTCGTACCTGGAGCGGGCCTGCGAGCGGATGCTCGGCGGCACCCGCGCGGTCGTGCTGGAGCCCGACCCCGCCGGCGTCGAGGTGGGCGGCATCGCGGAGCGGCGCGCCCAGACCGCGCTGGCGGCGAGCCGGGCCCTCGACCGGCCGGTCGAGATCCGCTACCGCCCGGACGGCAAGCCGGAGATCGACGGCGGCGAGATCACCGCGTCGCACAGCTCCCGGCTGACCCTGGTCGTGGCGGGCACCGGCCAGGTGACCTGCGACGTCGAGACCGTGCTCGAGCGCAGCGACGAGGACTGGGCCGGGTTGCTCGGCGAGGACCTGCTCTCGGTCGGCCGGCTGCTGGCCGCCGACGCGGGCGAGTCGGTCGCGGTGGCGAACACCCGGGTCTGGAGTGCGCTGGAATGCGTCCGCAAGACGGGCGCGATGACCGAGTCCCTGACCGTGCGCCGGGTGGAGGCCGACGGCTGGGCCCTGCTCGCCTGCGGCCCGGTCCGGATCGCGACCTGGGCCACGACCGTCAACGACCGGACCGAGCCGGTGGTCTTCGCGGTGCTGCAGGCAGAGGAGAGCTGAGCAATGTCCGACTACTACGAGATCCGCCACACGGTCGGCTTCGAAGAGACCAACCTGGTGGGCAACGTCTACTACGTGAACTACGTGCGCTGGCAAGGCCGGTGCCGCGAGATGTTCCTGAAGGAGAAGGCGCCCGCGGTCCTCGAAGAGGTCCGGCACGACCTGAAGCTCTTCACCCTCAAGGTGGAGTGCGAGTTCTTCGCCGAGATCACCGCGTTCGACGAGCTGTCCATCCGGCTGCGGCTGGAGGAGCTGACCTCGACGCAGATCCAGTTCGCCTTCGACTACGTGCACCTGCACGACGACGGTGAGCGGCTGGTCGCCCGCGGCCGGCAGCGGATCGCCTGCATGCGCGGCCCCAACACGGAAACCGTGCCGTCGCGGGTGCCCGAGCAGCTGCGCGAAGCGCTGGCGCCCTACGCGGTGACGACGGTGAACGGCAAGGGAGCGTGACGTGGCGGACGCCGGGGAAACCATCGACCGGACGGTGCTGAAGCGGCTGCCGACCCCGCCGGGCCGCCGGCACCTGTCCACCCAGACCGGGCTGCGCGAGGTGATGGCGCAGTTCGCCACCGGGGTCACGGTGCTCACGGCCGGGGGCGAGGACGGGCACGGGATGACGGCCAACGCCTTCTCCTCCGTGTCGCTCGAGCCGCCGATGGTGCTGTGCTGCGTGGCCCGGGCCGCCCGGATGCACGACGCCATCGTCAGCGCCGGCTCGTACGCCGTGAACATCCTCGCGGCCGACCAGCAGGAGCTGTCGAAGTACTTCGCCGACTGGCGCCGCCCCAACGGGATGGCGCAGTTCGACTCGGTGAACTGGACGCCGGGCGCGAAGACCGGGTCGCCGCTGCTGACCGGGGCGCTGGCCTGGCTCGAGTGCGAGCTCGAAGCCGTCTACGAGGGCGGTGACCACTCGATCTTCCTGGGCCGGGTGCTGACCTCGAGCCGGGGGTCGGGGGACGACGCCCTGGTGTTCTACGGCGGCCGCTACCACGAGGTCGACGGCCGCGCCCGCGCTGCTTGAGTGACAGGGGGACACGATGTTGGTGGCGGTGACCGGGGGGACCGGTTTCCTCGGTGCGCACACCGTGGCGGCGTTGCTGCGCCACGGGCACCGGGTGCGGGTGCTGGCGCGGGATCCCGCGCGGGTGCCGGCCGCGCTCGTCCCGCTCGGCGTCGCGCCCGGCGCGGTCGAGGTCGTCCGGGGGGACGTCACCGACCCGGCCGCCGCCGCCCGGCTCGTGTCCGATGTGGACGGTCTGCTGCACGCCGCCGGCGTCTACACCTTCGACCCCCGGCGGCGCACCGAACTGCGGCGGGTTAACGAGCACGGCACCGACGTCGTGCTCGGGGCGGCCCGCCGCGCCCGCATCAGCCGGATCGTGCACGTGTCCACGGTCGGGGCCCTGTACCCCGCCGCGGCCGGCACGATCGGGCCGGGCTCCCCGGCCGGCGCGTCACGAGAGCCTTACCTGGCCTCGAAAACGGCCGCCGAGACGATCGCCCGCCGCCACGGCGCGACGATCACCCGGCCGCCGGCGCTGCTCGGCCCGCACGACCCGCACCTGGGCGACCAGAACGCCCGGCTGCGGGACCTGCTGCGCGGTTTGACACCGATCTGGCCGACGGGCGGCCTGCCGATCGGCGACGTCCGCGACAGCGCCGAACTGCACGCGCGCCTCTTCGACGGCGTCGCTGCCGCCGGCCGGGAGTACTTCGGCCCGGGCACGTTCGTGACGACGCGGGAGTACCTGGCGACCGTGCGGGCGGTCACCGGTCTCCGGCTCCCGGCGGTGTTCCTGCCGCCTGCCGCGCTTTCCGGCGTCGGCCGCACGGCCGACGTCCTCCAGCGGATCTGGCCGCGTCCGGTGCCCGTGCAGTACGGCGCGATCCACGTGTGCGCGGTCGCCGTCCCGGTCGAGGCGGGGGCCCCGGACGCCGGGGTGGCGCCCCGGCCGCTCGCGGAGACCGTGGCGGACACGGTGAACTGGCTGGCCGAGAGCGGCGCCCTCAGGGCGCGGCGGGCCGGCGCGGCTTTCGCACGGGAGAGCGCACTGCGTCGCCGGGGTGCGCCGGAAGCCGGGGACACCGCGGCGGGCGGCGCCGGCCCGGCCGCGCCGCCGACGTCAGCTCCTTCGACAGTCCCAGCAGCCGGATCCGGCACCACCGGGTCCGGACCGATCGGAAAGGCAGTGGCATGACCGCGCACGAGGAGACCGAAGGCACCGCTCGCCCGTTCCGGCTCGTCCGGGAACCGATCGCCGCGCCGGCCGCCGTCCAGGCGACGCCGGAGCCCGCTCCGGAGCCGCCGCCGGTGGTGGCCCGCCCGATGCCGCGTCTCGGCCGCGGCATCGTCTGGAGCACCATCGTCGCCGAGATCGAGCAGGACCACCAGGAGCGCCTCGGCCGCCTTCGGGACGCGGCGTGAGCGGTCCGTCCGACGCCGGCGCCCAGCGCACCGACGAAGCCGACGTGGTGCCCCTGTCCGACGGCGAACGCCGCGGGCCGGGGCACCACCGCCGGTCGCTGCCCGCCGGCGAGGCCCAGGTCATCTCCCTGCACCCGCAGGCCGACCCCGAGCCCGGCATGCCGTTGCTGCGCAAGCGGCGCGACGAACTGGCCGCGCACGTGGCCGACGGCAGGCTCGACGCCGTCCGGCGGCAGCACTCCCTCGGCAAGTTCACCGCCCGCGAGCGGCTGGCCCTGCTGCTGGACGAAGACTCCTTCACCGAGCTCGAGCCCTACCGGCGCCACCAGTCCCGCGGGCTCGGGCTCGAGGACAACCGCCCGTACACCGACGGCGTGGTCGCCGGTTCGGGCACGATCGACGGCCGCCGGGTGTTCGTCTACGCCCAGGACTTCACGCTGTTCGGCGGTTCGCTCGGCGAGGCGCACGCGGCGAAGATCCACAAGGTGCTGGACCTGGCCGTGGCCACCGGTTCCCCGGTGATCGCGCTCAACGACAGCGGCGGCGCGCGCATCCAGGAAGGCGTGATGGCGCTCAACGGCTACGGCGGTATCTTCCGCCGTCAGGTCGAGGCGTCCGGGGTGATCCCGCAGATCAGCGTCATCCTCGGCCCGTGCGCCGGCGGCGCGGCGTATTCGCCCGCCCTGGCCGATTTCACGTTCATGGTGCGCGACACCGGCTGGATGTTCCTCACCGGCCCGGACGTCGTCGAATCGGTGACCGGGCGGCGGGTCACCGCCGACGAGCTCGGCGGCGCCGACACCCACGGCCGGCACTCCGGCGTGGCCACCGTCGTGCACGACGACGAGGAGAGCTGCCTGGCCGACGTCCGGTACCTCGTTTCGCTGCTGCCGCGCAACTACCTCGAGCCGGCCCCGGCCACGCGCGAAACCGGCGCCACGGCCGACTGGCGGCCGCGGCTGGCCGAACTGGTGCCCGCCGAGCCGAACCGGCCCTACGACATGCGAGACGTCTTCTCGGAGATCGCCGACGACGGCGAGTTCTTCGCCCTGCACGAAACCTGGGCGCCGAACGTGCTGTGCGCGCTGGCCCGCGTCGACGGCCGCGTCGTCGGCCTGGTCGGCAACCAGCCCGCCGTGCTGGCCGGCGTGCTCGACGGCCCGGCCTCCCAGAAGGCGGCGCGGTTCGTGCGGTTCTGCGACGCCTTCGGCATCCCGCTGGTCACCCTGGTCGACGTGCCCGGCTTCCTGCCCGGCGTCGAAGAGGAGCGCGGCGGCATCATCCGCCAGGGCGCGCAGCTGCTGCACGCCTACTGCGAGGCCACGGTGCCGCGGATCCAGGTCATCCTGCGCAAGGCCTACGGCGGCGCGTACATCGTGATGGACTCCCGGTCGATCGGCTGCGACCTGTCCCTGGCCTGGCCGACCAACGAGATCGCCGTCATGGGCGCGGAAGGGGCGGTCAACGTCCTGTTCCGCCGCGACCTCGCCGCCGCGGCCGACCCGGCCGAGCTGCGCGCCCGGCTGGTCCGCGAGTACGTCGCCGAGTACCTGGACCCCCAGTACGCGGCCGAGCGAGGCCTGGTCGACGACGTCATCGACCCGGCCGACACCCGCGGCGCGATCGCCCGCGGGCTCGCCATGCTGCAGGACAAGCGCAAGCCCGGCCCGCAGCGCAAGCACGGCAACCACCCGATCTGAGGTATCCCATGGGGCCAACCGACCCGACCGCGCCCGGCATCCGGGTGGTCCGCGGCCTACCGGACGACGCCGAGCTGGCGGCCCTGATCGCCGCCCTCCTCGCGGCGTCGGCGGCGCCTGCCGAGGCCCCCGCGCGGTCGCCCTGGGCGGACCCGGCCTTCCGCCGGGACGCACCCCTGGCGGCCCGCCAGGGCGCCTGGCGGCTGTCGGGGCTGCCCCGCTGACGCCCTCTGCCTCGCGGAAAGCCGTGAAGGCCCCCTTACCGGCCCAAGACGCCGGTAAGGGGGCCTTCACGGCTTTCGCCTGACCCAGGAGGATTCGCGGCCGCCCTCGCGCTCGCCCGGATGTCCGGGCGCGGCAACTCGCAGTCCGAGACGCCGCGACCCGGCGACCCCGGAACCCGGAGCCCCGGAACCCGTGGGCAGCCGAATGCCGTGAGGGGCACCCTCAGGGACATCCGGTCCCTGAGGGTGCCCCTCACGGCATAGGCAGGCCAGCAGGCTTTCGCGGGAGCCCCGCCTTTCTGCCGCTGGACGGCCGGGAACCGCCAACACACCGCCCGCAGCGGCCAACACGCCGCCTGGAGCGGCCAACACACCGCCCGCAGCGGCCAACACACCGCCCGCAACGGCCAACACACCGCCTGGAGCGGCCAACTCGCCGGGGGCGGCCGATGAGCAGCCGGGCGCGGCCAACTCGCGGCTAGGAACGCCAACACCGCCGGCAGCGGCCAATTCGCTGCCAGCAGCGGCCGACATGCGGCCGAGAACGGCCAAACTCGCTGCCCGCAGCGGCCAACACATGGCCCGGAATCGCCAACACACCGCCCGCAGTGGCCAACTCGCCGGGGGTGCCGGCGTGACGGCCGTTCCTGCGGCTGTGTCGGCCCTTCCGGGCGCCGTGCCGGCCGCTCCGGGACGGGCCCAACGGCGAGGGTCAGGCGGCTTCGTCGGCCTCGAAGACGTCGTAGGCGTCGAACTCGTCGCTGTCCCACGGTGGTGCCCACCGCCGCGCCGCCAAGAGCCGCGCGCGCCCGGGTGGCCCGGGGGCGGAGTCGGTGGCGGCCGGGTCCGGGGCGGTCACCGGTCGTCCACCGGAAGGGGGCGGTCGCTCACCCAATCGGTCCGGATCAGGGCGAACACGTCGAGATCGTCGTCGTCTTCGGCGAAGATCTCGTAAGGGTCAAGGCGTTCGGTCATCAGGCACCTCAGAGTCGAAATCGGAGGTCGAGGCGTGCGGAACTCACGTCCGTCCAGCACACCGCGTCCCGCTCCCGGCGGGCATCTCGTGGGCTGCGCACCGGGAGGTCTCGATCGGCCGGTCAGCGGCGTACGAGGGGTTCTCGACGCCGATGCCGCACCATGGAAGGTCACCAGGAGCGAAACGGAGGTACCGCGATGACCGCGTCCCAGACCCGGATCGACCGTGCACTGCCGGTGGCGGGGCTCGTCCCCGGGCCCCGCACCGCGCCCGAAGAGGCCGGCGAACTGCTCGTCGCCGAGGCGCTGGGGGAGATCCCGGCGCCGGCCCAGCGGGAGTACGTCCGTGACACGATCGTGCTGGGCTACAACTGATTCTCCCGCCGGCGCCGCAAGATCCGAGATGCCGGGACGGCCCGGGCACCGCCACACTGGAAGCTGTTTCGCACCGGGAGTCCCCGGCGCCGTCGGGACCCCTGGCCGGGTCCCGCGAGCGTCCGGGTCCGGCCCCGGTCCGTCGGCGCGCGCTCGGTAGGGAGGCCAGCGGATGGCTATGCGCCTCCAGCTCGTTGCGGGTCTCGAGGTGCTCGAGGAATGGGCGGACTCGGCGACCCAGGCCGAGCGGAACGTCCTTTACGAGGCATTGTTCGCGATCGGCGACGGCTCGGTTTTTCTCATTTACGACGTATTCGGTGACCCGGACGACATTTTCAATTTCATCGTCATGGTGAAAGCCGATCTGATGGTGAAGATCTCCGTCCAGCGGGCCGAGTCCGCGTTCGAGATCCTCTACGTCGGCAGCCTGGACGACGACGCGTCGGCGGTGGTCACCGAGATCGCGGCCGAGGTCGAGGTCGAGGTGGACGTCGACGACGGCTGACTCGGCCGCGGCGGGCAGCGCCCGTTGCGCCGAACGGCGCAATTGCCCTCGTGTCAGAAGGCCCACCCGGGTAAGCGGGATGGCCCCGGCAAACGTGCATTCGTCACCTTGACATCGTCTCCGGCCCTGTGGAATTCTCGGCTTGGTCGCAGTTCAATGGGGGCTTTGAGGGGCAAATCAAGGAGGCTGCGTTATGTCGTCACCGGAATTCTCGGGACTGGACGTGTCGGGCCGGGTACGTGCGCGTGACATCCAGATGGCCGGGGTCGCCGACGTCCGCCGCCGGGTGCTGATGATCTCGGGCGCCATCGACACGACCGACCACGACGTCTCGGTCAGCGTCAACCTGCCGGAGCCGGGCCGCTGGCAGATCATCAAGTCCGAGACCAACCTGACCGACCAGACGTGGGTCGCGATGCAGGTCGTGATGGACGAGAACTCGACGTTCGTCAACGACCCCGAGTCGCTCGTGATGTCGCGGCAGTTCTCCAAGTCGTTCATGACGCCCGACCAGCGCCGGCTGACCTTCTACGGCGGCGAGGTGCGGCCCGGCGAGGCCGTGCTGAAGGTCTACGAGATGGAGACCAGCGCCCGCAAGCCCGCCTACTCCTACTCGCGCTACAGCCCGATCGCGACCGACAGCCTGGAGCAGTCGGAGCAGACGCTCGAGGAGCTCGTCACCAACGGGATGGCGCGGCGGCCGATGGTCGAGCTGATCGTCCCGGTCACCGTGATCGGCTGAGCCGATGACCAGCTTCATCCCCGGGCCGCACCTGCTCGACTCGCCCCGGGGCCGGGACTGGCCGCGGCTGCCGGCGGCGCCCGCGCCCGGTCGCGAGCCGGTACCGCCGCGGCGGGCCGACGTCGTGATCGTGGGGGCGGGCCCGGCCGGGCTGGCCGTGGCCTCGGCGTTGTGGCACCACGGGGTGCGTGACATCGTCGTGTTCGACCGCGGCGGGAAGCCGTGCGGCCGGTTCTTCGACCGCGTCGACCTGCTCGGGCAGCGTGTGCTGCGCTCGCCCTACGAGCACCACCCCGGGGTCGAGGGGTACCGCGACTGCGAGCTGCTGGACTTCGCCCGGCTGCACTGGGGCCGGCTGACGCCGGTCGAGCGCCGCGAGGTCCGGATGTCGCAGGCCGGGCACCGCTCGGTCGTGCCGCTCGACGTCTTCGAGGCCTACTGCGACCACCTGGTCGACACCCACCGGATCGCGGAGAAGACCTGGCGGGACACCGTCCGGGACGTCCTCCCGGCGGCCACCGACGTCACCGTGCGGGCGGACCGGGCCACGGTCACCGCGCGCCACGTCGTGCTCTGTCCCGGCGAGGAGCGGCGCGAGGCGCCCGTGGAGTGGTGGGGTGGCGGCGCCGCCCCACCGGGGGTCACCTACTGGGACGAACGGGTGCCGCCGCTCGGCGGGCGCCAGGTCGTCGTCGGCGCCGGGCTGACCTCGGCGCACTTGATCACGAACGCCCTCGCGGCCGGCCGCGAGGTGCACTGGGTGGTCCGCGAGCCCGGCGAGCGCTACCAGTGCGCCGACGTCAACTCCAAGTTCTTCCGGCCCGAGGGCCGGGCCCGGATCGGCAGCGTCGGCTGGTCCGACCGGCTGGGGCTGATGGCCGAGTTCCGGCGCGCGTCGATCATGTTCGAGTTCCGTCCGCAGCTGGAGCGGGCCGAGGCCGAGGGACGCCTGGTCGTGCACCGCGGCGACGCGATCACCTCGGTGGCGGCCGGGGCCGGCGGCACGGCGGTGCTGCGGCTGGCCGGCGGACGGCGGGTGAGCGGCGACAGCGCGGTGCTGGCGCTGGGCACGACGCCGGAGACCGGGCGCGGGCTGCTGCCCGAGGAGGTCGTCGGCGAGCGGGACGGCTGGCCGGAACTCGACGAACGCACCCTGACCTACGCGTACGCGCCGCTGGTGTCCGTGGTCGGCGCGGCCGCGGGCATGGTGCTCGGGCCGGCCGCCCGCAACATCGACGGCCACCGCGTCGCCACCGCCCGCGTCGCCGGCGCGATCGCCCGCAGCCTGCGCGGGGACGCCCCGGCCGGGACCCCGGCCCGCGCCAAGGTGGGCGCCGGTGTCTGACGAGGAGCCCTACGACTCGCGCTTCACCCTGCCCGAGATCGACGCCCCGCCGGAGACCGAGGTCGGCGTCATCCTGCTGGGCTTGGAGCCGGACCGGCTGGTCGCCGGGCTGGGCTTCGCCCGGCTGGCCGACGACCCGGCGCTGGTCACCCAGGCGGTCGACCGCGCCCGCCACGGCGTGTTCACCGCCGACCTGGCCGGGCTCGCCGCGGCCGGGCTGGCGCAGTGGCGGATGCTGCGGCCCCTGGTGGATGCCGTCCCGGGACGCCCGGAGGCGGGGGCGCTGCGCCAGGAGTGGACGAACTCGGCCGCCCGGGTGACGAACGCCGTGCCGGAGATCGGTCCGGCGGCGCGGGCGTACCTGACGGCCTGCTGGATCCGCCGGGACGAGATCGACCGGCTCGCCGACCGAAAGGAAGCTCCCGATGTCCTACCTGAAGTCGCTGCCGGCTGAAACGACGCTGCTCCAGGTTTTCCGGTCCTACCCGGATCCGGCGCGCCACCTGCTGGCGTTCCACGAAACGCTGCTGCGTGGAGATTCACCGTTCTCGCCGGGGGAGCGGGAAATGATCGCGGCCTACGTTTCGGGCCTCAACGCCTGCGACTACTGCCACGGCATCCACACCGTGACGGCGGAGGCGTTCGGGATCCCGGAAGGCGTCCTGACGGCCGCGGTGGCGGACCTGGCGTCGTCCCCGGTCGACGACAAGCTGAAGCCGGTGCTGGCCTACGTGGGCAAGCTGACGCGGACGCCGTCCCGGATGACCGACGCCGACGCCGAGGCGGTGTTCGCCGCGGGCTGGGACGAACAGGCCCTGCACGACGCCGTGCTCGTCTGCGCGTTGTTCAACTTCATGAACCGGATGGTCGAGGGCCTGGGCATCAAGGCCGACGCGGCGTACGCGACGGAGTCGGGCGAACGGCTGGCCGAGGGCGGGTACGCCGGCCTGGCCGGAATGCTCTGAGACAACGGCAAAGGGGGCCTTCCCGCGGGAAGGCCCCCTTTGCTTTGTCCTTTATGGACGCTCAGGCGGCGTCGCGCCGCAGGGTTTCCGGCGCGGCCCGCAGCGGCTCCGGAGTGGACAGTGAGTGCCCCAGCCACGCCTCGTGGTCCAGCATCCGCAGGTGCTCGTCCTCGGTGCGGGCCACCCGGCGCATCGACACCCGCAGCAGCGGCGGGGCCATCACCGACGTCACGATCGCGACCAGCACCACCATCGTGTAGGTGGCGGTGTTGAGCACGCCGAGCCGCAGGCCGGTCAGCGCCACGATCACCTCGATGACACCGCGGGAGTTCATCCCCGCGCCGAGCGCGAGGCCCTCCCACTTGGACAGGCCGCTCATCCGCGCGCCGCCGTAGGCGCCGGCGAACTTGCCGACGATCGCCAGCGCCAGCAGAGCCGCCGCGGCCAGGGCCGTGGTCGGGTGCGCCAGCGCGGTCAGGTCCATCCGCAACCCGGCCGTGGCCAGGAACAGCGGCGCCAGCACGGAAAGCACCACCGTGCGCAGCGGCGCGAGCTTCGCCTGCGACGCCCGCGACTGCGCGATCAGGATGCCGCCGACGAACGCGCCGAACACCGGCTCCATGCCGAGGCTCTGCGTGGTGGCGCCGAAGGCCAGCAGGATGATCACCGCCATGGCGACGACCGGGCCCGACTCCTCACGCTTGGCGGCCAGGTCCATCAGCTTGCGCACGAGCACGCGGCCGATCGTCCCGGCGAGCGCGATGAACCCGAGCAGGTAACCGATCGACAGCGAGACGACGCCGGCGCTGACGCCGACCGTCGCGGCCGCGGAGACGACCGACAGCAGCAGCCAGCCGACGGCGTCGTCGACCATGCCGGCCGCGAGCGTCAGCTGCCCGATGTTGCGGTGCAACAGCTTCATGTCGGTGAGCGTCTTGGCGATCACCGGGATCGCGGTGACGCACATCGCGACGCCGATGAACAGGGCGAAGACCCAGCGGCTGGAGCCGGAGCTGCCGAGCAGGGAACCGGGCAGGACGAACCCGAGCCCGATGCCCAGCGCCAGCGGCACGAGCAGCCCGACCAGGCTGACGGTGGCCGCGGTCCTGCCCTGGCGGCGCAGGATGCGCGTGTCCAGGTGGGTGCCGGTGATCCCGACCAGCAGCAGCACGGCGAACTGCCCGACCCCGTCGAGCAGGTGGATCTGCTCGGGCGGCTGCGTGGGCATCAGCCAGTTCATGAAGCCGGGCGCGAGGTGGCCCAGCAGCGACGGGCCGAGCAGCATGCCGGTGACGAGCTCACCGACCACCGACGGCAGCCCGAAGCGCTCGGCGAGCCGGCCGAGCAGCTTGGCCAGGGTCAGCAGGACCAGGAGGCCGAGCAAGAACAACAACAACGGATGGGGCGCGATCGGCGCCACCGGGGCGGCAAGATGCATGGTCGACCTCCACGGGAGTGCTTATGCGCCGAATTGTTCCGGGTAATGGATCATGCGCGCGTCTCTGGTCATGCGATATCCACGACCTCCCGCTGAGCTTTTCCGGGCCCCCGGATCACCTGTGTGTTTCCCGTACGATACGGGCAGGGTCCGGTTTCCGATTTTTCCGAATTGCACAGAATGGCAGGAGTTTTCCATGCGCACGAGAACCCGAAGAATCGCCACCGTCGCCGCGGTGGTGGCCGGGCTGACGGCCGTGGCCGCGCCCGCCGCCTCGGCCGCGTCGCCGGTGCACCTGATCGCCGCGCCGACGTTCGCGTTGTCCGCCAACGCGACCGTCGCCGCGGTGGTCGTCGGGCTGCCGCCGAACGGCACGTTCTGGGTCGGCGAATGCGGCTGGGTGCCGACCGGCTGCGCCGGCAACCCGGCGACGGTGGTCGAAGTCCACAGTGACGCCCACGGTATCGCGGTCACGACGATCGTGGCCCAGAAGAAGTACGTCGGCAACATCGGTGACGGTGTCGACGTGACGGTGGACTGCGCGACGGTGCGATGCACGCTGGGCGCGTACGACGTTTCCGTCACGGCGCTCGACCGCGTCGACATCCACTTCCGCTGAGACCTGCAGAAAAGGCCGGCACCGGAATTCCGGTGCCGGCCTTTCCGGGTCCGTTCAGGCGGCCAGGATCTGCGTGGTCCGTTTCGCGTCGCCGGTGTCGTGGGCGGCGAGGAGCTCGGCGAACTCCTCGGCGGGCAGGATCCGGACGCCGAGTTCCCGCGCCTTGTCCGCCTTGCTGCCGGAACCTTCGCCGACGACCACGAGGTCCGTCTTGGCCGACACCGAGCCGGCCGCGGTGCCGCCCAGCCGCTCGACGGCCAGGTTGCCTTCGTCGCGGTTCTTCAGTCCCGGCACCGCACCGGTCACCACGACCCGCATCGGCGAGCCGTCGGCCTTGCGCAGCGGGAGATCGGCGGGCGCTGCGGCCGGAGCCGCGAAGTCCGGCTCGGTCATGGTCAGGCCGCGGTCCACCAGCTTCGCGATGACCGGCGCGAGCTCGGCCAGCTCGCCGGCGATGGTCACCGCGCGTTCCAGGCCGACGCCGTCGACCTCCTGCAGCTGGTCGGGCGTGGCTTCGAGAAGCGCGTCCATGGAACCGAAGTGGCGGGCCAGCCGCCGGGAGACCGCGCGCCCGGCCATCCGGATGCCGAGCCCCGTCAGCAGGCTCGACAGCGGCCGCTTCCGGGTGAGCTCGATCGCCGCGACCAGCTTGCCGCCGGAGATCTCGCCGAGGCCCTCGAGTGCGGCCAGCTTCGGTACGTCGAGGTCGTACAGGTCGGCCGGGTCGGCGACCAGGCCCTCGGCCACCAGCTGGTCGAGGATCTTGCCGCCCATGCCCTCGATGTCCATCGCCTCGCGGGTGGCGTAGTGCGCGAGGATCTTGCGCGCGCCGCAGACGCGGCCGCCGGTGCAGCGCCAGCGCGTCTGCGAGCGGTCGATGTCCGATCCGCAGTCGGGGCAGACCTCGGGCGGGGTGAACGGCTTGGCGCCCTTCGGCCGCTCGTCGAGCTTGGCGCCGGTGATCTCGGGGATCACGTCGCCGGCGCGGCGGACGAACACGGTGTCGCCGACGCGGACGTTGCGGCGCTCGAGGTCGTCGAAGTTGTGCAGCGTCGCCGAGACGACCTTGACGCCGTCGATGAACACCGGCTCCAGCGTCGCGACCGGGGTGATCACGCCGGTGCGGCCGACCTGGACGTCGATGGCGAGCAGCTTGGTGCTGCGGGTGTCGGCGGGGAACTTCACGGCGACGCCCCAGCGGGGCGCCTTGGTCGACGCTCCGGCGGCCGCGCGGTCCTCGGGCCGGTCGGCTTTGATCACGACGCCGTCGACCCCGTAGCCGAGCGAACCGCGCAGGTCCCGGATCTCGGCGACGGCCGCCTCGATCTCGTCGGCGTCGTGGCAGACCTTCAGCGCGGGCTTGCTCCCGGCCGTCGTCGCGACACCGAGCTTTTCCAGCTGGGCCATGGCTTCCGAGTGCGTGCCGTCGTCCTGCACCCCCTGCACGGAGTAGGCGACGAACGACAGGGGCGCCGCGTAGGCGCGGTCGATCGCCCGCAGCGTCCCGGCGGCGGCGCCACGCGGGTGGGCGAACGCGGGCTCGCCGTGACCGGTGCGCAGTTCGTTGGCCGTCGCGAAGTCTTCGTCGGTCATGAAGATCTCGCCGCGGACTTCGATCGTCCGGGGCGAGGAGAGCTTCTTGGGCAGGCCCTTGGCCCGGAGCGCGCGTGTGGTGACGTCTTCGCCCATCGTGCCGGTGCCGCGGGTGAGGACCAGCGTCAGCCGGCCGCGCGAATAGCGGGCGGCGACGGCGAGGCCGTCCAGCTTCGGTTCGACCGAGAAGGCCGGGGCCGGGTGGCCGAGGACACGTTCGAGGCGGCCCAGCCACTTCTGCAGCGACTCGGTGTCGAAGACGTTGTCCAGCCCCAGCATCGGCGTGCTGTGCGGGATCTCGGTCCCGGGCGCGACCCCCGCGCCGACGGCCTCGGTCGGTGTGTCGGGGGCCTTCCACGCCGGGTGCGCGGTTTCGGTCGCGATCGCGCGGGCCAGCAGGGCGTCGTAGGCGTCGTCGTCCATGAGGACGTCTTTGCCGGCGTAGTAGGCGGCTGCGGCGTCACGGATCCCGTCGAGGGCTTTTTCGTACTGTGCGGCGGAGGAGAACGCCTTGGCCTTCGCCGGATCGGCGGGGCCGACGGGTGCCGGGGTCATCGGGATCCTCCACTCGTCGACGGACGGGCCGGGCGGGCACAGGGGCGCCCGCTGGGGACGCTAGTCCCGCCGGCCGCGCGGCCCATCTCCCAAAATGCCGTGAAGGCCACCTTCAGGGACTCCATGTCCCTCAAGGTGGCCTTCACGGACCTGGAACGCGCTCAGCCCTTGACGGGGCTGCTCTGGTGCGAGAACAGGTTCAGCTCGCCCTCGGCGTTGCGGACGACCACCCAGACCGCGCGGATCTGGTTCTCCGGCGCGATCTCCGACTCGCCGGCGCGGATGATCCCGCCCTCGGTGATCGCGATCGCGACGTTCTCGTCGAGGAACTTGACCTCGAGCGGCCAGCCGTAGACGTGCGCGCCCTTGAGGGGACCCGCGAACCCGGCGCGCATGTACGCGCGGATCTCGTCCTGGCTGGTGAGCTGGTTGTCCTGCAGCAGCAAGCTGCCGTTGGCGGTGAAGACGTCGGCGAAGACGTCCGGGTCGTTCTTCAGCCACGCGTCCTGGATGCGCTGCGGCACGGTGAGGACGGCCTTTTCGTCCGCGCTGGTGAACTCGCGGTAGAAAGAGGTGTCCTCCTCGACGCCGAGCGCGGTGAGGATCTCGGTGGCGTCGCCCCACGGAGTGGTCGGCACAATGAACTCCTGGTCTGTTTCGGTTACCAGCGGAGGGTGGCGCCGGAGCCGCGCGGGCTGTTCTGGTAGACGGCCAGCTGCCATTCGTTGTCGCGCTTCACGACGACCCACGTGGAGCGGACGGCGAGCTCCTCGTCGATTTCGGTCTCACCCGGGGCGAGGATGCCGCCGTGGGTGCGGATCAGCGCGACGGTGTCGGAGACGAACCGGAGGTCGACCGGCTTGCCCGTGACGCCCGTGCCCTTGAACGGCCCGGCGTAGGCGGCGGCCATGAACGAACCGATCTCGTCGCGGCCCTTCTTCAGGACGTCACCGGGGAGGATGAGGACGCCGTCCTCGGTGAAGGCCTTGGCGACGCCGTAACCGTCGTTCTTCGTCCAAGCGGCGATCAGGCGCAGCGGGACGTCGAGGGCTTCCTTTTCCTTCTCCGCGGTGAAGGGCCCGTAATAGTCGTCCAGCCTGGCCTGGTCGTCAGAAGTGGGTGCGGACACTGTTGCTTCTCCTTCGATCGGTCGGCCAACCAACGGCAGGGATACGATCGGCCCCATACGAGGTAAATGGTCACACGCGGCCCGCATCGGAAACCTCTCCTGCGTTGCCGCGGTTCGCGGTCCTTTTCCCGCAGGAGAGGAGATGCCCGGCACCGGCGTCGGCGGGAATCCTGGTCACGGAGATTCGAGCCAATTGACCAGCCAAGGAGAGCCGGATGTCCGAGAAGGCATCGTCCCTCGTCGCAGGGGCCAAGCAGTGGGCCACCTACTACGGCAAGTTCACCCAGGGCGAGGAGAGCGCCGCGCTGACCGCCCAGCTGCGCGCGCGGGCCGCCTGGGACGCGAACGACGCCGACGCGTTCGCCGCGTCGTTCGCCGAGAACGGCAGCATCCTCGTCGACGACCAGCAGGTCAACGGCCAGGACGCGATCAAGACGTTCTTCACCGACGCCTTCGGCGGCCAGCTGGCCGGCACGAAGCTGCTCACCGAGCCGATCGAGATCAAGGTCCTCGAGCCCGGCGTGGCCGTGGTGATCACCGACGGCGGCGTCCTCTACGACGGCGAGACCACCGTGCCGGCCGAGCGCGTCGTCCGCGGCACCTGGGTCGCCGCGCAGGTCGACGGCGAGTGGCGCGTGGTGTCGCAGCAGACCAGCCCGGTCAAGGGCTGAGGGGGCGGGCATGACGAGCACCGAACGCACGGGCGTCGTCACCTTCCGGGGCAACCCGGTGACGCTGCTCGGCCCGGAGGTCGCCGTCGGCGACCAGGCGCCGGACTTCACCGTGCTGGGCAACGACCTGGCGCCGGTCCGGTTCTCCTCGCTGAGCGGCACACGGGTGATCTCGGTCGTCCCGTCGCTGGAGACGCCGGTCTGCGACCTGCAGACGCGCCGGTTCAACGAAGCCGTCACCGACCTCGGCGAGGCGTCGGTGCTGACGGTGTCGGTGGACCTCCCGTTCGCCCAGGCCCGCTGGTGCGGCGCGGCGGGCGTCGAGGGCGTGCGGACCCTGTCCGACCACCGCGACGTCGCGTTCGGTCTCGCGTACGGCGTGCTGATCAAGGAGTTCCGCCTCCTGTCCCGCGCGGTGTTCGTGGTGGACGCCGCGAACACGGTCGTCCACGCCGAGTACGTCCCCGAAGTCGGCCAGCCGCCGAACTTCGACGCCGCCGTGATCGCGGCCCAAGGAGCCGAAAGCGCGCGCCGGTCCGCCGGCCGCGCCGCCTGACCGTCCGAAAAGGACGGTCCATTCGCGAAGGCCGTCGCCCGGGTCCCCCTGCACCCGGGCGGCGGCCTTCGCTTTGCCGTGTCGACCCCCCGATCACGCGAGTTGACCCGCTAATCACGCGAGTCGACCCCCCAATCACGCGAGACCGGAGTTCGGGAACCGACGTGATGCCCGGCGGATCACGTGAGATGCCTTCTTGAGCACGACGTCGCCTGCCGGAAGGCGGAAATCGGGTGCTCGCCGGGGCAAGTCATGCGCTTGGGCGGGCACACTCGCGATCAGTGGGCATCACGTGTGATTGAAGGGACATCACGCGTGATCGGGGGGTCGACACGGCGACGGGCCCCGCGACGTGGGGGTCGCGGGGCCCGGGCGAAGAGATCTACGCGGCGCGGGGGAGGGTGTCCAGGTCCGCCAGCAGGACTTTCAGGGCTTTTTTGTCGGCTTTCCCCACTGCGGTGTGCGGGAAGGCGTCCAGGACTTCCAGGCGCTCCGGGATCTTGAACGCCGCCAGGCCGCGCTCCGTCAGGAGGCGGGTGATTTCGGCCAGGGACAACGAGCAGCCGCCGTGGAAGCGGACGAACGCGCAGACGCGCTCGCCGTACACCGGGTCCGGGGACGGGACCGCCGCCACCTCCGCGACCTCCGGCAGTTCCTGGATCAGCGTCTCGACCTCGCCGGCCGAGATCTTCTCGCCGCCGCGGTTGATCAGGTCCTTCACCCGGCCGCAGACGACCGCGTGGCCGTCGGTCGTGATGCGGACCAGGTCGCCCGTGCGGAACCAGCCGTCCTCGGTGAACGACAGGCGGTTCTGGTCCGGGACGCCGTAGTAGCCGCGCGGGGTGCCCGGGCCGCGCGTCAGCAGCTCGCCGATCTCCCCGGGGGGCACGGGCGAGCCGTCCTCGTCGACGACCAGCAGCTCGTCGAACGCGCTGACCGGCGGCCCCTGCGTGCCGAACGCCACCTCGTCGGACGCGTCCGGCGGGGTGTAGCAGACCAGGCCCTCGGCCATCCCGTACACCTGCTGCAGCCGGCAGTCGAGCGTCCGCGCCATCCGCTCCGCGATGTCCGGCGCCAGCATCGAGCCGCCGACGTGCAGGTACCGCAGGCTGGACAGGTCCGGCTTCAGCGTGGCCGCCGCGTCCATCCACTTCAGCACGACGGCCGGCACCGCCGACGTCGCCGTGACGCGCTCGGCCTCGATCGCCGCGAACACCGGTTCCGCCCGGGGGGACGCCGAGAACACGACGCGCCCGCCCGCGTGCAGCGCGCCGAGCAGGCCCGGGCTGGCGAGCGGGAAGTTGTGCCCGGCCGGCAGCACCGCGAGGTACACGGTGTCCTCGCCGAACGCGCACGCCCGCGCGGTGTGGACGATGTTGAACAGGTAGTCGTCGTGCGTCCGGCTGATCACCTTCGGCACGCCCGTGGTGCCGCCCGACAGCAGGAACACGGCGATGTCCGACGGCGACGGCCCGTGCTCGTCCAGCCACCGCCGCCGCGCCTCGACGTCGCCGTCGGGCGACAGCAGCGACCGGACGTCGATCGCGCCCTCGGCGACGTCGTCGCCGACCACCAGCACCTCCGCCGGCCCGGGCAAGGCCGCGGCCACCCGGAACGCCAGCTGCTGGTGGTCGTACCCGCGCCAGGTGCCGGGCACGACCAGGGCGCGCGCCCCGACGTGCGCGCCGATGGCCGTCAGCTCGTGGTCGCGGTGCGGCGGCAGCATCATCGTCGGGACGACGCCGAGGCGCAGCAGGGCCGCCGTCACGACCGCGAACTCCCACGTGTTCGGCAGCTGCACCAAGACCGTGTCCCCGCGCCCCAGCCCGCGCTCGCCCAGCCGCACGGCCAGCGCGTCCGCGCGCACCGCGAGGTCGCGGTAGGTCAGCCGGGTCGCCCCGTCGACGACGGCGACCCGGTCACCCCGATCCCCGGCCCACTCCCACAGGTACGACCCCATCGTGCGCCCGGGCCAGACCCCGGCCGCGCGGTACGCGTGCGCCAGATCCTGCGGCCAGGGCACAAAACCGTCGAAACTCATGCCGTCCCCTCGGTGTCCTGAGACATCTCCTGAGACATCTCTGGGGCCATCTCCTGGGCCATCCGCTCGGTCAGCAGCGAAGCGACCGCGTCGATGGTCGGGCGGTCCCAGAACAACGTCGCGGGCAGCGGGAACCGGAAGCGCCGCTCCAGCCCGCGCCGGATCCGCACGGTCATCACCGAGTCGAGACCCATCTCGATCAGCGGCCGCCGGATGTCCACTTCGGACGGTGCGAGGCCGGTCTCGGTCGCGACCTGCTTGCGGATCTCCTCGGTGACGGCGGCCGTCAGCTCGGCGCCGGTGAGCCCGGCCCACGGGACGTCGACCAGGTCGGCGGCCGTGGCGCCGGCCGCGGCCTCCTCCGGCAGCTCCGACAGCAGCGCCAGCTTCCGCACCCCCGGCTCGGCCGGCAGCGTCCGCAGCATCACGGCGTACCCGAGGTCGTGGCGGGTGGCCAGGTCCCAGGCGCCGAACGCCTCGGTGGCGCTGATGTCGGCCGTGCCGCGGGCGGCTAGCTCGGCGTCGATCACCGCGGTGGAGGTCGACATGCCCAGCCCGCGCCACGACGTCCACGCGTAGCTGGCCGCCCCGGCGTCCCCGGCGACGCGCCGGTGGGCGGCGAGCCCGTCGAGGAACGCGTTGCCCGCCGCGTAGCTGGCCTGCCCGGGCAGCCCGAGCAGCTGGCCGCACGAGGAGAACAGCACGAAGAAGTCCAGCGACCCCGGCGGGAACAGCGCGTGCAGGTTCAGCGCGCCTTCGACCTTCGGCCGCATGACGTGGCGCAGCGACGCCTCGTCGAGCCGGCCGAGCGTGCGGTCGTCGAGCACGCCGGCGGCGTGCACCACGCCGCGGAACGGCGGCAGCCCCAGCGCGTCCGGCGAGAGCTTCGCGGCGACGTCGTCGGCGTCGGAGACGTCCACGGCGACCGGGAACACGGTGACACCCAGGCGTTCCAGCGCGACCACCGAGTCGACCGCGGCGATCTCGGCCTCGTCGGTCAGCTCGGCCCAGCGGGCGCGCGGCGGGAGCCCGCGCCGGCCGGCGAGCACGATCCGCCGGGCGCCGCGGTCGGCCAGCCAGTGCGCGACCTCCAGGCCCAGCGTGCCGAGGCCGCCGGTGACCAGGTAAGTCGCGTGCGGCCGGCCTTCGAGCCGCTGCTTGACCGGCTCGCCCTCGATCCGCAGCAGGCGCCCCACTTCGGCCGCTCCGTCGCGGACGACGACGACGTCCTCGCCGCGGATCGTGCGCAGCACGTCGACCAGGCCCCGGATGTCCTCTTCGGACTGTCCGATGTCGACGACGCCACCCCAGAGGTCCGGGTACTCGCCGCCGACGACCCGGCCGACACCCCAGACGGAGCTGTGGCCGAGCGAACCGGCGTCGGCGCTCTCGCGGACGCCTTCGGTGAGGCACCAGACGCGCGCGGCCTTCGTCTCGCCGGTCGCGGCGACGCGCTGGGCCGTGCGGGCGAGCAGCCAGGCCCCGTCGGCGGCGGCGTCCCCGGACGCGCCGGCGGCGGGCACCACGAGCAGCGTGTGCTCGCGGCTCAGCAAGCCCTCGGGCAGCGCCTCGGGCGTGGCCGTGACCAGGTGCGCGACGCCGAGCGCGTCGAGCCCGGTGGTGACCCGCCGCAGCACCGGCGAGTCCGGCCCGACCAGCACGAGGTTCAGCGCCGCGCCCGAAGCGGTGCCCTCGGCCGGGCGCCAGCCCAGCCGGTGCACGACCTGGCGCGGGCTCGTCACGGCGCCGGCTTCGCTGTCCAGCACGCCGTAGCGCAGCCGGGCCAGCCGGCCGACGACGGTCCCGTCGAGGTCGGCGATCTCGACGTCCACGGTGTCGTCGGCGACCACGCGCACGGTCACCCGCGCCCGGGACGGCGACTGCGCGGCGAGCGTGACGCGGTGGATGTGGGCGGGCATCCGCAGGATCGGCGGCCCGCCGAAGGCGACCGAAGCCGCCGACAGCGCGCCGTCGAGCAGCGGCGCCCAGGTCTCGGGCAGCTCGTCCGAGCCGGGGTCGGTGTTGACGGTGACCACGAGGGTGCCGTCCCCGCGCCGGATTTCCTCGACGACCCACGGGAAGCCCATCGCCGCGACGCCGAGCGTGGCGAGCCGGTCGATGACGTACCCGGTCGGCAGGTCCTCGGTGGTCTGCGCATCCGAGCGCTGGCCGCGGATCTTGCCGGCGAACGGCGAGACGGACGCGGTCGTGTGGGTGACCCAGCCCTTGTCGTCGCCGTCGTCGCTCTGACCGTCCTCGATGATCCGCGACGACAGCCGGAACGCGCCGTCCTGCAGCACGATCTGCAGGTGCCGGGGCCGGGTGACGCTCACCGGCACGCGCAGCGCGACGTCGGAGATCTCGTGCCAGGTGCCCTTCGCGGTCGCCGCGGCGGTGAGGAAGCTGTTGAGCAGCACCGCGGCCGGGATGATCTCGACCTTGCGCACCGGGTGGTCGCCCGGGTACGGCCGCGAGTCGCGGTCCAGGTAGGTCAGCCAGGCCTGCGCCGGGTTCGCGCCGTGCACGTTGATCCGGCCGCCGAGCAGCGTGTGGCTCTCGAGGTCGTGCTGCTCGGTGAGGAACGACCGGCCGACCGAGTCGTCGACCCAGTGCTCCTTGCGCTGCCACGCCGTGGTCGGCACGTCCACCAGCGAGCCGGCCGGCCAGTGCGCGGCCCAGTCGACGTCGACGCCGGCGCAGTACAGCGCGCCGAGGTTGCCCAGCAGGGTTTCGCGCTCGGGCCGGTTGCGGCGCAGGGAGTGCGTGACGACGGCGTCGGTGATGCCCAGCTCGTCGAGGGTCTCGTTGATCGAGTGCTCGACCACCGGGTGCGGCGAGACCTCGACGAACAGCCGGTAGCCGTCGGCCGCCGCGGCCGCGACGGCCTCGGCGAACCGGACCGTGCCGCGCAGGTTCGTCGCCCAGTACGCGCCATCGCGCGGGGCCTCCGAACGCGGGTCGGCCAGGGCGGTGCTGTATACCGGGATCCCGGCCGGCGTCGGGGGCAGGTCGGCGGCGGCCGCGGCGAGCGACTCCAGCAGCGGGTCCATGTGCGGGCTGTGGAACGCGACGTCGGAGTCGACGCGGCGCACGACGAGTCCCTCGGCCCCGAACGACTCGCTGATCTCCTGGACGGCGTCGATGTCGCCGGAGAACACGGTCGAACCGGTGGCGGCGGCGACCGCGACGGCGACGTCGGTACGGCCGGCGAGACGGCGGCGGGCCTCTTCCGGCGGCAGGTTCACCATGGCCATCGCGCCGTTCCCGGCGACCTGGCGCAGCAGCAGGGACCGCCGGCAGACCAGCCGGGCGCCGCGTTCGAGGGTGAGCATCCCGGACGTGACGGCCGCGGCGATCTCGCCCACGGAGTGCCCGATCACGGCGTCGGGGTGGACCCCGCGGTCGCGCCACAGCGCGGCCAGGGCGACCTGGACGGCGAAGATCATCGGCTGGACGACGTCGACCGGCTGCTCGTCGTCCGAGCCGATGGTCGCGCGCGGCGAGACGCCCATCTCCGCCTGGAAGATCGGCTCGATCGTGTCGATCACGGCGGCGAACGCCGGTTCGGTCGCGAGCAGCTCGCGGGCCATGCCGATCCACTGCGAGCCGTGCCCGGAGAAGACCCAGACCAGGTCCTGGCGTGACGTCTCGGGCAGCGCGCGCCCGGACGTCCCGCCGGTGCCCGCCGCGAAGTTGGCCAGCTTCGCGCGCAGCGTGAAGGTGGTGTCGGCGACGACGGTCGCGCGGTGCGGCAAGTGCTGGCGCCGCTGCGAAAGCGTGTGGCCGACGTCGGCCAGCGTGGTGTCGGGGTTGCGGGCCAGCCAGTTCGCCAGCCGGCCGGCGTACTTCGCGACGGCGGTCTCGGTCGCCCCGGACAGCGGGAGCACCCGCGGCGTCCCGGTCGCCGCGGCCGGGCCGGCCTCGGCGTCGGCCTCGTCGGCCGCCTCCAGGATCACGTGCGCGATGGTGCCGCCGTAGCCGTACCCGGAGACCCCGGCGCGCCGCGGCGCGACGCTCTGCGGCCACGGCGTGTTCTCGGTGACCACGCGCAGACCCGAAGTGGCCCAGGGGATCTTCGGGTTCGGCGTGGTGAAGTTCAGGCTGGCCGGGATCTCGCCGTGCTGCAGGGCCAGCACGGTCTTGATCACCCCGGCGACGCCGGCGCCGGCTTCGAGGTGGCCGACGTTCGGCTTGACCGAGCCGATCAGGCAGGGCGTGTCGGGCGTGCGGCCGGCGCCGAACACCGCGGTCATCGCGCCCGCTTCGAGCGGGTCGCCGACGTTGGTGCCGGTGCCGTGCGCCTCGACGTAACCGACCGTCGCCGGGTCGATCCCCGCGGCGGTGTAGGCCTTGCGCATCAGGTTGGCCTGCGCCTCGCCGTTGGGCGCCATGATCCCGTTGGTCTTGCCGTCCTGCTGCACCGCGCTGCCGCGGACGACCGCGAGCACCCGGTCGCCGTCGCGGCGGGCGTCCTTGAGCAGCTTGAGCACGACGACGCCGCCGCCCTCGCCGCGGCCGTAACCGTCGGCGGAGGCGTCGAACGACTTGCTGCGCCCGTCGCGCGAGGTGGCGCCGGCCGCGTCGAGCACGACCGAAAGCCCCGGGCCGGCCATCACCAGGATGCCGCCGGCCAGGGCGACCGGGCACTCGCCGGAACGCAGCGCCTGGGCGGCCAGGTGGATCGAGACCAGCGAGGACGAACAGGCCGTGTCCACGACCATGCTGGGCCCGTGCAGGTCGAGCACGTAGGAGACGCGGTTGGCGACCGCGCAGAACGAGCTGCCGATCCCGGTCCAGGCCTCGATCCGCGGCAGGTCCTCCAGCAGGCGGCGGCCGTAGTCGTCGGCGCCGACCCCCATGAACACCCCGGCGTCCGTGCCGCCCAGCGAGCGCGGCGGGATCCCCGCGTGCTCCAGCGCCTCCCACGCCAGCTCCAGCGTGATCCGCTGCTGCGGGTCCATCAGCGCGGCCTCGCGGGGCGTGACGTCGAAGAAGTCGGCGTCGAACTCCTTGACGTTGTCCAGGAACGCGCCGCGCTTGGTCACGTCCCGGACCACCGCGGCGTGCTCCCGGCTCTGGCCGGCGTGCCACTCCCAGCGGTCCGCGGGCAGCTCGCCGACGGTGTCGCCACCGTCGCGCAGGAGGGCCCAGAACGACTCTGGTGACTCGATTCCCGCGGCGAAACGGCAAGCCATCCCGATGATGGCGACGGGTTCGGGGAAGTTCATCGGCCTTCTTTCGTTCGTCCCGCGAGCGGCGGGCGCCGGGCTGGGACACCGAAGATCCGGGCGAGCCGGTTCCGGCCCGCCCGGATCGGGCGCCGGGCTACTTGTGGCCCACCACCAGGGCGTGGCTGAAGCCGAGGTCGGCGAACCGCTCGACCCGCGAGAAACCGGCGTCGCGCACGGACTTCTCCATGTCCGCGGCCGACCAGGTCATGCCCTCGCCCGAGGCCAGCGCCAGGAAGTACGGCGAGACGAGCCCGCCCGAGAGCGAGCCGGTGCCCTCGTCGTTGGAGACGAAGTTGTAGACCAGCACCGTGCCGCCCTCGGGAAGCGCGTCGTAGCACTTGCGCAGCAGCTCGGTGTTCCGCTCGAGCGACCAGATCTCGTAGATGTGGAAGAACAGGATCGCGTCGGCGCCCTCGGGCAGCCGGTCGGTCAGCATGTCGCCCGGGTGGAAGTGGACGCGCTTGCGGACCGACGGGTCCTCGATCTTGTCCGCGGCGAGCCGGGTGACGCTCTCCTGGTCGAACACCGTGACCTCGAGCTCGGGGTAGCGCTCGGCCAGCTTGACCGAGTTGGTGCCGTCACCGCCGCCGATGTCGATCGCGTGCTTGACGTGGCTGAAGTCGTAGTGCTCCAGGAACTGCTCGAACGCGCGGTTCGAGGCGTCGCCCATGTTGTCGTAGAAGACCTTCTGCAGGTCCGGCGTCGCGGTGAGCTTCGAGTAGAGCGTGTCGCCGGGGCCCTCGAGGTGGCGCAGGCCGACGTTGGTGCTCTGCCGCATCGACTCGGCGAAGTCCACCAGGGTCTTGTTGATGATCTTGTCCTGGATGTCGATCAGCGGGCCGAGGAACCGCTCGCCGCTCTTGAGCAGCTTGCGGCGGACGAGTTCGGTGTTGACGAACTTGCCGTCCTCCTTCTCGATCAGCAGCAGCGACGCCAGGCCGAGCAGCAGGACGCGCGCCGGGTACTCCTCGACGCCCAGCGCCTCCGCGGTCTCGGTGACGTCCAAGCCGCCGCTGTCCTCGAGCTTCTGGAACAGGTCGAACTCGAGACCCGTGCGCAGCAGTTCGAACGCGGTGTGGCCGTGGATGAGGATCCGGAGGTAATCCGCACCCGAGATCGGGACGCTCGTCGCCATGGCTTGTTCTCCTTCGCAGGGGATGGGTCGGCCTGGCCCGGCTCGCCCGCATACGAGGATGATCGGGGCGAAAACCCGGGGGCGCCTCCATTTCTGCGGTGCGGGCGGCCCGCCACCCGCACGGGTGCGACGAGGGCACGACGGGAGAGCCGGGTGCGGTGGCGAGCGCGAAGGCGCCTGCGTAGATTCGACGCCGTGACCGATGGCCGGTGCCCCAGCTGTGGCAACCCCCTGCCCGGGCGCGCGAGCGGGCGCGGCCGGACGTCGAAGTACTGCTCGCCCGCCTGCCGGCAGAAGGCCTACCGCGAGCGGCAGCAGCCGAACGGCGGCGCCGCCGTGCCGGACCTGATCGCGGACATCGAGCTCCGGGTGCGCCGGCTGGCCCCGCAGCTGCCCGAGGACTTCTACACCGACGTCACCGACCTCGCCTCGACGGTCGGCAAGCTCCGCCGGATCGCCCAGCTGGCCCGGGACGCCGCCGCCGGCGAAAACGTCACGGCCGCGGTCGTGACGGAAAACCGGCCGGCCGGTGCCGCCCAAAGCGTCACGGCGGCCCCCGTGACGGAAGAAGAAAGCGTCACGGACGAGGGCGTTACGGAAGGCGCGGGCGAGGACGAGCTGGTCACCGCGGCCGTCCGGGCCGGGGACGAATGGGACTTCGCGGGCCTGGTCGAGCCGTTCCGGCACGAGCTGCAGGTGCACTGCTACCGGATGGTCGGCTCGTACGACGACGCCGAGGACATGGTGCAGGAGACCTTCCTGCGGGCCTGGAACCGGAAGGACGTCTTCGAGGGCCGCTCGACCTTCCGGGCCTGGCTCTACCGCATCGCGACCAACGCCTGCCTCGACTTCCTGCGCCGCAACGAGCGCCGTCCGCAGCGGTACGAGCCGGTGCCGGGGATGGACAACGGGGCCGCCGAGGCCCCCGCCCGGGTGACCTGGCTGCAGCCCTACCCGGACGCGCTGCTGGAGGACGTCGCCTCCACCGAGCTGCAGCCCGAGGGTGCCGCGGTGTCCCGGGAGACGATGGAGCTGGTCTTCCTGGCCGCCATCCAGCACCTCCCGCCCCGGCAGCGGGCCGTGCTGATCCTGCGTGACGTCCTGGGCTGGCCGGCCGCCGACACCGCCGAGCAGCTGGACATGAGCGTCGCCTCGGTCAACAGCGCCCTGCAGCGGGCCCGGCCCGCCCTGCGCCGGCACCTGCCCGAGCGGCGCAGCGAGTGGACCGCGACGGCCCGCCCGACCAGCGAAGAGCGCGAGATCCTGCAGCGTTACATGGACGCGGCCGACCAGGCCGACGCCGCCGTGGTCGCCGAGCTGCTCAGCCAGGACGTCGTGCTGACCATGCCGCCGAACCCGTTCTGGTTCGTCGGCCGCGACGCGATGATGGCGTTCATCAAACCCTCGATCGACCCGGGGTCGCCGCACTTCCAGGGCACGTGGAAGCACCTGCCGACCTTCGCGAACCGGATGCCCGCGGCGGCCGGGTACCTGCGCCGTCCGGGCACCACCGTCTACCGGGCGCAGGTCCTGGACGTGCTGCGCATCGAAGGCGGCCGGATCGTCGAGATCACCTCCTTCGAACCGCACCTCTTCCCGGCCTTCGGGCTCCCGCTGACCCTCTGATCGAAATCCCCTCCGCCCGCACCGATGAGTTTTCGCGCGGGCGTGCGTCTCAATGTCCGACAACGCGGGCAACACAGCACGCGAGAAGACGCGGAGGAGACACGAAGATGTCGCTCGAGAAGAAGAACGCGATCGTCTACGGCGCCGGCGGCTCGATCGGCGCGGCGGTGGCCAAGGCGTTCGCCGCCGACGGCGCGCACGTCTTCCTGGTCGGCCGGACCCTGGAGTCCCTGCAGGCCGTGGCCGACGAGATCGAGGCGGCCGGCGGCGCGGCCTCGGTGGACGTGCTCGACGCGCTCGACGAGTCGGCCGTCGAGGAGCACGCCAAGACGGTGGTCGTCGAGGGTGGCAGCCTGGACGTCTCGATCAACCTGATCACCCGCGGCGACGTCCAGGGCATCCCGCTGATCGACATGAAGGTCGCGGACTTCACCAGCCCGGTCGTCACCGGCATCACCACCAACTTCATCACCATGCGCGCGGCGGCCCGGCACATGGTCGAGCAGGGCTCCGGCGTGATCCTCGCGCTGGACAGCGGATCCGCGCACGGCAGCCCGATGATGGGCGGGACCGGTTCCGCCGACGGCGCGATCGACACCCTCGTGCGCAACCTGGCCGCCGAAATCGGCCCGAGCGGCGTGCGCGTCGCCGGGATCTGGACGGCCGGTTTGCCCGAAACGCTGTCCCCGGAGAAGCTCGCGGCGTTCAGCGGCGCGCCGCAAATGGACGACGCCGCGTTCCAGGGCCTGCTGCAGCACCTCGACGGCATGCGGATGACCAAGAAGTCGCCCACGCTCGCCCAGGTCGCCGCGACCGCGACGTTCCTCGCCGCGCCGGAGGCCGGTGCCATCACGGGCACCTTCCTGAACGTCACGAGCGGCATCTTCCCGAGCTGATCCGGCTGCGGCGAACCAGCCGTCCGGAGCAGCGGATTACCTCTTTCGCCTGAACTCCGTGCGGCCGGGTGCATGCGGTGAGCGCAATCCGGAAGATGCGGCCCGCCTCGCGATGGCACAACGATGTGCTCGGATAGTCGACCCGTTCCGCCGTTCGGCTGCGGGTCGCTGCGATGGCTGGGGGCCAGGCCTTCCGTGTGCACCGGGCACACGTCGAACAGGAAAGGAAACCAGATGTCCCTGGAGAACAAGAACGCCATCGTCTACGGAGCCGGTGGATCGATCGGCCGTGAAGTGGCGAAGGCGTTCGCCAAGGCAGGTGCCCGCGTCTACTGCGCCGGGCGCACCCGCAAGAACCTCACCCCGGTGGTCAAGGAGATCACCAACGCCGGCGGCTGGGCGAAGGCCAACGTGGTCAACGCCCTGAACGAAGCCGCAGTGGAACGGCACGCGAAGACGGTGGTGGCCGAAAGCGGCAGCCTGGACATCTCGATCAACCTGATCAGCCGCGGCGACGTGCAGGGCACGCCGCTGCTCGACATGATCGCCGACGACGTGACCGGGCCGGTCCTGACCGGGCTCACCACGAACTACCTCACCGCCCGGGCGGCCGCCCGGCACATGACCGAGCAGGGCTCCGGAGTGATCCTGGGCCTGAACAGCGGTTCGGCCAACGGCAGCCCGATGATGGGCGCCACCGGCCCGGCCGACGCGGCGATGGACACGCTGTTCCGCAACCTCGCGGCGGAGCTCGGCCCGGCCGGCGTCCGCGTGCTGGGCATCTGGACGGCGGGCCTGCCGGAGACCCTGTCCCGGGAGAAGCTCGCGGCCCACAGCGGCGGCCAGGAGATGGACGAGGAGGCCTTCCAGGGAGTGCTGGAGCACCTCGACGGCATGCGGATGACGAAGAAGTCACCCACGCTGGCCGAGGTTGCGGCCACGGCGACGTTCCTCGCATCCGAGCGAGCGGGCGCGATCACGGGCACGTTCGTGAACGTCACGAGCGGCACCTTCCCGAGCTGAGAAGAGGCCAAGGCGCCGAAGGGGATCCTCACCACCGGTGGGGATCCCCTTCGGCGTTTCCGCGTGCGGGTCAGACGTCGGACCAGGAGACGTTGTCGGGCCGCGCGCCCCCGGACGAGACGAACCGGCGGACGGCTTCCCGTACCTGGCCGACCGGGATCTCGGCGTGCGCTGGGACTTCCCGGACATGAGCCTGCTCGTCGTATTCGATCACCTCGCGTGAGGTCGATCCGTTCGTGCTGAGGGCGCTGCGTCCGGTCTGGCTGATGTGGGTGACGAAGCCGCGCTCGCCATTGATCCCCGCTTCGAGGACTGCACCCGATTCTTCGTGCTCGAGGGCCGCCATACGCGGCAATTCACCCGGCTTCCGGTCTTCGGCCATGCGGGTGAGCAGCTCGTCGGCCTCGGCCGGGCCGGTCAGGCTCGCACCTTCGCGTGTGTAGTACGCCGTCACCGCCATCGCGGCACACCCCCTCCGGTGTAGGTCTTCACGTAACCGTCCGTCCCGTGCACGGTGATCGTGTAGCCATCGGGCAGCACGACCGGAAGCAGCCTGTCACAGCTGTACGGGCCTCGGCACGGCACGTTGTTGATCACGAGGGTGACATGCCGCATGCCCGGGTCTGATTCGCCCTTCTCGCGCATCATCGCGGCCAACCTCAGCTCGACATCCGATGCTCTCGCGATGGGCACCCGGGGACACCCTTCGCCGGTCAGCACGGCGTTGACCTTCTCCTTCCACTCGTCGGACTCGCTGACCATGGCGTGGACCCGGCCCCGGGTGTCGACCCACCGGCCGTGTGTCTTCTGCCCGCGCCCTTGTTCGACCGGAGGTGGCAGCTCGGCGCGAAGTTCGTCGAGCCGCTCTTTCAGCACCCGAACGGGAGGACTCGCATCGCTCGCCGGGTCGGCCGGCGGTTGTGCTGTCGGCGGGGTGCGCTGCGGAGCCGGCTGCGCGGTAGAGCGTCCCAAGCCTGCTGAATAGGCCCGGAGCTGCTCCGATGCCCGGCTCAACCGGCGGATGGTCGCGTCGACCTTGTCGCGGGCCCGCTGGGTGACACCGGGCAGGTCGGCGATCGCGGACCCGGCGGTGGCCTCGGTCAGTGCGGCGGTTGCCTCGGTCAGGGCACCGGACGACTGTCGTGCGGCTTCTTGGGCCTGTCCGATGGCCGCGATCCCGGCTGCGATGGCGGCGGTCACGGCCTCGAAATCGTTCACTCTCGCCTCCCCCCGTTTTCGATCTTCACATGAGGAGGGCGTCACCGCGCTATTTCTTCCATCGTGCGCCGCGTCGCGATCCATCGCGGCGCAAGGCGGATTTCTTCCAGCGTTCCCTCGTGCCGCTGCGAGGCGCCCGCCAGGCAAACCATGAGACGTCCGGCCCCCGTTCCGGATGTGAGGCTGGGCACCAGGCCGCCGTTGGGGGACGGCGGCCGGTCCACGAACTCTCACATCAAGGAGGCCGGCACATGTCCGGACCGGTCGGAAGCGTCGCCGTCGTCCTGGGTGGCAGCATGGCCGGCAGCCTGGCGGCCCGGGTGCTGTCGGAGTCCTACGAGGACGTCCTCGTCCTCGACCGGGACGTCCTGCTCGGGGTCACCACCCCGCGCAAGGGCACGCCGCACACCCGCCACGCCCACGGGCTGCACGCGCGCGGTCAGCGCGTCCTCGAAGACTTCTTCCCCGGCTTCACCGACGAGCTGCGCGCCAGCGGCGCCCCGGTCGGCGACCTGGGGGAGATGCGCTGGTACTTCAACGGCCTGCGCCTGCCCTACACCCACACCGGCCTCGTCTCGGTGACGCCGACCCGCCCGGTGCTGGAGAACCACGTCCGCACCCGGGTCGCCGCGCTGCCGAACGTGACCTACCTGGAGCGGCACGACATCCTCGGCCTGGTGTCCACTTCGGACAACTCGCGGGTGATCGGTGTGCGGGTGCGCGACGAGGAAGGCACCGAGAAGGTGCTGCGCGCCGACCTCGTCCTCGACGCCACCGGCCGCGGCTCGCGGACGCCGGCGTGGCTGGAGCAGCTCGGCTACGAGCGGCCCAGCGAGGACCGCGTCAAGATCGGGCTCGCCTACACCACGCGGTTCTACCGCCGCCCGGCCGGCTCGTTCACCGACACCTGGTCGATCAACCCGGTCGCTTCGCCGGAGCACCCGCGCGGCGCGTTCTTCGGACTGTCCGATGAGGACACCTGCATCGTGTCGCTCACCGGCATCCTCGGCGACCACCCGCCGACCGACGACGAGGGTTTCCTCGCCTTCGCGAAGTCGTTGCCGGTGCCCGACGTCTACGACGGCATCAAGGACGCCGAGCCGCTCGACGACGCGACGTCGTTCGGGTTCCCGGCCAGCGTCCGCCGCCGTTACGAGCACCTGGACCGGTTCCCGGCCGGCCTGCTCGTGCTCGGCGACGCGATCTGCAGCTTCAACCCGGTCTACGGCCAGGGCATGAGCGTCGCCGCCTGGGAGGCGTTCACCCTGCGCGAGCACCTGCGCGCCGGCGACATCGACCAGTACGCCTACTTCCGCGACATCGGCCAGGTCGTCGACGCGCCGTGGGCGGTCTCGGCCAGCGGTGACCTCGCCTTCCCGGACGTCGAGGGGGAGCGCACCCCGGAGATCGAGCAGGGCAACGCCTTCATGGGCCTGCTGCAGTACGCCGCGTCGAAGGACCAGGAAATCGTCAAGGCGTTCATGCGCGTGGCCGGGCTGATCGACCCGCCGACCGCGCTGATGGACCCGGAGCTGGTGCAGCGCGTGCTGTCCTACCAGCCCGGCGGCGCGGCCGACCAGGCCGCCTGAGGAGTTCCGCCGGCAGGCCCGCGGCGACGGCCGCGGGCTCGCCGGCCTGCCCCACCGACCCCGGATTCTCCTTGCCAGGCAGGGGATCCAAGCCCGCAAAGACGGAGACGTGGCCCGCCGCGCCCGTGGTTAGCGTCGGAACCGGCGCTGCAGGATTCGAGGAAATTGGAGTGGTGATCATGGCCCGGTCCGTTCACGAGGCGTTCTCCGCGCAGGCCGCCCGAACCCCCGACGCGGTGGCGGTGTCCGGTCCGGACCGCACGCTGACGTACCGGGAGCTCGACGAGCGCGCCAACCGGCTCGCGCACCGCCTCACCGGTCTCGGCGCGGGCCCGGACGTCCCGGTCGCCGTGCTGCTCGAGCGCAGCGCCGACGTGGTCGTCACGTTCCTGGCCGCGCTCAAGGCCGGCGCCTTCTATCAGCCGATCCACTCGGCCTACCCGGCCGACCGCCGCCAGTGGATCATCGACCACTCGAAGGCCACGATCCTCGTCACGGACGCGGCGTCGAAGGGCCTCGGCGTCCCGTCGGTCTCCGACATCGTGCTGGCCGCGGAGGACCTTTCGGACCAGCCGGCGACGGCGCCCGAGGTCACCCTGGACGAGAACGCCCCGGCGTACGTCATGTACACCTCGGGCTCCACCGGCGAGCCGAAGGGCGTGGCCGTGCGCCACACCGACGCCCTCGCCCTGGCGCTCGACTCCACCTGGGACACCGGCAACCACGAGCGCGTCCTGCTCATCGCGCCGCACGCGTTCAACGTGTCGACCTACGAGATCTGGGTGCCGCTGCTGCACGGCGGCACGGTCTTCGTCGCCCCCGAGGGCAAGCTCGACATCGCCGGCCTCGGCGCCCTGCTGGCCGGGAACGCGATCACCGGCGTGCACCTCACCGCCGGCCTGTTCCGCGTCGTGGCCGAGGAAGCCCCGGAGAGCCTCGCCGGCGTCCGCGAGGTCCTCACCGGCGGCGACGTCATCGCGCCGACCGCCGTCGCCCGCGTGCTCGAGGTCAACCCGGGCCTGGTCGTCCGGGCCATGTACGGCGCCACCGAAGGCACCGTCTTCAGCACCAACTCCGCGATCACCGCGCCCTACACGCCGGGCCCCGTGGTCCCCGTCGGCCGCGCGATGGACGGCGTCGAGCTGCACGTGCTCGACGAGCGGCTCGACCCGGTGCCCGACGGCACCGTCGGCGAGCTCTACTTCGGCGGCGTCGGCGTCGCCCTCGGTTACGCCGGCCGCCCGGACCTGACCGGCGAGCGTTTCGTCGCCAGCCCGTTCGGCCCCGACGGCGCCCGGCTGTACCGCACCGGCGACCTGGTGCGCCGCACCACCGCCGGCGAGATCGAGTTCGTCGGCCGCGCCACCGACCAGGTCAAGATCCTCGGCTTCCGGGTCGAGCTGGCCGAGATCGAGGCCGCCATCTCCGGGCACCCGGGCCTGGCCGACGTCGCCGTCGTCGCCCGCGAGGTCAAGGCCGGCGACGTCCGGCTGGTCGCCTACCTGGTCGCCGAGGACGGCGAGCCCGACGCGGGCGCCATCCGCGAGCGCGTCCGCACCCGCCTGCCCGAGTACATGCTGCCCGCCGCGTTCGTGGTCGTCGAGCAGCTGCCGCTGACGGCCAACGGCAAGCTCGACCGGGCCGCGCTGCCGCAGCCGGAGTTCGAGACCGCGGGCGCGTCCCGCGCGCCGAGCGGCCCCAAGGAAGAGGCGCTCTGCCGCGCGTTCTCCGAGGTGCTCGGCGTCGAAGAGGTCGGCGTCGACGACAGCTTCTTCGACCTGGGCGGCCACTCGCTGCTGGCGATGCGCCTGCTCAACCGGATCCGCGCCGAGCTGGGCGTGGAACTGAAGATCAACACGCTCTTCGACACTCCGACCGTGGCCGGCCTGGCCCAGGTGCTCTGAGGGAGACCGAGATGACCAACCCCTTCGACGACCCGGACAAGAACTACACCGTCCTGGTGAACGCCGCGGGCGAGCACTCGCTGTGGCTGTCCGGCATCCCGGTCCCCGGGGGCTGGGACGTGGTGCACGGCCCGCGCGGCCGGGTGTCCTGCCTGGACTACATCAGTGAGAACTGGCGCGACCTGCGACCCAACCCGGCCGCCCGCCGCGCCGCCTGAAAACTCCCGGACGCCGCCCACCGCGCTCATCCCGGAAACGAGGAAAGAAGGTTCCCCATGGCCACCCCGAATCCGTCGGTGCTCGACGGCCTCGAACTGGACTACGTCCGGTTCTACGTCGGCAGCCTCGACACGGCACGGAACTGGCTGGTGCGCGGGTACGGGCTCGGCGAACGGCCGCTGGGTGACGCCGGGCCGGACTGGGCCGCCGTGCGGTCGACCGAGATCGGCGCCAACGACGTCCGGTTCGTCTTCAGCGAGCCCCTGGTCGAAGACCACCCCGGCACCGCCTACGTCGACCACCACGGCGACGGCGTCGCGGACATCGCGCTGCGCGTCAGCGACGCGACGGCCGCCTTCGAAGCGGCCGTCGCCCGCGGCGCCCGCCCGGTCGCCGGGCCGAGCCGGGCCGGCGGGGTCGTCACGGCCAGCATCATGGGCTTCGGCGACACGCTGCACACCTTCGTCGAATACCCGGACGGCCCGCCGGCGCCGATCACCGTGGACGCCGAAGAACCCGGTGCCCTGCTGGAGATCGACCACTTCGCGGTGTGCGTGGAGAACGGTCACCTCGACGCCACCGTCGACTTCTACCGGGACGTGCTGAACTTCGAGCTGATCTTCGACGAGACGCTCGCGATCGGCGCGCAGGCGATGACCACGAAGGTGGTGCAGAGCAAGTCCGGCAGCGTCACGTTCACGCTGATCGAGCCGGACACCTCGAAGGAGCCGGGCCACATCGACGACTTCCTCAAGGACCACGGCGGCGCGGGTGTGCAGCACATCGCCTTCGCCGCCAACGGGATCATCGAGGCGGTCGAGCTGCTGCGCGACCGGGAGGTCGAGTTCATGGGCACCCCGGACTCCTACTACGCGGACCTGCTGCAGCGCGTCGTGCCGGAGCAGTACTCGCTGGCGGACCTGCGCGATCAGCAGGTGCTCGTCGACGAGGACCACGACGGCCAGCTGTACCAGATCTTCGCCCGGTCGGTGCATCCGCGGAACACGATCTTCCTGGAGCTGGTCGAACGGCTCGGGGCGCGCGGGTTCGGCAGCGGCAACATCACCGCGCTGTACCAGGCCGCCGAGCGCCAGCGCGACCACTCCTGAACCAGCACCCGCTACCCACCGCCCGCTCGCGCCGTTACGAAGGGAACCCGCGATGAGCATCTCCGAGGCCGGCGCCACGGCCGGCCGCTACCCGCTGTCGGCCAACCTCGGTCTGCTGTGCATCTTCGACAAGGGGGCGACGGACGGTGCGTTCGGACCGCGGCACCTGGTGATCCACGGCTGGCGGGTGCGCGGCGAGCTGGACCTGGCCGCGCTCCAGGGCGCGCTGGACGACGTCGTCGAGCGGCACGAGATCCTGCGCACGGAGATCGTCCGCGACGGCGGCGAGCAGTACCAGCGCGTCCACCCGCCGTCCTCGCCCGAGCTGCGGGTGCACCAGCTGACCGACAACGGCCTGCCGCGCGACGAGCAGGTCGACGACTTCGTCAACACGGTCGAAGCGGGCCGGCTGGGCGCCGACGCCCTGCCGCACCTGCGCGCCGAGCTGGGCCGCTTCGACGACCAGGACGGGGTGCTGGTGCTCATCGTGCACCACACGGCCGGTGACGGCTGGTCGCTGCACGTGCTGATCCACGAGCTGGCCGTCAGCTACGCGCGGCGTCGCGGGCTCGACGTCCCGCAGCTGCCGGAAGCCCGCCAGTACGGGGACTTCTCCGTCTGGCAGATCGACGATCTGGCCAGCGCGAACTCCCAGGCGTCGCGCGACTACTGGGGCGGCAAGCTGCGCGGCGGGCGGATGCTCGACATCAAGTCCGACCGCACGCTCGCCCCGGAGACCGCGGCCGTCTACGCGGTGGAGCGGTTCCTGCTCGACGCCGAGCTCACCCGCGGCACCATGGAGTTGGCGCGGGTGATGCACTGCTCGCCGTTCATGGTCCTGCTGGCCGCGTTCAACGCGCTCCTGGCGCGGATCTCCGGCGCCACCGACCTGGTGGTGCCGATCATCACCTCCGGCCGTTCCGACTCGTCGTTCATGGAGACCATCGGGCCGTTCTTCAACCTGGTGCCGCTGCGGACCGACATCGAGGGCTGCCGCACGTTCTCCGAGCTGGTGCTGCGGATCCGCGCCACCTGCCTGGAGGCCTACGCGCACGAACTGCCCTTCAGCGAGGTCGTCGCGCAGGCGCCGGAGATCAACAAGACCTACGAGCGGGACGACAACGCCGTCTGCGCGATCCAGGTCCTGCAGTTCCCCGGCATGACCGAAGCCGAGACCGTCGGCGACGTCGAGTACGCCGAGGTCCGCAAGCGCACCAAGTCCTGCGACGACACCTCCGACATCCCCAACGGGGTGCTGTGGGCACTCGACATCCTCGCCGACGGCGAGATCGCCGGCACCAGCCGCTACAACACCGAGCAGTTCGACCGGGAGACGATGGTCCGGATGATCGAGGACTACCAGGCGATCCTGGCGTCCGGGCTGACCGACCCCAACCGTCCACTGTGGGCACTCTGACCACTGTGTCATCCGGGGCCGAGCCCCGGACCCCGCCGGGGGCGGGCCCCCTGGACCCCCAAAAGCACGTTAGGGCGATCTCTCGAGGAGGAAGGCGCAGATGAGCGCAAGCGAAGAGGACTTCGACGTCGTCGTCATCGGCGGCGGCCCGGGCGGCGCCGCGACAGCGGGTCTGCTGGCCGGCATGGGCCACCGGGTGCTGGTGATCGAGCGTGAGAAGTTCCCGCGCTACCACATCGGCGAGTCCCTGATCACCGGGGCACTGCCCACTTTGGACGACCTGGGCCTGCTGAAGCGCCTGGACGACATGGGCTTCACCAAGAAGTACGGCGGCACCCTGCTGTGGGGCAAGAACCAGGGCACCTGGGGTTTCCGGTTCACCGAGTCGGCGCTCTACGACCACGCCTACCAGGTCCGCCGCGCCGACTTCGACGCCCTGGTGCTGGGCCGCGCCCGTGAACTGGGCGCCACGGTGCTCGAAGAGGTCACCGTCCGCGAGCCGGTCTTCGACGGCGAGCGGATGGTCGGCATCACCTACACCGAGAAGGGCAGCAAGGACGTCCGGACGGTGCGCTCGAAGTTCGTCGTCGACGCCTCCGGCCAGAACCACCTGCTGGCCAAGCACTTCGACATGGTCTCCTGGCACGACGACCTGCGCAACATCGCCACCTGGAGCTACTGGCAGGGCTGCAACCTCTACGGCGGCACCAAGGCCGGCGACATCATCTCGGAGAACCGGCCGACCGGGTGGGTCTGGTTCATCCCGCTCTCGGACGGCACGGTCAGCGTCGGCTACGTGACGCCGCTGGAGGAGTACCAGAAGTCCGGGAAGTCGCTGGAGGACCTGTACCTCGAGCAGGTCCAGGCGACCGAAGAGGTCAGCACGCTCGTCAAGGGCGCGCGCCGGGTCAGCGGGTTCCGCAACATCCGCGACTGGTCCTACACCTCCGAGCGCTTCCACGGCCCGGGCTGGGCGCTGGTCGGCGACGCCGCCGCGTTCGTCGACCCGCTGCTCTCCACCGGCGTCACGCTGGCGCTGCGCGGGGCGCGGGCACTGGCCGACGCGATCGACGGCTCGCTGCGCGACGCCTCGGTCGAGGACGAACTGCTCGGCCTGTACGAGGAGAGCTACCGGACGTTCCTCGACTCGGTCCTGGACTTCGTGCGCTTCTTCTACGACCGCACGAAGAACAAGGAAGACTACTGGGACAAGGCCCAGCAGCAGATCGACCCGCAGAAGCTGCGGCCGCGGGAGACGGACTTCGCGACCATGCTCTCGGGCCTCACCGGCATCAACGACATCTTCGAGCAGCGCAGGCGGGCGGCGTAAGACCGCCGCATCGGTTACTGGGAGCGGAAAATGAGCACACACGAAGGGGACATCCTCGCGCCGCGGGGAACTGGCCTCACCTACCGCGGGGTCGCCTACGACTGCGGCTCCAACCACGAGACGGGCCAGGGCTCGAACTCGCGCATGGTGTGGAGCGACGACATCATGCGCACGGAGATCGACTCGATCGCCGACGGCCTGAAGGCGAACTCCGTCACGATCTACGGCACGCTGTTCGACCGCCTCGAGGCGACGACGGCGTACGCCATCGAGCGCGGCCTGCACGTCTGGCTGCAGCCGCGCCTGATGGACGGCGAGCAGCCGGCGGTGCTGGAGCACATCGGGAAGACCGCCGCGCTGGCCGAGAAGTTCCGCCTGCAGGGCGCGGACATCCACGTCAGCGTCGGGTGCACGCACGCGATCCAGACCATGGGGATCATGCCGGGCGAGTTCTACCACAACCGGATGGGCAACGCCTTCCCCGACTCCGACCACCACTTCCTGCGCCCGGTCGGCCCGATCGACCACGACGACGTCGAGCGCAAGCTCAACGCGTTCCTGGCCAAGGCGGTGGAGGTGGCGCGCGCGAACTTCGGCGGCGGCATCACGTACTCGGCCGGCTCGTTCGAGCGCGTCGACTGGACGCCGTTCGACTACATCGGCATCGTGGACTACTACCACCCGAAGCCGGACCGCGAGGCCTACCTCGCCGAGCTGGCCGCGTACCGCAAGTGGAACAAGCCGATCATGATTTCCGAGTACGGCACGTTCACCTACAAGGGCGCGTCGGAGAAGGGCCTGCTGGGCTTCGACATCGTGGACCGCACGGTCGAGCCGCCGCGGGTCTTCGACGGCTTCGTCCGCGACGAGCAGGCCCAGGCGGACTTCCACCTGGACCGGCTGCGCCTGTACGACGAGTTCGGGATCTACAGCGTCGCGGTGACGGAGTTCGTCCACCCGACGCACCCGCACTCGGAGGACCCCCAGTGGGACCTCGACACGGCGAGCATGACGATCACGAAGACCATCCGCGACGACTACTTCGACCACTTCACGACGTACCACATCGAGCCGAAGGAGTCCTACAAGGCGATCGCCCGCTACTACGAGGCGGTCACCGAGCGGGAACACCGCGCGGCAGCCTGACCTGGGGGCCCACAAGAGCCGCCTCGCTCCCCGCGAGGCGGCTCTTCCCATGCCCGCGTGTCGTCCATCCGAGTACGCGTGTCGTCCGGCCGGGTACGCGAGCCGACCGTCCGGGTACGTGAGCCGACCGTCCGGGTACGTGAGCCGACCGTCCGGGTACACGAGTCCGCAGTGGCGGGTACGCCGGACTCGCGTGATCAGGGCCGTGACCCGGCCACGTACACACGAAAGAGCCCCGGGCCGGCGAACCGGTCCCGGGGCTCTCGGACGAAAACCTACGCCGCCGCGGCGGCCGAGGCCTCCGTGAAGCTGATCGGCAGCTCGTTGAGACGGTGCACGAAGTAGCTCGGCTTCCAGCCCAGCTCCGCGTCCGGGATCGCCAGCTGGATGTCCGAGAAGCGCGCCAGCAGGCTCTTGAAGAAGATCTCGCCCTCGAGCCGGGCCAGCGGGGCGCCCAGGCAGAAGTGGATGCCGTGGCTGAACGCCAGGTGCGGCGTCTGGCGCTCCAGGTCGAACCGGCCCGGGTCCGGGAAGTCGCGGGCGTCGTAGTTCGTCGCGGTCAGCGAGATGGCCACGTGCTCACCCGGCTGGACGACGACGTCGCCGATGGTGACCTCCGCCTTGGCGAAGTGGTAGGTCACCGTGACGACCGGCGGGTCGACGCGCAGGATCTCCTCGATCGCCTTGGGCACCAGGTCCGGGTTGGCCCGCAGCGCGGCGAGCTGCTCCGGGTTGCGCAGCAGCGCCAGGATGCCGTTGGCGATCATGTTGACGGCCGTCTCGACCGAGCCGATCAGCATCAGGAAGATGTTGGACCGCAGCTCGATGTCCGAGAGCGTCGCGTTGCCCTCCTGGCCGGACAGGATCGCCGAGATCATGTCCTCGCCGGCGACCTCCTTGCGCTGCGAGATGAGGTTCGTCAGGTACTCGTCGAACCAGCGGCCGGCCTGGAAGATGTCGTTCTGGTCGGTGACCTCGCCCAGACCGGTGACGATCGAGCAGTACTGGCGGAACTCCTCGCGGTCGGACATCGGGACGCCGAACCACTCGCAGATGACCTCGTTGGGCAGCGGGATCGCCAGGTCCTCGACGACCTCCGCGGTGCCGGCCGCGGCGATCGCGTCGAGCAGCCGGTCGGTGATCTGCTGCACCCGCGGGCGCAGGTTCTCCATGTACCGCGGGGTGAACGCCTGCGACACGAGCTTCTTCATCCGCGTGTGGTCCGGACGGTCGTTGAAGACCATGGAGTGGCGGAAGAAGTCGTCGTTGTACAGCGCGAGGTACGGCTTGAGCGTCGGGCTGGCGACCTTGTCACTGCGCGCCAGGCGCGGGTCGGACAGCGCCCGCCGCGCCTCGCGGTAGCCGGTGACGAGCCACGCCGGCATGCCGTCGGGCATGGCCACCTTGTGGATCGGGCTGTCGGTGCCGAGCTTGGCGAGCAGCTGCGGCGGATTGGTCAGATCCGTCGCCTCGAGCGGCACGCGAGGGGCGTCTTCTGCGGACATCACTCACTCCTCAAAGTATTTCCGGGCCGAACCGCCGCGGTACCCCAGGACGGCCGCGGGTCCTCGTTCCCCGGCTTCATCTTCGTTGCGCCCCCGGCGCCGGACACCTCGCGTCTTGCCCAGTTCACCGGCGCATGTCCGGCACGGTCCAGCCGTCGAGGTCGTACTCGTTGAGGCACGTGTCGACGAACCGCTTGTAGTCGTCGACGTCGCCGGAGGCCACCTGGCCGAACAGCAGCTCGATGCGGGTGTTCTCGTGGCTGCCGGCGTAGTTGCGCTCGTAGAGCTCGTGCCGGCCGCCGAACTCCGTGCCCACGGCGTCCCACAGCAGCTTCATCACCTTGACGCGGGTCTCGGCGTCGATGCCGTTCGACCCGCGGACGTAGGTGTCGAGGTAACCGCGGATGTCGGGGTTCTTGAAGTCCTCGGCGCTGGAGTTGATGTAGATCAACGCGCTCGCGACGTCCTGCAGCACGATCTCGCGGATGCGCGCGTAGCCGACCTGGGTGAACCAGCGGTAGGCCTGGCCGTACGCCGGGTTCGGCAGCAGCGCGCCGTCGCGCCACGGCACCGGGTTGCGGGCCGCGGCGTCCGAAAGTCCCCAGAACAGGTTGCGCCACGCCAGAACCTCACCGAGACGGGTCTGCACGCCGCGGAAGTCCTCGGTGCCGGTGATCTCGAGCGCCTTCGCGAGCAGGCCCGCGATGAACTCCAGCTTCACCGCCAGCCGGGTGCAGCCCTGGAAGGTGGAACGCTCGATGAAGCCGGACTGCCCGGTGAACGTCTGCACCTTGCCGAGGTCCCCGTAGATGAAGACGTTCTCCCACGGGATGAGGACCTTGTCCAGCACCAGGATCGTGTCGTTCTCGTCCAGCCGCGAGGACAGCGGGTAGTCGAACGGCGAGCCGACGGCGTTGGCCATCGACGTGTACGACGGCCGGCAGATCAGCTTCATCCCCTTGGCGTCCATGGGGATCGTGGCCACGAGCGCGAACTCGCGGCGCTTGATCGGCAGGCCGTAGTGGGCGATGAAGTTGTAGTGCGTCAACGCCGATCCGGTCGCGACGACCTTGGCGCCGCTGACGATCAGGCCGGAGTCGGTTTCCTTCTCCACGTGGACGAACACGTCGCGGACCTCGTCCGGCGGCTTCTTGCGGTCGACCGGCGGGTGCACCAGCGCGTGGTTCCAGTAGAGGACCTTCTCCTGCGACTCCTTGTACCAGCGCTTGGCGTTGTCCTCGAACGGCGCGTAGAACTCGGAGTTCGCGCCGAGCGTGCCGAGGAACGACGCCTTGTAGTCGGGGCTGCGGCCCATCCAGCCCCAGCTCATCCGCGCCCACGCCGCGATCGCCTTCTGGTCGGCGACCATGTCCTCGACGCTGTGCGGCGTCCGGAAGAACCGGTGCGTGTAGCCGCCGCTGCCGGTGTCGGTCGGCGCCGTCAGCACGTCCTTGTACTTCGGGTCGTGCAGGGCGTCGTAGAGCCGCGCGGTCATCCGGATCGGGTTGCGGAACGCCGAGTGCTCGGTGACGTCCTTGACGCGCTCGCCGTTGATGTAGACCTCGCGGTCGTCACGCAGGCTTTCGATGTACTCGGCGCCGGTCAGCGGCCGGGCCGGACGGCTTCCGCCGGCCGGTGCGGACGCGGCCGGTGCGGGGCCCTCCGGGTGTTCGCTCATGGCTGCTTCCCCTTGTCCGGTCACTTCTTGCGGGCGAGCGTGACGCCGTCGGCGATCGGCAGCATCACGGTCTCGAACCGCTCGTCCACGGCGAGCTTGGCGTTGACGCCGGCGACGACTTCGGCGGCGTAGCGCGGAAGATCCTCTTCGACGTCTTCGGGCGCCGCGACCGTGCCGTGCAGCAGCACGTTGTCGAGGATCAGGAGCCCGCCCGAGCGCAGCATCGGCGTCACGGCGTCGATGTAGTACGGGTAGGACGTCTTGTCGGCGTCGATGAACACCAGGTCCGCCGTACCGTCGGCGACCAGGCCGGGCAGCGTCTTGCGGCCGGGACCGAGCTTGAACTCGATCCGGTCGGCGACACCGGCCAGCTCCCAGTGCTTGCGGGCGATGCCGACCCAGTCCTCGGTGACGTCGCAGGTGATCACGCGACCGCCGGGTACGAGCCCGCGCGCGAAGGCCAAAGAGGACAGTCCGGTGAACGTCCCGACGTCGACGACCAGCTTCGGCGCGACCAGCTTCGCGATCAGGTGCAGGAAACCGGCTTGTTCGACCGGCGTCAGCATTTCCGAGAGTTCACCGACCTTCGCGGTGTCCTCGATCAGGCTTTGCACCACCGCGTCGGGTTCCGTGCAGGAACCGACCACGTAGGCGATCGTCTTCTCGTCCAGGAAACTGAACGTACTCATGCGTCCTCCACGACGGCGCGCGATCCGGCCGGGTTCCGGTGGGCTGAAAGTTTCTGGGGGTTCCGGGTGGCGGAGCCCCCGGCCCGGGGCGGAGCTCCGGCTGTGAAGGCAAGTATCGGCACCGGTGCGAAGGCCTTGCGTCTCCTCGTTTGCACAGCCCACGGGCCCTCAGCACGGCGGGAGATGCGCCGCCGCGGGCACGGCGACGATCCTCGCTGTAGTCAGGAATTTCGCGCCGGGACCGGCGTCGCGAGCGCCGTCGGCACGGCGTTCCGCGGCTCACGCGGACCCTCGCCGGCCTTGGCCGTCCCGGGTGCGCCTGACTCCCACCGGCGACGACACCACATCCGGAGTCGAGGAGATTCGATGCGAGTCCTGTTCACCGTCTACCCGAACTCACTGGCGCACCTCTACCCGGTGGTCCCGCTGGCGTGGGCGCTGCAGAGCGCGGGCCACGAGGTCCGCATCGCGGCGCACCACACCGCGGCGGACATGATCATCAAGACGGGCCTGACCCCGGTGCTGCTCGGCGATCCGAACCAGCCGCCCGTGCGGCTCACCGACGACTGCGCCCCGCCGCACCACCAGGACCTCGTGAACCGCTACGCCGACGTGATGGGCCTGTCGCCCGAGGGTCGCGAGCACTGGATCGTGTTCTACCAGTGGCTGATGCAGCCGACGTCGGACTACGTGCGGCTCGACCGCTCCGAGGCCGAGGACCTGATCGAGTTCGCGAAGGCCTGGCAGCCGGACCTGATCTCGTGGGACGCCACCATCCCGGCGGCCGCGGTCGCGGCGAAGGTCTGCGGCGCGGCGCACACGCGGCTGCTGATCGGGCACGACATGTTCGGCTGGAGCCTCGACCGGCTCGCCGAGAACGAATCCGCCCTCAAGGCGGCCGGCCTCGACCCGAACCCGCTGGCCACGCTGATCCGCCCGCTGGCCGAGAAGTACGGCTTCGAGGTCGACGACGAGCTGCTCGTCGGGCAGTGGAGCATCGAGACGATGCTGGAGGGCCTGCGCCTGCCGACCAGCACGAAGAAGCTGCCGATGCGGCACGTCCCCTACGTCGACCCGGAGACGTTCCCGAAGTGGCTCTACCAGCGTCCCGAAGCGACGCGCTGTGAGTGCTGCGGCCGCAAGAACCGCCGCCGCGTCGCGCTGTCGCTGGGCGAGTCCACCCGCCGGTTCATCAACGGCGACTGGGACCGCGCGCCGAAGATCCTCCAGGCCGTCGGCCAGCTCGACGACCTCGAGATCGTGGCCACGCTGGACAAGGCGCAGCTGCACGACGTCCAGGAGATCCCGCCGAACGTCAAGGTCATCGACTGGGTCAACCTGCCGCACCTGATGCCGACCTGCTCGGCCCTGATCCACCACGGCGGCATCGGCACCTACTCCTCGGCCGTGGCGCACAAGGTCCCGCAGCTGGTCTGCGACCTCGAGGGCGTCTCGCTGCTGATGCGCCTGGTGACCGACGAGGACGCCGACGTCCACAAGACCGGCACCTACCGCCTCGGCTGGGAGTTCGACGAGCGCGAGGAAGGCCAGCCCGACCAGGCGACCTCGCACTGGGAGCTGCCGGCGAAGAAGGTCGAGGCCACGGTGGTCTCGGACTTCGTCATCTCGACGGGCGCGGGTGTCCGCCTCGACCACCGCGCCAACACGGTCGAGGAGATCCGCGACCTGGTCTGGTCGGTGGCCACCGACCCGAACTACCACCACGCGGCCGCGGCCCTGCACGACGACTGGCTGGCGATGCCCAGCCCCAGCGACATCATCCCGGACCTGGAGAAGCTGATCGTCCAGCACCGCCGCTGAGCCTCCCGCACCGCACGCGAAAGCCGCCGTCCCGAACCCTCGGGGCGGCGGCTTTCGTCGTGCGGAAACACTTGCCGCACAACGAAAAGGCCCCGCCGGGCGAACCCGGCGGGGCCTTCACCACAACTGCGTCAGAGCACCTCGACCTCCGGCACGAACCGGATCCACTTGCCGCCGGCCGCGCGGAAGGCGCGCTCCTTGGCCGTGATCTCGGCCGCGTGGTTCCACGCGAACAGCACCGCGTAGTCCGGGTAGTCGTCCGAGAACGCCGCCGGCGGCTTCACCGGCAGGTGCGAGCCCGGCAGGAGGTGGCCCTGCTTGCCCGGGGTCGAGTCGACGACGAACGGGATCAGGTCGGTCGTGATGCCGCAGTACGTCGTCACCGTCGAGCTCTTGCCCGGCGCGCCGTAACCGACCACCGTCTTGCCCTCGGCCTTCAGGTGGGTGAGCAGCCCGACGAGGTCGTCGCGGATGCGCTCCACGTTCTGGCCGAAGCGCGTGAACGTCAGCGGCTCCGAGAGCTTGCCCGCCTCTTCCTCGGCGAGCAGCGCGTCGAGCGCGGCCGACGGCGTGCGCGCGCCCGGGCGGGCGATCGTGTAGCGGACTTCGCCGCCGTGCATGGCGATGTGCTCGGCGTGCACCAGCTCGAACCCGAACTGCGCCGCCATCCGCTGCACCGAACCCGCGCTGAAGTAGAACACGTGCTCGTCATAGATCTGGTCGAACGCCATGCCGTCGATGATCGTGCCGAGGTAGGGCTCCTCGAACACGAAGATGCCGTCCTCCGACAGCAGCGCGTCGATGCCGCGGAACAGCGATTCGACGTGCGCGATGTGGCAGATCGTGTTGGCGCCGAAGATGACGTCCGCGGCCCCGTGCGCGCCGCGGACGGCGGCCGCGGTGTCCTGGTCGAAGAACGCGGAGAGCACCTGGACACCCTTGGCCCGGGCCAGGTCCGCGACGTTGCCGGACGGCTCGACACCCAGGTGCCGCACGCCGGCCTCGGCGATCGTCGAGAGCATGACGCCGTCGTTGCAGCCGATCTCGACGATGAACGGGTCGGGCCCGGTGAGCTCGTTCGCGAGGAACCACTCGGCGTCGGTCCGGAAGTGCTTGCGGTGCCCCTCGGAGCCGGAAGCCTGGTACCGGTAACCCGCGTGGTAGCGCAGCTCCTGCGGCACCTCCTCCATCAGCTGCACCATCGTGCAGCTCTCGCACGCCCCGACCGCCAGCCGGAAGCGGAACTCGCCGGCCACCTCGTGGGGGAGCAGGAAGCCGTTCGCCGTCGGCTGGTTGCCCAGGTCGACGAACTCGACGACCTGGTCACCGCACACCCGACACTTCGTACCCATGGACTGGCCCTCACTGTTCGTGGTCATGGAATCCTCACTCCGCGCCCTTGTCGTCCTGGCCGAGCCACCAGTCCGCGCCGCGCGCCCACTCGACGGTCTTGATCAGGCCGTCGCGCAACGCGGTTTCGGGCCGCCAGCCGAGGATCGCCTGTGCCTTGGCGTTGTTCGGCACGCGCCGCGGCAGGTCCTGGTACGACGCCCCGAGCTTCACGCCGGTGTCGACGTCGACGACGTCGGTCGCGCCGGTGATCTCGCCGACCAGCCGGACGACCTCGCCGATGGTGGTCTCGACCATGCTGCCGATGTTGAACGCCTGCCCGGCCGAGTCCGGGTGGTCCGCGGCGAGCAGGGTGCCCTCGATCGCGTCGTCGATGAACGTGAAGCAGCGGGTCTGCCGGCCCTCGTCGTAGACCACCAGCGACCGCCGGTTGAGCGCGCGGTGGACCGACCGGCTGACGATGTAGGCGGGCCGCTGGCGCGGGCCGTAGACGTTGAAGTAGCGCACGATGGTCGCCTCGAGCCCGCGCTGGCGGGCGAAGGCGAACGTCAGGTGCTCGGCCAGCGCCTTGCTGGAGGAGTAGGACCACCGGTCGTGCGACGTGCCGCCGAGGACGCGGTCGCCGTCCTCGTCCCACGGCACCGCCGGGTTCTTGCCGAACACCTCGCTCGTGCTGGCCAGCACGACCTTCGCGCCCGCCTCGAGCGCGAGGTCGAGCACCGAGCGGGTGGCGGCGTAGTTGATGTCGATGACGTCGAGCGGGCGCGCCAGGTACTGGTCGACGCCGACGACCGCGGCGAGGTGGTAGACGACGTCGACGCCGGGCCGGATCGCCTCCGCCAGCTTCGCCGTGTCGCGCAGGTCCGCGGTGATGTACTCGACGCCGTCGACCGGGAAGCGCGGCGCGGCCGCGTCCAGGACGGTGACGCGGTCGCCGCGGTCGACCAGGCGCTCGACCAGGTGCGAGCCGAGGAAGCCGGTGCCGCCCGTGACGACGGCGTGGCGGGCAACGTGAGGGGTGGTCATCGGCCGGTCTCCGTCCAGATCCGCTGCGCGCCTTCGTCCGGGCCGGTGATCGCGTCACCGCGGCCGATGCCGCGGTAGACGTAGCCGGCCGCGCGCAGTTCGGCGATCTTTTCCTTGGGGTAGTAGGCCCGGCCGTCGAGGACCAGGCAGTTCTCCGCGACCGGGAGGGCGGCGAAGTCGATGTCGTGGAAGTCGCGGTGCAGCGCGAGGATCGCGACGCAGTCCGCGTCCCGCACGGCCTCTTCCAGGCTGGCGGTGGGCCGGACGCCGAAGAGCTCCTCGGCCGCGTCCGGGTCGACCAGCGGGTCGTGCACGGTGACGGTGAGCCCCGCCTTGGCGAGCGTCTTCACCGCGCCGACGGTCGGGGTGGCCCGCAGGTCCCCGGTGTCGTTCTTGAACGCCAGGCCCAGCACGGCGACCTTGCTGCCGGTGGGGTTCTTGCCCTGGCGCACCAGTTCGTCGACGGCCAGCTGCGCGGTGTACTCCGGCATCCCGGCGTTGACCTCGCGCCCGGCCGGAGCCGTCCTGATCTGCAGCCCGCGCCGGTCGGCCGAGCGCCACACCATCCACGGGTCCTTGGTCAGGCACGATCCGCCGACACCCACGCTGGGCAGCAGGATGTTGACGTTGCCCGCGCCCTTGGGGATCGTGTTCGCCGCGGTGATCACGTCGAGCACGTCGACGCCGTAGAGCGCGCAGAACTTCGCGAGCTCGTTGGCCAGCGCGATGTTCAGGTCGATCCACCAGTTGCTGGCCAGCTTGACGATCTCGGCGGCTTCGAGCGAGTCGCGGGGGATCACCTCGACGTCGAGCGCGCGGCGCCAGAACGCCTCCGCGGCGGCCTCGCTGTCCGCGCCGAGCCCGCCGGCGACGATCGGGAACGTCCGCAGCTCGCGCAGGGCCGTGCCCTCGGCGAGCCGTTCGGGGGTGAACGCCAGGCCGAAGTCGACGCCGCCGGTCAGGCCGCTCTCCTCCAGCAGGGGCAGCACGATGCCGCGGGTGGTGCCCGGCGGGACGGTGCTCTTGAGCACGATCAGCTGGCCGGGGCGCAGGTGCGGGCTCAGCGCCCGGCAGGCGCCGCGCAGCTGTTCCTCGGCCAGAGAGCCGTCCTCGCGCACCGGGGTGCCGACCGAGATGAGGATGACGTCGGCCTCGGCCGCGTCGGCGATCTCCGTCGTGACGCGCAGGTGCCCGTCGGCGAGGCCCTGGAAGATCAGGTCGGCGAGGCCTTCCTCGGCGAACCGGCAGTGGCCGCGCGCGAGCTCGTCGAGCAGGCGGGGATCGGTGTCGACGCCGACGACGTCGAACCCCCGGTCGGCCAGTGTCGCGGCGATGCACGAGCCGACATAGCCGAATCCGATCACCGCCACTCGGAGCTGGTCGTGGTCGGGCAGAAAACGCATTCGCGTCTCCAATCGAGTGATGATGCCTCCGGGTCCGGCTCGCGGGCCGGCGACGGCATCGAGCGCGGGTCCTGCACGAACTCGTCGGGGGCGAACGCGGACGGGTCCGGCCGATGGCCCGGCCGGACCGCCGATCTCCCCAGCGACCATGGTCCGCGCGGGCCGTCGCCGCCCGCGTCTCCTCTGTTGCTTGCGCCGCACCGCCGGAGACGCGCCGGCCGTGCGGGGCGCTTATCGTGGGCCCATGGCTGACGTCGATCTCCCGGTGATCCGGCAGATCTCCTCCCGGCAGGTGTACGAGAACGCGTGGCTGAGCGTGCGCGAAGACGCCATCGAGCGCCCCGACGGCTCGGAGGGCATCTACTCCGTGATCGACCGGCCGGACTTCGCCATCGTGATCGCGGCCGAGCGCGGCGGGTTCCACCTCGTGGACCAGTACCGCTACCCGCTCTTGGCGCGGTACTGGGAGTTCCCGCAGGGCTGTTACCCCGATCGCCGCGACGGCGACCCGCTGGAGCTGGCGCACCGCGAGCTCACCGAGGAGACGGGCCTGCGCGCCGCGTCGATGGTGCCGATCGGCCGGCTCGCGGCGTGGCACGGCGCGAGCGGCCAGATGTGCACGGTGTTCCTGGCGACCGGCCTCGTCCAAGGCGAGCCGGAGCGCGAGCACGAGGAGCAGGACATGCGCCACCGGTGGTGCTCACGCGCGGAGTTCGAGGCCCTGATCCGCACCGGCGGCATCCGCGACAACACGACGGTGGCCGCGTACACCCTGCTGAAACTCCACGAAGAAGCCTGAAGGCAAATTTCACACGAAAGTGCTACGCCAGGTGCCCCCACAACCGAACTTTCCCTAGGAAAGATACGTCCAGGGGGCCTTCGGACGCATCTTTCCCAGGGAAAGTGACGAGTCGGCGGGGTGCGGTCAGGGGCGGACGATCTCCCGCAGGGCCACGGCGAACTCGTCGGGGTGGGTGACGTACCCGACGTGCCCGCCGGGCAGGTGCACGATCGGGTTGCCGGTGTGCCCGGCCAGCACGGTGTTGGGGCGGTACGGGAAACCGTCGCGCGCGGTGTCGCCGCCGGCCAGCACCAGCTTGTCCGAAAGGGACTTCAGCAGCACCAGGTCCGGGCGGTAGGCCGGGTAGGGCAGCAGCTCGTGCTCGAACCAGAACACGTGGTTGCGGCGGATCCGGCCGAGCATCTCGGCGAGCTCGTCGGGCGGCAGCTCGGTGCGCCGCGGTGGTTTCGTCGTGGTGTCCATGCCCATCCCGGTGCGGAACGCCTTGCGCGCGGCGTCGACGCCCTCGCGCTGGTAGGTCTCGTACAGGTCGGAGTAGAACCCGAGCCACTTCTCGGCGTCCGGCAGCACCGACGCCAGCGGCGGCTCGTGCGCGACGACGGTGTGCACCAGGTCGGGGTGCCGCTCCAGGGTGGCGAGCGCGACGATCGCCCCGGAGCTCGACCCGAACACCGCGGCCGGGCCCGGCGCGAGGTGCCGCAGCAGGGCGCCGATGTCGTGCGCGTCGTCGGCCAGCCGGTCGTCGCCGACCGGGCCGTCGAGCGGGCTGCGGGAGAAGCCGCGCCGGTCGTAGGTGATCACCGTGTACTCGTCGGACAGGGTCTCCGCGAGCGGCACGAAGGGCGCGGCGTCGCCGTTGCCGCTGGGGATGACCAGCAGCGCCGGGCCGGCGCCGCGGACCTCGTAGTACAGGCTCGCACCGGGTACGGCCAGCCGGTCGATGGTGACTCGCATGCGCATCCTCCGGTCAAGGACAGGTTTGCGCCAGTGTCTTGCGGCCCGGCGGCCCGGCGCGTCTCTCCGGTTGGGCTCTTCTCGATTGCGAGGCCTCGCCCGGCCGCATTCCGCAAGGTGCGACCGCCCGGAACCGGGTGCGACCGTCGGGAACGCGCGGCGTCCCTGTTGCGCCCGGAGCCGCCCCGTGCGGCCCTCGGTCGTCCTGTCACACCGTGGAGGTCATGGTGCCGAGCACCCCCCTTCCGACCCGCGCCCAGCTCGTCGAACGCGCGGCCGGCCTGGTCCCGCTCCTGCGCGCGAACGCCGGCAAAGCCGCCGAAGACCGCCGTCTCACCGAGGAGACGATCGACGCCCTCGCCGACGCCGGCATCTTCAAGCTCCGCGTCCCCGCCCGCTTCGGCGGCTACGAAGCCGACACGACCACGCTGATGGAGGTGGCCGCGGAGCTCGGCCGCGGCGACGGTTCGGCGTCCTGGGTCGCCTCGGTCTACTCGATCCCGGGCTGGATGGTCTGCATGTTCCCGGAACAGGTGCAGGAGGAGGTGTTCTCGACCCCGGACGTCCGGGTGTGCGGGACGCTCAGCCCCACCGCCTTCGCCAAGCCCGTCGCCGGCGGCTTCGTCGTCAACGGCAAGTGGAGCTTCATCAGCGGCGCGCCGCACGCGCACTGGCAGGAGATCATCGCCATCCTCGACCCGGCCGACGGGTCCGAGCCGTACCCGCTGATGGCCCTGGTCCCGATGGCGGACCTGCAGGTCGTCGACGACTGGTACGCCACCGGCCTCAAGGGCTCGGGCAGCCTCACCACGATCGCCCAGGACCTCTTCGTCCCGGCCGAGCGGGCGCTGCCGATGCCCACCGTCGTGCAGGGCAACAGCGTCTCCGAGCGCAACGCGCGGATCCCGATCTACCGCGCGCCGCTGGTGCCGGTGGCCGGCGCGAGCACCGTCGGCACCCTGCTGGGCCTGGCGCGCGCGGCGAAGGAGAACTTCCTGGAGTGGCTGCCGGGCCGCCGGATCGCCTACACGGCCTACACGAAGCAGTCGGACGCCGCCGTCACACACCTGCAGGTGGCCGAGGCCTCGCAGAAGATCGACCAGGCCGAGTTCCACGCCTGGCGGATCACGTCCACTGTGGACCGCAAGGCGGCGGAGGGTGTCCCGTGGACCCTCGTCGAGCGTGCCCGCAACCGGGCCGACGTCGGCGAGGTCTGCAAGCTGGCCAAGGAAGCCGTCGACATCCTGGCGGCCGGCGCGGGCGGCGCGTCGATCTACCAGCACGTGCCGATCCAGGGCATCCTGCACGACCTGCAGGCCGCGAGCCTGCACGCACTGATCAACCCGACCACCGCCGCGGAATTGTACGGCCGTATTCTGTGCGGTTTGGAACCGGACACGGCATACATCTGAGCCCCCGATTTCGCTGCCCCGGTCCGGCCCGCCACAGGAATCCGTGGTCGCAGGTCAGGGCCGTTTCGCCGGGGGAAAACGGTGAGAAACGCACAGCTACCCCGGACAGTTCCCGGGGCCGCCCGCACCGCATTTCGGAAGATGCTCGTGACGAGCGGCCTCTGGGACAGTTACTCACCGTACGAACCGACCTCGAAGTCACAACGCCTTGTGCGTCTGGCCTTTGTGATCCCTCGGTCGGCCGGCGGCATTGATGGAGAGAGGATGATGAAAAGTGACCGGTAACGGCGCGCCGCCCTTGGCCGGGCGGCGGGAATGGTGGGGGTTGGCGGTGCTCGCCCTCCCCACGATGTTGACGATGATGGACATCAACGTCCTGTTCCTCGCTCTCCCGCACCTGAGCGCAGACCTGGGCGCGAGCAGCACCGAGCAGCTGTGGATCACCGACATCTACGGCTTCCTGATCGCCGGGTTCCTGGTGACCATGGGTACGCTCGGTGACCGGATAGGCAGGCGGAAGGTCCTGGTCACCGGGGCCACCGCCTTCGGCATCCTTTCGGTGGTCGCGGCCTTCTCGACCAACCCCGAGATGCTGATCGTCGTCCGTGCTCTGCTCGGCATCGCGGGTGCGACGATCATGCCCTCGACGCTCGCGTTGATCATGGGCATGTTCCAGCACCCGAAGCAGATGGGTGCCGCGATCGGTGTCTGGGCCACCTCGATGATGGCCGGTATCGCCCTCGGCCCGGTGATCGGCGGCCTGCTGCTGGCGTCGTTCTGGTGGGGCTCGGTCTTCTTGCTGGCCGTCCCGATCATGCTCCTGGTGCTGGTGTTCGGGCCGATCCTGCTGCCCGAGTTCAAGAATCCGAACGCGGGCAAGGTCGACCTGCTCAGCGTGGCCCTGTCGCTGCTGGCGATCCTGCCCTTCATCTGGGGCCTCAAGGAGGTCGTCCGCTCCGGCTGGGCGGTCGCGCCGGTCCTGGTGGCCCTGGCGGGCATCGTGTTCGGCGTGGTGTTCGTGGGCCGGCAGCGCAAGCTGGCGAACCCGCTCCTGGACGTCCGCCTGTTCGCGATCAAGGCCGTCTCCGGAGGTCTGATCCTGGGCCTGCTGTTCGCCGCGATCCAGGGTGGCACGGGTCTGCTCGTGACCCAGCACCTGCAGGAGGTGGAGGGCTTCTCGGCCCTGAAGTCCGCGCTGCTGCTGCTGATCCCGGCCGTGATCATGGTGATCGGCATCCAGGTGACCAACCCGCTGTCGCTGAAGGTGCGTCCCGGCATCATCATGATGGTCGGCATGCTCATCGCGGCGGTCGGCATGGTCGTGCTGAGCCTGTACGACACGACTTCGGGCGTGGCCGTGCTGATCGTCGGCTCGAGCATCATCTTCATCGGCGGCAGCCCGATCGGCGTCCTGGTCAACAAGGTCGTCATGGGCTCGGCTCCGCCCGAGAAGATGGGGTCGGCGGCTTCGCTGCAGTCGACCGGTGGTGAGCTGGGCGTCGCGCTCGGCATCGCCGCCCTCGGCAGCATCGCGACGGCGGCTTACCACAGCCACCTGACGGTGCCGGCGAGCGTCAGCGGCCCGGCCGCCGACGCGACCCGCGAGAGCATCTCCAGCGCGGTCCAGGCTGCGAGCACGCAGCCCCCGGCCGTCGCGCAGGACCTGCTTTCCGCGGCGGGCAACGCGTTCACCAGTGCCCTGAACACCACCGCCGGCATCTGCGCGGTCGTGTTCGTGGCCCTGGCCGCGCTGGCCTTCGTCACCCTCCGGCACATCCCGGTTCCGCCGCCGATGCCCACGGGCCCGCCGCCGGAAGCCGCGCCGGAAGGTGCACCGGAAGCCGCCGCGGAGGGCGAAACCTCCGCGGAGGCGGCGCAGGCCTGACGGCCTGACTGCCTGATGCAACTCCCGGGTCCGGCCGGATCGCGTGCGCGCGGTCCGGCCGGACCCACCCCTTCCCAGACATCTCGAGGAGCCTCGATGGAGCCGATGATCAACGTCATGCAGCCGGCGCTGGGCGAGCGCGAGCTCGCGGCGGTCCGCGAGGTGTTCGAGAGCAACTGGATCGGCCGCGGCGCCCGCACCCAGGAGTTCGAGTCGTCCTTCGCCCGCCACATCGGCGTCGACGCCGCCCACGTGACATCGACGAACTCCTGCACCGAAGCGACGTTCATCGCGATGGAACTGCTGGAAGTCGGCCCGGGCGACGAGGTGGTCCTGCCGACCGCGAGCTTCGTCGGCGCGGGCAACGCGATCGCCTCCCGCGGCGCGAAGCCGGTGTTCTGCGACGTCGACGAAGCAACGCTGAACCCGAGCGTTTCGCACGTCGAAGCCGTGCTGACCGAGCGCACGAAAGCCGTGCTGATCCTGCACTACGGCGGCTACCCGGGTGAGGTCGCGCAGATCGCCGAACTCTGCCGCAGCCGCGGCGTTCACCTGATCGAGGACGCCGCCGTCGCCATCGCGTCCACAGTGGACGGCCAGGCCTGCGGCACCTTCGGCGACATGGGCGTCTGGAGCTTCGACCACGGCAAGATCGTGGTCACGGTCGACGGGGGCATGCTGTGCGTCCGCGACCCGGAGCTGGCCGCCCGCGCCCCCAAGATCGCGTACCTGGGAATGGAGCAGCGCAGCGGTTACGACCAGGCGATGCGCGCCCAGACCCGCTGGTGGGACTTCGACGTCACGTCGTTCTCCCGCCGCTCCACGACGAACGACGTCCTCGCGGCCGTCGGCAACGTCCAGCTGAGCAGGCTCCCGGAGTTCATCGACCGCCGCCGCGAGGTCGCCGAGGCCTACGACGCGGGCCTGTCGTCGGTGTCCGGCCTGAGGGTCCCGCCGCCGTTGCCGGCCGGCCACACGTCGTCGTACTACATGTACTGGTTGCAGTTCGAGGGCGGCATCCGCGACGAGGTGGCTCGCGACCTGTACGAGCTGGGCGTCTACACGACGTTCCGGTACCCCCTGCTGCACCAGGTCCCGGCATACGGCTCGGACGCGGTCCTCCCGGGCGCCGAGGCGGCCGCGGACAAGACGCTGCTGCTGCCGATGCACCAGTCCCTGTCCGACGCGGACGTGGACCGGGTCATCTCGGCGGTCCAGGAATGCACGGGCCGCCGCACGGGCATCGCCCGCGCCGCCTGACCCCGAGCGCACCCGGACCGCCGGCACGCCCGTGGTCGACAACTCCCGGTTCGCCGGCGCGGTCGTGGTCCAGAACTCCCGGGCGCCTGCGCGGTCTGAGCTGCGTGCCGGGTGCCCTCGCCGAGTGGTCGACGTGCGCCCGGACCGCCCGAACCCGGCCGCCTGGCCGCGTTGTCGGTTGAACCTGGCCGGCCGGCTGAGCGGTCTGCCGCAGCCCTCGTGAGTGTTTAGTCGGGTTCTAACCCGACTAAACACTCACGACCCGCCCGAACCCGCCCGATCCGCATCGGCTGCGCCCGCACCGACCTGTTCGCGCCGGCCGTGCCTGCATCTGTCTGGCAGCGCACCGACCCGGTCGCGCGTCAACCCCGCAGCCGGGGAGATGCCGCCGCCCGGGCCGCCCTGTCACCGTGGTCGGTACGGGTCCCGAACGTTTCCCTCCAGTGAGGATGATGGTCATGAAGGCAGCGGTAATCCCCGGGGTCAACCAGGAGTGGGAACTGCGGGAGGTCCCGACCCCCGAGCCCGGCCCGGCGGACGTGCTGATCCGGGTGCGTGCCTCCGGCATCTGCTCGAACGACGTCCTGGTGACCAAGGGGATGTTGCCGTTCCCGGCGTTCGACCCGGCCATCCCCGGCCACGAGCCGGTCGGCGAGGTCGTCGCGGTCGGCGACGCCGTCACCAGCCGTCAGGTCGGCGACGTCGTCGGCACCACCTGGATCCGCGGTACCTGCGGCAGCTGCGATTACTGCCGCCTCGGTCTGCCGCTGTCGGCTCGTGCCGCCTTTGCTTGCGCCGCGCCGGTTTCCACCGGGTTCACCGTCCAAGGTGGACAGGCCGAGTACATCGTCGTCGCCGCCGACCAGACCGTGGTCATCCCCGATCACCTCTCGCCGGAGCTGGCCGTTCCCGTGCTGTGCGCGGGTTACACCAGCTGGAGCGCGCTGCGCACGGCCGAGCCGAAGCCGGGGGAGCGCGTCGCGGTGGTCGGCATCGGCGGCCTGGGTCACCTCGCCGTCCAGTACGCCCGCGCGTGCGGCTTCGAGACCATCGCCGTGACGAGCTCGCCGGAGAAGCACGACCTGGCCCGCGAACTGGGGGCGAGCACGGTCGTGTCCAACGGCGAAGAGTTGCGCGCGGCCGGGGGCGCCGACGTCATCCTCGTCACCGGGACCTCGAACCGCGCGGCCGCGGACGCGATGACCGGCCTGAACGTCAACGGCCGCCTGGTGCTGGCCGGCATCGACGTCACCGAGCCGTTCACGCTGCCGCCGATGCTGCCGTTCTTCGGGCTGGGCCAGCGGATCCTCGGTGCCACCCACAACGGCACCGAGTACCTGCGCGAGGCCCTGGACCTGGTGGCGGCGGGCAAGGTCAAGCCGCTGGTCGAGACGTTCGCGGCGGAAGACATCGCCGAAGCCGTCCGCAAGGTCGGCAAGGGCGAAGTGCGGTTCCGCGCCGTCGTCACGTACTGACCCACCCGGCTGTTCCGACCGCGCCAGGGGGCTGTCGTGCGGATACTGTTCACCACCGTGGCCCTGCCGGGCCACTTCTTCCCGTTGGTCCCGCTGGCGTGGGCCTGCCGCGCGGCGGGGCACGAGGTCCTGGTGCTCAGCGCCGAGGACTTTATGCCGACGGTCCTCGGCTCGGGGCTGCCGGCCGCGTCGTCGGGCCCGGCGGAGCGGTTCGCTGACCTCGTCGCGGACGACCGTCCGACCGCGGGCCTGGCCGAGCAGCGCACCGCCCACGGCCGGGTCTTCGGCCGGATGGCCGCCCGCAGCCTGCCGGGCACGTCGGTCGTCATGCGGGCGTGGCAGCCGGACGTCGTGGTGAGCGAGCGAGCCGAGTTCGCCGGCCCGCTCGCGGCGTGGAACCTGGGGATCCCGCAGGTGGAGCTGCACTGGGGGGTGGCGGCGCTGCGGGAGTACCGCACCGGAGCGGCGAAGGAGCTGTCGATCCAGCTGGCCGCGCGCGGCCTCGACGCGCTGCCGAGACCGGCGGCGGTGCTCAACCCGTGGCCCCCGTCCCTGCGCCTCCCGCACGCGGCGGCCCACACCGGCATCCGTCCGCTGGCCTACAACGGCGAAGCCCGGGTCCCGGACTGGGTGCTGCGCCGCCGTCGCCGGCCGCGGGTGTGCCTGACGCTGGGCACGGTCGTGCCGCGCACGGGCCGCAGCCAGGTCGCCGGCAGCGTGACGGACATCGTCGGCGCCCTGGTGGACCTGGGTGTGGAGATCGTGGTCGCGGTGGACGACCGCATCGCGGCGGGCTGGCCCCCGCTGCCCCCGGAGGTGCACCACGTGGGCCGCATGCCGCTGTCCCCGGTGTTCGCGACATGCGACGCGGCCATCCACCACGGCGGCCAGGGCACCACGTTGACGGCCATCGAGGCGGCCCTGCCGCAGCTGGTGCTCCCGGTCTTCGACGACCAGTTCGACAACGGAGCGGCGATCGCGGACGCCGGCGCGGGCATCCGGCTGCTCCCGGACGAGATCAACCCGGCGGCGATCGCCGAGCAGTGCGCGGAGATCCTGGAGCGCCCCGGGTACCGCCGCTCGGCCGGGACGCTGGCGGCGGAACTGGCAGCCCAGCCGACGCCCGTGGAGGTGGCGGAGAGCCTGGCCGCGCTGGTCGCGGACGGTGCCGCCGAGGCCGCCTGACCTGGGGCATCACGCGTGTTCGGAGGGCAACCCACGTGTTCGGAGGAGCATCACACGTGGTCAGGCGTAGATCTTGCGTGCTCGGGCGCGGATCTCGCCTGGTGATAGGGGCACGGCGCGCGTAGTTGGGCGCGGGTTTCGTGTGGTGGGGTGCGTGAGTCGCGGGTTTCGCGTGGTGGGGGCGCGACTCGCGGGGCGAGGGCAGATTTCGTGCGACGGGGAGCGTCACTCGTGCGATCGGGTGCGTCACTCGCGCGTCCGGACGTGTCAGGCGTGACTGGGTGCGTATCTCGCGTGCTCGGCCACCGATCTCGCGAGATCGGTGGCCGTCGTGCCTGGTCTCGTCGCTGGGGTGCGCTGTGGACCGGGGTGCCGGCTGCGCGCCGGGTCGCCCGGGGAGCGTGTCGGTGTCGCGTGGCCGAGGCGGGTCAGAACCAGGCGGTCAGGCGATCGAAGGCTTCGCGCTCCTGGCGGCTGAGTGACGGGTGAAGCCGCAGGTCCGGGTGCCACACGGGCGCCAGGTGCGCCGGCGCCGCGAACGGGCCGGGGCCCTTGAGCCCGTACAGCAGGTAGCCGGTGTGGCTGTAGCCCGCCGACCGCTCCACCGCGTTCAGCAGCTTCCTCACCATGGGATCTGGCACCGGAACGTCCTCCGCATTCGTCAGACCGGGGCGGAACGTGCCGCCTCGTTCTTCCATCATGCTGTTTCCGGCGGCGAAATACCACCTTCGTGTGGTCCGAACGGGTGCCCGCACCCCCGACGCGGGGCTGTGAGCAGCACTTTCGTTCGTCGAGTTGGCCTCGTGGCCGGTTCAGGCGCCGAGACGGGCCGAAGAGAGCAAGACAGAAGATGCGCCGCGACCGCGAGTCAGGTAAGAGGGCACGCCGGCGACGGTCACCGTCCACAAGTGACAGTCAGGCGGCCTCCGAAGTGGACGGAGGTGTGGCCGGCCCGGTCGACGGCGGAATGCGGGGCACCTGCTGGGCGGTCGCCATCTCCGATGTGGACGGGATAGTGGTGTTTGTCGAAGTCGTCGATGGTGGGATGCCGGCGTGCGCCGGGTCCGGGTGGTCCGGGGGACGTCGGACGGCGAGGTGGTGCAGCTTCCTCAGGTGCCGTTGCACCAGCCCGGCGCGGCGGGCCTCGTCGAAGACGGCGCGAGCGGCGCCGTTGGCCCGCCGGCGGTGGTGCTGCGGGTCGGATTCCGGATCCGTCACGGTGTTCGTCCTCCAGGAAAGTCGGATGGGGTCTCGGGCACGGCGACGCTGGACATTGCTCGGTGTGATCGTCCGGTCGCGGGGGAGAACGGCGGCCGAGATCGCCGTCCTGATAACAAGATTGTCTCGGGGCGGGGGTGTTGGGCCAGTTGGCCGCACGAACAGGGCGTCGCCCGGACGGGTGCTCCGCAAGAAGAACGCGGGCCGCCACCGTCCACAGTGGGGTATGCGGCCGCGGACGACACGTCCGGGTGTGAGGGGAATCTCTTGGTCCAGGCACGCCGTGCGCGACCCGCGCACGGCGTCTTCCCTGGTGGCGCCCCCGGCAGGACTCGAACCTGCGACCTAGAGATTAGAAGGCTCTTGCTCTATCCAGCTGAGCTACGAGGGCCCGCGCCGACGGCTGCTGCCGGTCGTGCCGGTGACCCGGCACGGGGCAGCTTAGTCGTCGTCATCCTCTCGATCGTTCGACACCGGCGAATCGTTTCAGGTCTCGATAGACGGAAATCCGGGATCCGGGGTGACGCCTCGACGTCGGCGTGAACGGGTGACCCGTGCGGGTGAAGTGGTGTGGACCTTTCACGGCCGTAATCGGGCCGATAGGGACGTTTCGGGGCGGCGAACCCTCCCGTCGGGTGTCGTGGTGGTGCGCCACGCCGCAGAGCGCGCCCGCGGGCCGCTGAGCCCAGGGCTGCGGAGGTGCAGCCGGGGCGCCTGCGGAGCAGGTGCCGCGGCCGTGGTCGCGCAGTGACGGCGCCTTGGCGCAGGCGGGCGCCCGGTCTTGTGACGCTGCGGTGTGCGCCGGCTGTGGGTCCTGCGTGTGAGCGCCCGGATGTGCGGGTATCGGCGTCGCTGCCGCTGCCCTGCGTGACACGGCTCGCCGGGCAGTGGGGGCGTCGGGGGTGGGCCCGTGGGCGCGCCACGCCGCAGAGGCGCGCCCACGGGCTGGGGCCGCTTCGGGGGAGCGGCCCCGGTCGGGCCCGGCTGCCGCCGGTGCGAGCCGGCTCGCCCCCTGGGGAGCAGGCGGCCGGCCGGGCCCGGGTCAGGGGGTCACTCCCAGATCTTGATCGCGCGGACCACGAACGGGGCCTTCGGCACGAACGTGCCGCCACCCGGGTAGGTGATGAAATCTCCCTCGGTCGTGCATTCTTCGCTCTGGTAGACCGTGACGTCACGGCTCATCAGATTCACGAAAGAGGATCCGTCGAATCCTTCGGGTAGCGGAATGCAGTCTTCGGGATTCGCGGTCCGCAGGTCGAAGCGCTGGGCGTCGCCGCCGTAGTCGTCCGCCGACCACAGGCAGAATTCGCCCTTCTTGCAGACCGGATCGGCCTGCGCGGTGGCGGCTTGGGCGGCTCCGGCACTGGTCAGCAGGCCCAGCATGGCCAGGACGAGCAGGTGCGGCAGGCGGGCGCGGATACGGCGTGCGGACATGGTGGTTTCCCCTTCGGAAGTCGCGGCTTGCGGGCCGCGGTGAATGTGTGATTCCAGATTGGCGGGTGGCCGGGGAGTTGTCAGCCCGCAATTTCGATTCTGTGGACAACTGCGCGGCGCGGGAATGGTTGTCCACAGATCCGCGAACGGCCTTGCCCGCGAAACGCGGCGATGCTAAGCGCGGGCGGTGCTGGCACGCACGACCAGCTCCACCGGCACCTCGCCGGGAACGGCCGGAGGAGTGCCGGCCAGGAGGTTCAGCACCAGCTCGCCGGCGATCCGGCCCTTGGCCGCGAGGTCCTGCCGGACCGTGGTCAGCGGCGGCTCCGACCAGCGGGCGACCGAGGTGTCGTCGAAGCCGACCACCGACAGGTCCTCCGGCACGCGGATCCCCAGCTGCCGCGCCACGGCGAGCGCGGCCAGCGCGAGCTGGTCGGACATGCACAGCAGCGCGGTCGGCCGCGGTGTGCGACCGAGCAGCGCGAACGCGCCGGCCATGGCGCTCTCCGCGCTCAGGCCGGCCGCTTCTCGGATGACCACGTCGAACGCGCCGGCAGGGGCACTCGGGGTTGCGTCGATGACCGCGTCGAACGGGCCGGCAGCGGCGCCGAGGCTTGCATGGACGACCGCGCCAGGCGTGGCGCCCAGGCCAGGTGCTTCGTCGACGACCATGGCGGACGCACTGGTCGCGGTGCCCGAGTCGGTTGTTGCGTCGGCCGTGCTGGTTGCGGTGCTCAGGTGGGCTGCTGTGTTGGTCGTGCTGGTTGCGGTGCTCAGGTCGGTTGCTGTGTTGGCCGTGCTGGTTGCGGTGCTCAGGTGGGCTGCTGCGTTGGCCGTGCTGGCTGCCGTGCTCAAGTCGGCTGCTGCGTCGGTCGCGCTGGTTGCGGTGCTCAAGTCGGGTGCTGCGTTGGCCGTGCCGGCTGCGGTGCTCAAGTCGGCTGCTGTGTCGGCCGTGCCGGCTGCGGTGCTCAAGCCGGCCGGTTCCCGGATGACCGCGCCGGAGACGCCGTTCGTGGCCTCGGGACCAGGTGGTTCGGCGAGGCCGAGCACCTCCAGGTACCCCGCCAGCCGTTCGCGGGTGTCACGAAACGCCGCGGCCGCCGCCGAGGCAGGCGTCAGAAGACCTCCGCCAGGCGTCACCCGGCTGGCCGCGGCGAAGATCCCGAACCGCCGGTGCCCCAGCTCGACCAGGTGCCGCGCGGCCAAGGCCGCGCCGAGCCGGTCCTGGCAGCCGATCCGGGCCGTGCCCGGCAGCAGTGGCTGGTCGATCACCACCAGTGGCAAGCCCCGCTCACGCACCGCCTCCAGCGCCGGGGTGCCGTCGGCCAGGGAATACGCCACCGCGATGTCCGCCTGCGCGGCCAGGACGCGCTCGGCCGGCGGGCCGCCGCGGGGGTCGCCGCCCGGCAGGAGCAGCAGGGCGTGGCCGCCCGGTTCGACGACCCGGGCCAGCGCGTCCAGGGTCACCGAGAGGGCCGGGTCGGAGAACGCCGTCGACAGGGACGTGTCCAGCAGGACCGCGATCGCGCCGGTGCGGCTGGTCGCGAGGCTTCGCGCGGTCGGGTTCGGGCCCGGGTAACCGAGCTCCTTCGCCGCCCGCAGCACCTGCTCCCGCAGCGGCGCGGACAGCTGGTCGGGCCGGTTGTAGGCGTTCGACACCGTGGCTCGCGAGACCCCGACGGCGTCCGCGACGTCGTCCAGTGTCGGACGGCGGCGCCCGGTCCTCGTCATCGGCGCAGTCTAGCCACGATCCGATGGACTTTCTGAAGCGCTTCAGTCACGCTGGGAACCGGGAAAGGGGGACCGATGCGGGATCGGGTCGCGGTGTTCACCGTGTTCGCGCTCAACGGGCTGGCCTTGGGCTCCTGGGCCTCGCGCACGCCCGCGCTGGCCGCGCAGGTGCACGCCTCACCAGGGGTTTTCGGTCTGGCCCTGCTCGGCGCCAGCGTCGGCATGCTCGCCGCCGCGTCGGTCGCCGGCCGGCTCATCGAACGGGCCGGCGCCCGGGCGGTCGTCGCCGGGAGCACCACGCTCGCCGCCGGCTCCCTCGTGCTCATCGGGTTCGCGCCGGACGTGCCCCTGCTGGCCGGCGCGCTGCTCGTGATCGGGGTGAGCGTCGGGCTGCTCGACGTCGCGATGAACGTCGCCGCGGTGGCCGTCGAACGCCGGGCCGGCAAGCCGATCATGCCCGTGTTCCACGCCGGGTTCAGCTTCGGCGCGCTCGCCGGATCGCTGGCCGCGGGCCTCGCCGCCGGCCACGGCTGGTCGCCGGGGCGCCACCTGACCGTCGCCGCGATCGTGGCCGTCCTGGTGCTGCTGGTCGTGGTCCGCGCGGTCCCCGGCAGCCGTCCCGAGCACGCGGACGAAGCAGCGCCGAGCCGGGCGCCGATCCGCCGTCCGGTGCTGTGGCTGCTCGCCGCGGTCGCGCTGTGCTCGGCCATCGCCGAGGGTGCGTCGTCGGACTGGTCCGCCTTGCTGATGACGGCCGAACGCGGGGTCGGCCAGGGCGCCGCGGCGCTGGCGTTCGCCGGGTTCCAGCTGGTCATGGCGCTGTCCCGGCTCGTGGGGTCGTGGGCCCAACGCCGGTTCGGCCCGACGCGCTGCCTCGTCGCGGGGTCCTCGCTCGCCGCGCTCGGGCTGATCGCGACGGCCACCGTGCCCGTCGCGGCGGTCGGTTACCTCGGGTTCGCGCTCGCCGGGGCCGGCCTCGCGGCGTCGTTCCCGCTCGCCCTGAGCCTCGCCGGTGACGCCGGGAAGCGCGCTGACGGCACCGGCGGCGAGCGCGAAATCGGCTTCGTCACGGCCATCGCCTACACCGGTTTCCTCGGCGGCCCGCCGATCATCGGCGGCATCGCGCAGGTGAGCGACTACAGCGTGGCCTTCGTGTTCGTCGCGCTCGTGGCGGCCCTGATCCTGCCCGCCGCGCTGGCCGCCCGCCGGTCGCGACGGCGCGAGGACGCTGCCGCGATGGTCGGCCGCTAGCCGTTCCCGATGCGAAATCCGTGCCGCCAACCGGGTTTACGCCACGCCCCGGGCGTTGACAGGCTCGCGGTGCGAGAGGCAAGCTGAGCCTCGTCGGTAAACTGAAATGAATACGGCGACGTTTCCATTTCAGGTCGGCTGATCGAGGTAGGGGCCTCGGTCGCGGGAGGGACGTCGTGAGGGTTGTACTGCTCGGCGGCGCGGGGGCGCTCGCCGGCGGGAGCGGGCGCTTCGGGCCCGGGCTTTCGCTGGTCCAGGGCGCCGTGCCGCGGCTCGTGCTGGTCCCGGTCGTGTTCCGGCTGGCGCTGTTCCTGCAGGCGGTGTGGTCGGCCGACACCGTCACCACGCCCGTGCTCTGGTTCGGCCTGGCCGTCTACCTGGTGCCGAACCTCCTCGAGATCGCCTGGGTCTTCCGCCGCAGCACCGGGATCAGGCCGGTGCTGGCCACCGACACCACGTACACGGTCGTCACGAGCCTGGCCGCGGCCTTGTTCGCGGCGCACCCGTCCTTCGCCGACCTCCTGGCGCTGACCTGGCCCAACATCATGGGCACGGTGATGATCTGGACGCTCCTGCGCGGCGCGCTCGCCGGGGGCGCCGCGATCGCCGCGGCGGTCGTCCTGCGGTACGTGATGGCCGCTCTGTCCGGCACGGCCGCGCCCGCGACCTGGATCCTGCTCGCGCTGGTCGCCGCGGCGGCGACGTCGCTGGCCATCGTGGTGCTGGTCGCCGGCTCGATGCGGTTCGCGCTGGGGCTGGGCGAGCAGCGCGGCCGGGCCGCCGAACGCGAGCGGCACCGCCGCGACGTCCACGACACCGTGCTGCAGGTGATGGAGGCCCTTGCGCTGCCTTCACCCGGCGACCTGCGCGACCCGGGCGCCAGCCTCGACCAGGTCCGCCGCACCGCCCGCGCGCACGCCCTGCGCCTGCGGCTGAGCCTCGAAGGTGACGCCCCGGCCGAGCCGGGCGGCCTGGAACACCGGCTCGGCGCGCTGGCGGTCGAGATGACGGCCGAGGGCCTGCGGGTCGACCTGGTGGTGCTCGCGAAGGTCACCGAAGTCCCCGAAAGCCTGGTGAACGCGCTGCACGACGCCGCGCGCGAAGCCCTGCGGAACACCTTGAAGCACGCGAAGACGCCTCGGGCCGTGGTGTGCCTCGAAGAGACCAAAGGCGTTGTCACGGTGTCGGTGCGCGACCACGGGACGGGGTTCGACGTCGGTGCCCGCCGCGCCGGGTTCGGCATCGAGAACTCGATCCACGCGCGGCTCGCGGAGATCGGCGGTACCGCCCGCATCGACTCCGCACCCGGCCAGGGCACCCGCGTCGTGCTCAGCGCGCCGCTAGAGCTGCGTTTCCCCGTCGGGTGAGTCGCGCCACTGGGCGAACGGCCGGTCCAGCGTCCACTTCCCGTCGTGTTCCTCGAGCACGCGGTGTTCGCAGGTCCCGGGGTTGGACAGCGATTCGAAGAGTTCGACGCTCCAGCCGAACAACCGGCGGCACAGCAGCCGCAGCGTGAGGCCGTGCGAGACGATCAGCACCGTCTCGGGGTGACGTTCGTCGCGCCGGTGCAGGTCCGAGAGGAAGCCCGCGACGCGGTCGTCGACGTCGGCGCCGGACTCGCCGAATGGCAGCCGGTAGAAGAAGTGCCCGAACTCGTTGCGCCGCGCCTTCTGGACCTCCTGGTCGGCCGGGTCCTGCAGGTTGCCCCAGTCCTGCTCGCGCAGCCGCGGCTCCTGCAGCAGCCGTTCGCACGAAGCCCGGATGTCCAGCAGCCGCAACGTCTCCCGCGTGCGCAGGTAGGGGCTGACGTATACCGCGGGACGCGCGCCGTCGAGCAGCCGGACGATCTCCGGCGCCACCGCGGCGGCCTGCTTCCGGCCCGCGTCGGTCAGCGGCAGGGCGTGGTCCGGGATCCGCGTGTAGGCGAGCTCGTCGACGTTGCCGAGGGACTCGGCGTGCCGCAGCAGGATCATCTTCACGCACTCCATCCTGCCCGTCACGCGGGCGTTACCGCGGCTGGGCATACCCTCTGGGACGTGTCCAGCGAGCCCGTGACGAAATCCGGCGCGCCCACCCGGCGCCGGGCCAGTGTGCTGCCCCTGCTCGCGGTCGGCGTGCTGCTGGCCGCCGTCGTCGCGGTCGGGCTGATCGCGCTCACCGGCGGCGCCGGGTATGTCATCGCGGGCCTGCCGGATCCCGGGCTGGTCACCAAGTACGGCATCACCGTCATGCGCGTGCTGTCGGAGGCCGCGTCGGTGATCTGCGTCGGTTCGCTGCTGCTGGCGGCGTTCCTGGTGCCGCCGCAGAAGTCCGGCACGCTCGGCCCCGAGGGCTACGGCGCGCTGCGCGCCGCCGGGATCGCCGCATGGGTGTGGTTCGCCGCGGCGCTGCTCTCGGTCGCGTTCACCGCCGCCGACACCGCCGGGAAGCCGTTCGGCGACGTGCTGGACCCGCAGACCCTGCTCGACCTCGTCGGCGCGATCGAGCAGCCCAAGGCGTGGCTGTGGACGGCGCTGATCGCCGTGCTGGTCGCGCTCGGCTGCCGGCTCGCGCTGTCCTGGGGCTGGACGGCGGTGCTGTTCTTCCTGGCCGTCGGCGGCCTGGTCCCGGTCGCCGTCACCGGCCACTCGGCCAGCGGCGGCTCGCACGACGTCGCCACCAACAGCCTGCTGTACCACCTGATCGCCGCGTCCCTGTGGGTCGGCGGGCTGATCGCGCTGCTGGCGCTGGGCTACCGGCGCGGGGCGCACCTGAGCCTGGCCGCGCGGCGGTTCTCCCGGCTGGCGCTGGTCTGCTGGATCGTGATGGCCGTCTCCGGCGTGATCAACGCGCTCGTCCGGATCGGCCTGAACGATCTCTTCACCACCGACTACGGCCTCCTGGTCGTCGCCAAGACGGTCGCCCTGCTGCTGCTCGGCGTCTTCGGCCACCAGCAACGCCGCAAGGGCGTCGCGGACCTCGTCGACGGCAGGGGCGGCGGGCAGCTGATGCGCCTGGCCGCGGTCGAGATCCTGATCATGTTCGTCACGATCGGCATCGCCAGCGGGCTCGCCCGGACCCCGCCGCCGGCCGACGCGGTCACCCAGCCGTCCACGACCGAGCTGCTGATCGGCTACAACCTCGACGGCGAGCCGACGTTGTGGCGGCTGCTCTTCGACACCCGCTTCGACCTGGTCTACGGCACCGCGGCCCTCGTCTTCGGCGTGCTGTACCTGGCCGGCGTCCGGCGGCTGCTGCGCCGCGGCGACACCTGGCCGGTCGGCCGCACGGTCGCCTGGATCGCCGGCTGCGTGGTGCTGCTGATCGCGACGTCGTCGGGCATCGGCCGCTACTCGCCCGCGATGTTCAGCGTCCACATGGGCAGCCACATGCTGCTCTCGATGGTGACGCCGGTGCTGTTCGTGCTCGGCGGCCCGGTGACGCTCGCGCTGCGCGCGCTGCCCGCCGCGGGCAAGGACGACCCGCCGGGGCCGCGCGAGTGGCTCGTCGCCTTCGTGCACTCCCCGGTGTCGCGCTTCCTGACCCATCCGGTGGTCGCGCTGCTGCTGTTCGTCGGCTCGTTCTACGCGCTGTACTTCTCGGGGCTGTTCGACAACGCGCTGAGCTACCACTGGGCGCACCTGGTGATGAACGCGCACTTCCTGCTCGCCGGCTACGTCTTCTACTGGCCGGTGATCGGCGTCGACCCGGCGCCGCGGCGGCTCCCGTACCTCGCGCGGCTCGGGATGATGTTCGCCGCGATGCCGTTCCACGCGTTCTTCGGCGTGATCCTGATGAGCAAGCAGACCGTGATCGGGCAGGCGTTCTACAGCCAGCTGCACCTGCCGTGGGTCGGCGACCTGCTGACCGACCAGCGGCTCGGCGGCGGCATCGCGTGGGCCGCCGGCGAGGTCCCGGTGCTGCTGGTGCTGATCGCGCTGCTGGTGCAGTGGGCGCGTCAGGACGAGCGCGAGGCGAAGCGGCGCGACCGGCGCGAAGAGGTGACCGGCGACGAGGAACTGAACGCCTACAACGCGATGCTGAAGAACATGGCCGACGGGAAGCGCGCCGAATAGTCTCGACTTCCGGTTGAGCTTGAGACCGGGCGCGAACCCCGCCCGGCTCCCGGCGAATCGGCCGTTCCGGTGATCCGCGGCTGACTTTCGGTAGCCCGACGGTGACCGGCGTCAGGTCGCGATCAGGTGCGCTCTACGATCGTGCGTATGGCCGAGTTCATCTACACCATGAAGAAGGTGCGCAAGACCGTCGGGGACAAGGTCATCCTCGACGACGTCAGCACCGCGTTCTACCCCGGCGCCAAGATCGGCGTGGTCGGGCCGAACGGTGCCGGCAAGTCCACCGTTCTCAAGATCATGGCGGGGATCGAGCAGGCCAGCAACGGCGAAGCCTTCATCCAGCCCGGCGCCTCCGTCGGCATCCTCATGCAGGAGCCGGAGCTCAACGAGGAGAAGACGGTCCGGGGGAACGTCGAGGAGGGCCTCGGCGAGATCAAGGTCAAGCTCGACCGCTACAACGAGGTCCTCACGCTGATGGAGACCGAGTACAGCGAAGAGCTGATGGAGGAGATGGGGCAGCTCCAGGAGGAGCTGGACCACGCCGACGCCTGGGAGCTCGACTCGACCGTCGAGCAGGCCATGGACGCGCTGCGCTGCCCGCCGCCCGAGGAGGGTGTCACGCACCTGTCCGGTGGTGAGCGCCGCCGCGTCGCGCTGTGCAAGCTGCTGCTGTCGGCGCCGGACCTGCTGCTGCTCGACGAGCCCACCAACCACCTGGACGCCGAGAGTGTCCTGTGGCTGGAGCAGTTCCTCTCCCGCTACGCCGGCGCCGTCCTCGCCGTCACCCACGACCGGTACTTCCTGGACAACGTGGCCGAGTGGATCATGGAGATCGACCGCGGCCGCGTCGTCGGGTACGAGGGCAACTACTCGACGTACCTGGAGAAGAAGCAGGAACGTCTCGCGGTCCAGGGCAAGAAGGACATGAAGCTCGCGAAGCGCCTGAAGACCGAGCTGGAGTGGGTCCGGTCGAACGCCAAGGCGCGCCAGACCAAGTCCCGGTCGCGGCTCGACCGCTACGAGGAGATGGCGGCGGAGGCGGACAAGCACCGCAAGCTCGACTTCGAAGAGATCCAGATCCCGCCGGGCCCGCGCCTGGGCAGCGTCGTGGTCGAGGTCGACAAGCTCAAGAAGGGCTTCGACGAGCGCGTCCTCATCGATGGCCTCTCGTTCGACCTGCCGCGCAACGGCATCGTCGGCGTGATCGGCCCGAACGGCGTCGGCAAGACCACGCTCTTCAAGACGATCGTCGGGCTCGAGAAGCCGGACGACGGCATCGTCAAGATCGGCGAGACGGTCAAACTGTCCTATGTGGACCAGAACCGCGGCGGGATCGACCCGAAGAAGACCGTCTGGCAGGTCGTCTCCGACGAGCTGGACTACATCCACGTCGGCCAGACCGAAATGCCGTCGCGGGCGTACGTCTCGGCGTTCGGATTCAAGGGCCCGGACCAGCAGAAGCCGGCGGGGGTGCTCTCCGGTGGTGAGCGCAACCGGCTCAACCTGGCGCTGACGCTCAAGCAGGGCGGGAACCTGATCCTGCTCGACGAGCCGACGAACGACCTGGACGTCGAGACCCTGGGCTCGCTGGAGAACGCGCTGGAGCAGTTCCCCGGCTGTGCCGTCGTGATCTCGCACGACCGGTGGTTCCTCGACCGGGTCGCGACGCACATCCTGGCCTGGGAAGGCACCGACGAGAACCCCGCGCAGTGGTTCTGGTTCGAGGGCAACTTCGAAGGGTACGAGAAGAACAAGGTGGAGCGGATGGGCGCCGAGGCGGCCCGCCCGCACCGTGTCACCCACCGCAAGCTGACCCGCGACTGAGGGGGCGGGTTTCCCCGTGGAAGCCAGCAAGCAGCACCGGACGGGCCCGCTCGCGCCGTCGACCGCCGCCTCCGCCGGAGGACGCGCGTCGGCGGGTACCGAGAGCGGGCGCTCCGCCAATGCCGGGGGAACCCTCTCCGCCGTCGGGCGGCTCATCGAGCGGGCGGACGCCCTGCACCTGCGCGCGCCCGAACTCGCCTTGGTCCTGGGTGAGCGCGCGGCCGCGATCGCCGAGGCCGCCGGAGCCGACGAGCAGTGGATCCGGGCCGAGAGCCTGGTCGTCTCCGCACGCGTCCGGCTCGGCGACCGACCGGCCACGGTCGGCCGCGCGGTCGCGGCGCTGCGCGCGGCCGAACACGCCGGCTACGGCGACATCGCCGCCCGGCTGCGCATCGACCTCGCGGTCTGCGCCCGCAGCCTGGGCGTGCCGCTGACCGGCCTGGCCGCGCTGCGCCCGGTGCTCACCGACCCGGTCGTCTCGCCGGTGCACCGCGCCGCGGCACTGACGCACCTGGTCGGCTGCCTGGCGCAGATCGGCCGGAAGTCCGAGCTGGACCGGGTGCTCGTCGAGGCCGACAAGCTCGTGCTGGGCGACGAATCGCTGGGCGCGGACACCCAGCTGCTGGTGCGGGCGCTGCTGCGGGTCGGCACGGCCGCGCACCGGCGCCGCCACGGCGACCTGACCGCGGCGGCCGACGCCGCCCGGACCGGGCTGGGCTTCCTGGAGAAGCTCGACAACCCGGCCGACGACGGCGGCCTCGTCCGGATCCGCCTCGTTCTGTTGCTGGTCGGCACCCTGCTCGACCGCGGTGACAGCGAAATGGCGTACGAGATCGCCGAGCCGGTGCTGGCCGAGCCCATCCGCGCCGCCGGCGTCGCGCCCGCGAGCTGGCTGCGGCTGGCCGTCGCGACCCGCGTCCACCTGCCGTCGGGTTCCGGCGAAGCGGCGATCGAGCTGGTCCGCGAAGCCGTGGCGAGCACCGATCGCCACGGGCTGTCCGCGGTCACCTCCCGGCTGTGGCTGGAACTGGCGCAACTGCACGAACGCTTCGGCCAGGCCGAAGAAGCCATCGCGTGCCTGTACCGCTCGCGCGCGGCCGAACAGCTGCACGCGCGGGCCCGTCGGCAGGCGTGCAACGTGCTGGCCGGCGAGTTCGGCTCCGGCGAACCCGCTTCGGTCGACCTCGACGAGGTGCTCAAGGCGGTCCCGTCGCGGCCGATCCCGGTCGTCGCGGCCGAGCCCGCCCCGGCCGTCCGCGAACCGGCCGCGCCCGCCGCGCCCGCCGCCCCTGGTGCCCCGGCGGCCCCGGCCGCCCCGCAGGCCCCCGCTTGGTCGTTCGGCAGCCGCGCGGAGCCGGAACCCGAGACGTCCGCGCCCGCGTGGTCGTTCGAACGGCCCCGGACCGCACCCGACGCGGCCGAGACGACGTTGCTGCCGGCGGTGCGGGACGAACCCGCGCGCCCGGAGCCGGTGGTCGTCGAACGGCGCCCGGAACGGCCCGCGGCCCGGCCGGAACCGATCGAGGTCCGCTCGGCCGAGCCCGGCCGGCGGCCGGAACCGGGCGAGGAGCGTTCCGAGCCGATCGAGGCGCGGTCGGCGCGTGAACGGCGCTTGGAACCGATCGACGTCGCCTCGGCCGAGCCCGGCCGGCGCCCGGAGCCGAGTGAGGCACGCCCGCCGTGGCAGCGGACCCCGGAGCCGGTCGAGAGCCGGTCCGCGGAAGCGCGGCCGCAGTCCCGGGCCGAGCGGCGGTCCGCGTCCGAGCCGCGCCTGGATCCCATCGAAGTGCGGTCGGCGCCCGAACTCGGCGCGAAGCCGGAGTTCCGGTCCGAGCCGATCGAGGTCCGCTCCGCGGCGCCCGACTTCCGGTCGGAGCACGACCCGGAACGGAACGGGGTCCGGTCGAAGCCGGAGTTCGAGTCCGAGCCGGCCGACTTCCGGTCCGGCCGGCGTGCCGCGCCGGAATTCGAAAGCAGCGCGGCGGTCGAGCGCGAGTCCAACGGCCACGCGACACCGAAGCCCGCCGCCGACGCTCCCGCGCCCGCCGAAAACGGGAAGGCCAAGTTCTCCTGGGCCGCCGTCGCCGAAGCGCGGCTGCGAGAGACCGCCGCCGAGCGGGAGTCGGCACCCACGCGCGTGACCCCGGCCCTGCCGCTCGCGCCCGAACCCGCGGCCGAGCGGGAACCGGTGCGGCGTGAGCCGCAGCCCTCGACCCGGCACGACTCCGAGCACGGCTCGCAGTCGGTACTGGACCGCCTCGGGATCTCCGCGCCGGGCGGTGGTGGGGGCCGTGGCCGCCGCCGGGCCGAGGACGCCGAAAGCCCCCGCGAGGAGCCGGCGCCCGAACCGAAGCGGCCGGAGGCGCTCGCGCCGGCCCCGCGTCCCGAGGACTACAGCGACGACGCCGAGTCGTGGCTGCCGCGGCTGCGGATGCCGCCGTCGCTGGAGCCGATGGAGGACTTCGGGCATTGGACGCCCGCGACGGCGCCGTTCCCGGAGAGCTACGCGCGCGCCATCGCCGAGGACGAGCCGCCGCCGGACGCCGGCCTCGCCGACCTGCTGGCCCGCGCGCTCGCCGAGCACCAAGCGGGCACAGCCAGCGCCGCGGCGCTCGTCAAGCAGCTGGGATCGCAGGACAACGGCAGCCGCCGCAACGGTCATGGCCGCAACGGCCACGGCGCGGAAGTCCCGGACTCCCGCCGCCACGGCTCGTCCGATTGACCCGCTCCGCCGCATCGCGCCCAACCCGCAACGCGGCGACGACTCGGGGTGGCTTGACGCCGAGTCGCGGTTCTTGTGCCGCAAGTACCGCAACCTGTCGCCGAGTCGCGGCGCATGCGCCCCCGCATCGACGACTCGCCGCCGAGTTGCGGCACCTGCGCGCATCGACCGGGACTTATCACCAGGTTGCGGCTCTAGCGCGCGCGTTCACCCCGAGGCCGTCGCCGGGTCGCGGTACTTGCGCCTGCATCGACCACCACTCGTCACCGACTTGCCGGGTTCGCCTCGGCCGCACCGCGACCCGGGTTTCGGGCGAACGCCGTTCATTCGGTGAGACACCACCTTTCGTCGCCGACTCGCCGGTGGGCCGGGAGAGTGGGATGCGTCGCACTCCGGGGTCGGCGACCGGCCGACAACGTTCGCCGAACGGCGTACCGGTCTCCCGCGCCCGGGTCAGCTGAACCGATCATGTAGCCGCCGCGCTGCGCAACGGCTGGCCGGTGCGGCTGGTCAGCGCCACGCGAAGGCCCGGAACACAACCCGTCAGTAGCTTGACCGATCACGCGAATCCGCAGGCCCATAAGGGTTTTCCCGCGCCCGGCAAGCTCCGGGTCTTCGTGTGTTCCTCCACCCCGGCGGATTAGTGTGAGGTGGCCGGCGTTCAACGCCGAACCCGGCGCGGAGTCACCCCACGCACTTGGAGAGTTGCCTCAAATGAGCTCGACCGGAGTCTCGTCCCCACCCGGAACCGGAGCCGTCACCGAACCCGAGTTCGGTGCCCCGCGCTCCACCGCCAGCCCGGAGCAGATCAGGGACGACCTGATCGACGCCGCCGCCGGGCTGGCCCCGGAGATCGGCGAGCTCATCCGGCTCTACTACCGGCATATCCCGGCCGAGGAGATCGTCGGCGACGAGCCAGTGAACCTGGTCGGCGCGGTTCGCTCGCACCTGCAGCTGGCCAAGCACCGGATGCCCGGCCGCCCCGCCGTGCGGCTGCTGAACCCGACCGTCGCCGAGGACGGCTGGGCCCGTGAGGCCACCGTCGTGCAGGTCGTCACCGACGACATGCCCTACCTGGTCGACTCGATCGCCGCGGAGTTCGCCCGCGACGGCGTGCAGGTGCAGCGGATCGTCCACCCGATCGTCGTCGTCACCCGCGACCTCACCGGCGAGCTGCAGGAAGTGCACCCGGACGCGGACCCGGGCCGGCCGCCCGCGAACTCGGCGGCCGAGTCGTGGATGTACATCGAGATCGACTTCGTCACCGACCCGAACCGCGCCCGCGAGCTCGACAACCGGCTCGCCAGCGTGCTGGGCGACGTCCGCGAGGTCGTCGAGGACGCCGAGAAGATGGCCCAGACGGCGTGCCAGCTCGCCGGCGAGCTGGAGACGGACCCGCCGCAGCTGCCCCAGGCCGAGGTCGCCGAAGGCGCCCGCCTGCTGCGCTGGCTGGCCGACGGCCACTTCACCTTCCTCGGCTACCGCCGCTACGAGCTGGTCGACAACCCGCATCCGGACTCGGACGAGCCGGCCCTGCGCGCGGTGCTGGCGTCCGGCCTCGGCGTGCTGCGCCAGGACAGCCTGGCCGCGCGCGGCCTCACGGCGGGCCCGGACACCGCGACGTCTGCGCTCGCGCCCTCGCTGCTGGTGCTGACCCAGGCGAGCGCGCCCTCGACCGTGCACCGCCCGGTCTACCCGTACTACGTCGGCGTGAAGACCTTCGACGCCGAGGGCACCGTCACCGGCGAACACCGCTTCCTCGGCATGTTCACCACGACCGCGCTGCACGAGAACGTCCTCGACATCCCGGTGGTCTGCGACCGCGTCCGCGAGGTCATCCACCGCGCCGGTTTCCCGATGGAGTCGTTCTCCGGCCAGCGGATGCTCGAGGTGCTGCAGAACTGGCCGCGCGCGGACCTGTTCTCCGCCGACACCGACTCGCTGTACTCGACGACGACCGGCGCGATCACGCTGTCGGATCGCCGCCGGCTGCGGCTGTTCCTGCGCCGCGACCCGTACGGCCGCTTCTACTCGTGCCTCGTCTACCTGCCCCAGGACCGGTACACGACGCGCTCGCGGCTGGCGATGCAGGAGGTGCTGCTCGAAGAGCTCGAAGGCACCCAGCTCGAGTACAGCGCCCGCATCGGGGAAACCGTGCTGGCGCAGGTGCACTTCATGGTCCACACCGATCCCGCGCGCGGGCAGGAGCCCGACACGCAGCGGATCCAGGAGCGGCTGAACGACGCCGTCCGCAGCTGGGACGACCGGATGGTCGAGGCGGTCCTCGACGAGCGCCGGGAGCGCTCGGACGGCGGCGTGGCCGTCGGCGTCCTCGGCGAGGAGTCGGCGACCGAGCAGGGCCAGCGCTACGCGAGCGTCTTCCCCGAGGGGTACAAGGAGGACTTCTCCGCCGAGGAGGCGCTCTCCGACCTCCGCGCCCTCGACTCGCTTTCCGACGAAGGCGACCTCGCGCTGTCGTTCTACCTGCCGGCCGACGCCGAGCCCGGCGAGCGTCGGTTCAAGCTCTTCCTGCGCGGCGAAGGCGTGACGCTGTCGAAGGTGCTCCCGGTCCTGCAGGCGATGGGCGTCGAGGTCGTCGACGAGCGGCCGTACGAGCTGCACCGCGAAGACGGCGGCCCGTGCTGGATCTACGACTTCGGCCTGCGCATCAGCCAGAAGATGCTCGGCAAGCAGCCCGACGACGACGCCGTCGCCGAGCTGCGCAACCGGTTCCAGGACGCCTTCGAGGCCGCCTGGCGCGGGGACGCCGAGGTCGACGGCCTCAACGGCCTCGTCCTGCGCGGCGGGCTCACCTGGCGCCAGGCCGCCGTGCTGCGCGCGTACTCGCGCTACCTGCGTCAGGCCGGCAGCGCGTTCTCCCAGGACTACATCCAGAACACGCTGCTGTCGCACACCGAGGTCGCCACGAAGCTGCTGCGGCTGTTCGAAACGCGGTTCGACCCGCAGCTGTCCGACGTCGACCGCGAGGCCGCGACCGACGGGCTGGCGAGCGAGCTGGACGCACTGATCGACGAGGTCACCAGCCTCGACGAAGACCGGATCCTGCGCCGCCTGATGGCCGTCATCCGGGCCACGCTGCGGACGAACTACCACGTCACCGGCTCCGACGGCGCGCCGCGGCCGTACCTGGCGATCAAGCTGGACCCGAGCGGGGTACCCGACCTGCCCGAGCCGCGCCCGCGGTTCGAGATCTTCGTGTACTCGCCGCGGGTCGAAGGTGTGCACCTGCGCTTCGGTGAGGTCGCGCGCGGTGGCCTGCGCTGGTCGGACCGGCGCGAGGACTTCCGCACCGAGATCCTCGGCCTGGTCAAGGCGCAGGCGGTCAAGAACGCCGTCATCGTGCCGGTCGGCGCGAAGGGCGGCTTCGTCGTGAAGCGCCCGCCGGTCCCGACCGGCGACTCGAGCTACGACCGCGACGCCCAGCTCAACGAGGGCATCGCCTGCTACCGGATGTTCATCGCCGGCCTGCTCGACCTGACCGACAACCGCGTCGAGGGCAAGACCGTGCCCGCGCCGGGCGTCGTCCGGCACGACGCCGACGACTCCTACCTGGTCGTCGCGGCCGACAAGGGCACCGCGAAGTTCTCCGACATCGCCAACGAGATGTCGGCGCAGTACGGCTTCTGGCTCGGTGACGCCTTCGCCTCCGGCGGCTCGGTCGGCTACGACCACAAGGCCATGGGCATCACGGCGAAGGGTGCCTGGGAGAGCGTCAAGCGGCACTTCCGCGAGCTGGGCAAGGACACCCAGACCGAGGACTTCACCGTCGTCGGCATCGGCGACATGATGGGCGACGTCTTCGGCAACGGCATGCTGCTGTCCGAGCACATCCGGCTCGTCGCCGCGTTCAACCACATGCACGTCTTCCTGGACCCGAATCCGGACGCGGCGGTGACCTACGCGGAGCGCCGCCGGCTGTTCGACCTGCCGCGCAGCTCCTGGGACGACTACGACCGCTCGCTCATCAGCGAGGGCGGCGGCATCTACTCCCGCTCGGCCAAGTCGATCCCGGTCAGCCCGCAGGTGCGCGAGGCGCTCGGTCTCGACGCGAGTGTCACCGCGCTGGCGCCGATGGACCTGCTCCAGGCGATCCTGCTCGCGCCGGTGGAACTGCTGTGGAACGGCGGCATCGGCACCTACGTCAAGGCGGAGACCGAGACCCACGCCCACGCCGGCGACAAGGCCAACGACGCCATCCGCGTCGACGGCAAGCAGCTGCGCGTCCAGGTGTTCGGCGAGGGCGGCAACCTGGGCCTGACCCAGCTCGGCCGGATCGAGTTCGCCCGCCTCGGCGGCCCGGAGCACACCGGCGGCAAGATCAACACCGACGCGCTGGACAACTCGGCCGGCGTCGACTGCTCCGACCACGAGGTCAACATCAAGATCCTGCTCGATCACCTGGTGCAGACCGGGAAGCTCGAGCAGGCCCAGCGCAACGAGCTGCTGGAGGAGATGACCGACGAGGTCGGCGCGCTGGTGCTGGCGGACAACTACCGGCAGAACGCGGTGCTCGGCGTCAGCCGGGCGCACGCCGGGCCGATGGTCTCGGTGCACGCGCGGCTGGTCGCGTCGCTGGTCTCCCAGGGCGCCTTCGACCGCAAGCTCGAGGCGCTGCCGAGCAACTCGGAGTTCCGCGAGCTGGAGAAGGCGGGCAAGGGCCTCACCTCGCCGGAGCTGGCGACGCTGCTCGCGCACGTCAAGCTGGAGCTGAAGGACGAGCTGCTGGCCAGCGACCTGCCCGACTCGCAGGTCTTCGCCGGCCGGCTGCCGGAGTACTTCCCGAAGCCGCTGCGGGAGCGGTTCGCGCCGGCGATCGGCGAGCACCCGCTGCGCCGCCAGATCATCACCACGCTGATCGCGAACGAGGTCGTCGACGGCGGCGGCATCTCGTTCGTCTACCGGCTGATGGAGGAGATGAACGCGACGGCGACCGACGCGGTGCGCGCGTACGCCGTCGTCACGCGGGTGTTCGACCTGCCGTCGCTGTGGACCGCGATCGACGCGCTGGACAACGTCGTGCACACCGACGTCGCCGACGAGATGATGCTGGAGACGCGGCGGCTGCTAGACCGGGCCGCGCGCTGGTTCCTCACCAACCGGCCACAGCCGCTGGCGCCGCTGGCGGAGATCAACCGCTTCGGCCGGGTCCTCAACGAGCTGGTGCCGAAGCTCGGTGACCTGCTGCGCGGCCGGGAAGCCGAGTCGGTGCAGGCGAAGGTGGACGAGCTGACCGCCGGCCACGTGCCGGCCGGGCTGGCCCGCCGGATCGCCCTGCTGCTGCACACGTTCGGCCTGCTCGACGTCACCGAGGTCGCGGAGCTCGCCGAGCAGCAGATCGGCGTCGACGCGACGCACAGCCCGGCCGAGACGGCGGAGCTGTACTACGCGCTGTCGGCGCACCTGGACGTCGACAAGATGCTCACCGAGATCAGCGCGCTCGAACGGGGCAACCGCTGGCACGCCCTCGCCCGGCTTTCGCTGCGCGACGACGTCTACGGCTCGCTGCGGGCGATCACGCTGGACGCGTTGCGGCACAGCGATCCCGGGTCGTCGGCGGACGCCAAGATCGCGCAGTGGGAGAAGACCAACGCCTCGCGGCTGCAGCGGGCGCGCGTCGCGCTCGACGAGATCACCAAGTCCGGCCGGCTCGACCTGGCGACCCTTTCGGTGGCGGCCCGCCAGATCCGGAGCACGGTGCGGTGACCTACGTTTCGCTCGTCCGTCCGCGCTGGACGGACATGGACGTCTACGGGCACGTCAACCACGCCAAGATGGTGACGCTGCTCGAAGAGGCCCGCATCCCGCTGCTGTTCGAGGGGGCCGTCAAGGCCGGGCTCGACCAGCTGCCGAAGGGCATCGTCGTGGTCAAGCTCGAGGTGGCCTACCGGGCGCCGATCGTGGTGTCCGGGCAGGAGATCCGCGTCGACATCGACCTGACCGAGCTGAAGGCGGCGAGCTTCACGCTGGCCTACCGGGTGCACGGCGGGCCGGCCGAGTCGGATCCCGTGGCGGTCACCGCGCAGACGGTGCTGGCGCCGTACGACACCGTCGCGCTGCGGCCGCGTAGGCTCACCCCGCCCGAGTCGGAGTTTCTGAAGCAGGGGTTCGCGGATGCCTGAGTTGTTCGTGCCGGACGCGGCCGACCGGGAGACCCTCGGCGCGTTCGTCGCCCGCGCGGTCCGGCTGGACGGCCAGACGGCCGTCCGGCTGCGCCAGCGCGGTGATGGCGTGGTCGAGGCCTGGACGGCGACGCCGTTCGAGTGCCTGGCCACCCGCGCGGTGGCCGGTGACGTCACCCCCGGTGACGTCACGGTGTCCGGCAACGAGCTGCTCGCCGCGCTGACGGTGGCGGGCGCGCCGCGGATGGACCCGGGCCCGGCCCGCGACCTGCTGTGGCACGGCGAGCTGCCCCCGCCGGGCCGCTGGCCACTGGTCGACGAGCTCCCGGCGCACGTCGTCGCGAAGCTGGCCGACCAGGGCGTCACGCTGGCCCGCGACAACGCGGGCCCGCACGGCAACCCGCCGGCGTCGCTGATGGACCAGGCGGTGCTCACCGTCAGCGATGGGTCGCTGGAGGTCAAGGTCCAGATGCGCTGCCTGTTCGCGTTGTCCGGCATGGGTTTTGTGGACTCGGGCGTCGAGGGCGACGTCGTCCGCGTGACGGCGACGGACTCGTGGCTGCGCCTGGACGCCCGGTACGGCGCGATCCTGCGCCGGCGCCACGCGCTGCTGCCGCTGCTGTTCTGACAGGTTCCTTACGGTTGCCGCCGGCGCGCTCGAACGGTGGCACGCTGGAGACATGACCCCGGACGACGACGACCCGACGGCGGACTTCCTCGACGAAGTCCGCGCGGACGAGACGCCGTGGCGGCGCGACCGCCGGCCGGGGGAGCAGGCGCCGGAGCGCGCCGAGCGACCTGAGAGGTGGGGCCGCACGCGTGCGGCGGGCCGGGCGGCTGCCCAGGCGGCGCCCTACCTCCAGGCCGCGGCGCTGGTGGCGTGGCTGGCGAGCGGAGCCTTTGACGACGGCTCGGGCCCGGGTGACCAGTCGGGTTAGTGCGGTGCTGGTGGTGTCGGCTGTCTTTTGGTGACGGTTCGGGCTGGGTGGCCAGTCGGGTTAGTGCGGTGCTGGTGGTGTCGGCTGTCTTTTGGTGACGGTTCGGGCTCGGGTGACCAGTCCGGTTAGTGCGGTGCTGGTGGTGTGGTCAGCCGGCTTTCGGCGACGGTTCGGGCTCGGGTGACCAGTCGGGTTAGCTCGGCGCTGGTGGTGTGGTCAGCCGGCTTTCGATGACGGCTCGGGCTCAGCCGGCCGGTCCGATTGGCGCGGACCTGGTGGGCGAGTCGCGCCCTCGACGACTTCGGGTGACCAGCCCGGCCAGCTCGGCGCGGGGCACGCAGCGCCCGCCCTCCCCAAGGGGGCCGGTCCCAGCTCCAGCGTATCGGCGACCACCGGCGGAACCCCGGAACAAGGTGGTTTTCCGGGGGAGTTGTCCACATCCGCGGTGAGCTGTGGAAAAGCGTCCGCGCGCGGCAAGCTGTGGAAAGCGTCCGCACGCGGCGAGCTGCGGGAAAAGTGCGCGGTCCGCGGCGAACTTCGTCTGGTCCGGCGAGCACTGGAAGCTCGCGCGATCTGCGTCCGGTCTGCCGCTGGCCGCAGGAAGAGGCGGGTTCGCGCGAACCGCGTCCGGTCCGCCGCGGGCCGCGGGAAGAGGCAGGTTCGCGCGAACGCTTCCGATCTGCGGCGAGCCAAGGAGAGCGCGAGGCCCGCGTCAGACCAGCCAGGCAGCGGAGTCGGCCGGTAGCTTCCCGTCCACCAGCGGGCTGCTCGAGAGCAGCACCTCTCCCGGCGGCAGTGCGATCGGGCTCGCCGACGTGTTCAGCGCGCAGACCAGCCCGCCCCCGCGCCGCCGGAACGCGAAGCAGCCCGCGGGCGCGCCGTACCACTCCAGCTCGTCGCCGCTGAATGCCGTGTGCGTCTTCCTCAGCTCGATCGCGGCGCGGTACAGCGAGAGCGTCGAATCCTCGTCCTCTATCTGCTTCTCGACCGTCAGCCCCGCCCAGTCCGCCGGCATCGGCAGCCACGTGCGCGGGTTGCGGGAGAAGCCGAACGGCGGCAGGTCGCCCTCCCACGGCAGGGGCACTCGGGAGACGTCGCGGCCGAACTCGGCTCCGCTCGTCTTCGCGCGCGGGTCCGCCATGGCCGAAGCGGGCAGGTCGACGTTGGCCAGGCCCAGCTCTTCGCCGTTGTACAGGTAGACCGCGCCGGGCAGGGCCAGCTCGACCAGCGCCATCGCCCGGGCTCGGCGCTCGCCCTGCGTGCCACCGCCGTAGCGGCTGACCTGGCGCCAGACGTCGTGGTTGCTCAGCGTCCACGTCGCCGGCGCGCCGACCTTCGCCGGCACAGTGAGGGAACGCTGGATCGCCGTGCGCATGGCGTCGGCGTCGAAGTGGGTCAGCACCAGCCGGAAGTTGAACGCCAGGTGCAGCTCGTCGGGCCGCAGGTAGCGCGAGAGGCGTTCCTCGTCGGTCACCCAGATCTCGCCGACCGCCATCGTCTCCGGGAACTCGTCGAGCACCTTGCGGATCATCTGGTGGATCTCGTGGACGCCGTCGTAGTCCCAGCGCGGGTCGTAGTAGTCGGTCGGGGTGAACCCGCCGGCCCGCGGGTCCATGTCCGGCAGGCCCGGCGGCTTCGCCATGCCGTGCGCGACATCGATGCGGAAGCCGTCCACGCCGCGTTCGAGCCAGAACCGCAGGGTGCGCTCCAGGTCGGCGGCGACCTCCGGGTTGGCCCAGTTCAGGTCCGGCTGCTGCGGGGCGAACAGGTGCAGGTACCACTGGCCGTCCGGCACGCGGGTCCAGGCCGGGCCGCCGAACGCGCTGACCCAGTTGTTCGGCGGGTCCTCCCCGCGCGGGCCGACGCCGTCGCGGAAGACGTACCGCTCGCGCTCCGGGCTGCCGGGCGCCGCCGCCATCGCCGACTTGAACCAGGCGTGCTGGTTGCTGGTGTGGTTGGGCACGATGTCGACGGTGACCTTGATCTTGCGCTTGTGCGCCTCGGTCAGCAGGACGTCGAAGTCGCCGAGGGTGCCGAACATCGGGTCGACGTCGCGCGGGTCGGCGATGTCGTACCCGTGGTCGGCCATGGGGGAGCGGTAGAACGGCGTCAGCCACAGCGCGTCGACGCCCAGCAGCTCCAGGTAACCGAGCCGGGACCGGATGCCCTCCAGGTCGCCGACGCCGTCGCCGTCCGAGTCGGCGAACGAGCGCACGTAGACCTGGTAGAAGACGGCTTCCCGCCACCACTCGAGCGCATTCCGGGGGCCCCGGGTGGCGGAGCCCCCGGCCCGGGGCGAAGCCCCGGATGTTTCGGCGTCCTCCGGCTCGGGTCTCATCAGACGAAGCTGTTCATCATGCTGTGCGCGGCCATCTCCAGGTACGCCCACAGCTGCTGCCGGTAGGGCTCGTCGAGGTTCTCCTCGTCCACCGCGATCCGGATGCAGCGCAGCCAGGCGTCCCGCTCGATCGGCCCGATCTTGAACGGCGCGTGCCGCATCCGCAGCCGCGGGTGCCCGCGCTGGTCGGAGTAGGTGTGCGGGCCGCCCCAGTACTGCATCAGGAACAGCCGGAAGCGTTCCTCGGCCGGGCCGAGGTCCTCCTCCGGGTAGAGGGGGCGCAGGATCTCGTCCCGCGCGACTTCCTCGTAGAACCGCCCGACGATCCGGCGGAACGTGGGTTCGCCACCCACCGCTTCGTACAGGTTCGCCGGTTCGCTCACTGGTGACACGCCTCCCATTTTGCCCTTCCCGTAAAGGTTCCCGACGGCCGGTACCGCTCGCTCCGAACCGTCGCAAAACCGTTTCCCACAGTAACGGCGGCGAGTGCGCGAGCCTGGGCGGCGACCGTTCCCGGCCACGGGTCGTGAGTGCGCAACAGCGTCAGAACACTGTCACGCACTCACGGCCGTCACTTGCCGATGACCGGGGCGATCGCGGCCTTGGCCGGGAACAGCCGGCCGAGCGGCGGCTCGAAACCCGCCTCCTCCAGGGCCGCGAGCAGCTGGCCGCGCAGGGCGCGCTGCACCAGCCACTGCTTGCCCGGGCGGACCTTCACGGTCAGGCGCAGCTGGATGCCTTCCGGGGTGACGCTTTCCACCCCCAGCATCTCCGGCGGCTCGAGGATGTTGGCCTGCAGCGCTTCGCTTTCGGTCGCCGTGGAGGCGGCCCCCATCAGCACCGCGGACGCGCGTTCGACGTCGGCCGAGTAACCCAGCGGGACGTCGACCACCGCGACCGCGAAGCCCTGGCTGGAGTTGCCGACGCGCAGGACCTCGCCGTTGCGGACGTACCAGACCGTGCCCTTGAGATCGCGCAGCGTGGTGATCCGCAGGCCGACGGCCTCGACGGTGCCGGTCGCCTCGCCGATGTCGACGACGTCGCCGACGCCGTACTGGTCCTCGATCATCATGAAGATGCCGGACAGGAAGTCCCGTACGAGGTTCTGGGCGCCGAACCCGATGGCGACGCCGATGATGCCGGCCGACGCGATGATCGGCCCCAGGTTGAGGCCCAGTTCGCCCAGCACGAGGATGAACGCGAGGCCGTAGACCAGGAACGTGGCCATCGACTTCAGCACCGAGCCGATGGTCGTCGCGCGCTGGCGGCGCCGTTCGATGACGGCCGAGCCGAGCACCTCGGGGGCTCGCTCGCGCAGGGGGCGCAGCAGCGACGGGAGCTTGCCGCCGGTCTTGGGCAGCGTCGTGACGCGGTTGATGACCCGTCTGATCAGCAACCGCACCAGGAACGCGATCACGATGATCATCAGGATCTTCAGCGGCTTGGTGAGCAGCCAGTTGGTCGAGCCGGCCAGCCACTCGTTGCCGGTGACCTTGAACACCTGGAAACACAAGGTGGAGGCGTCGCGGATGCACGGCGTCGAGTCGGCGGCGGCGGTGAGCAAGGGGGACACGGGAGTTCGATCATCCTTCCGATCAGGTCGGTTTCCCCAACTTCGAGTGGATGTTGGGTCGCGCGGATGTGACACGTCTTGTAACACACGTGCGCTGGGGGCCTGTTCTGTGGTCGACTATGCCTACGCCCCTGGAGGTGGTCGAGTGCCAGACCGACAACCCAGCCCCCGCGGTGTCTCCGGCCAAGCCATGGCCGAAGAGACGCCAGAGGTGGTCCTGCGTGCCCACCCGGGGGGAACCGCATCCGGCGGACCCGCCCCGGCCGGGCCGGGGAACCGCCCAGGGGGAGTCACCCGCCCGCCCGGTCAGCGTAGTAGAGGCCGGGATCCGGCTGCCCCGGCCTGGGGCCGGCGCCGGGTGCTCCTGCTCAACGCCACCTTCGAGCCGCTGACCGCGCTGCCCCTGCGCCGCGCGGTCGTGCTGGTGATGTGTGGCAAGGCCGAAGTCGTGCACGGCGATCCCGGCGGCGTCGAGCTGCACGCCGCGACGCTGTCGCTGCCGGTGCCCTCGGTGATCCGGCTCAGCACGTACGTGCGGGTGCCCTACCGTGCGAAAGTGCCGCTGACCAGGGCCGGGCTGATGCACCGCGACCGGTACCGCTGCGCCTACTGCGGAGGGCGGGCCGAGACGATCGACCACGTCCAGCCGCGCAGCCGCGGCGGACCGCACAGCTGGACGAACTGCGTCGCCTGCTGCGCCAAGTGCAACCACCGCAAAGCGGACCGGCTGCTCTCGGAGATCGGCTGGAAGCTGCGGGTCGTCCCGCGAGCCCCGCACGGCCCGCACTGGCGGCTGCTTGCGCACTCCAAGGAGGCCGACCCGCTCTGGCGGCCCTACCTCGGTTCGGCCGCGTAATTACGACGCGTTCAGGGGGCTCCGGGTGGCGGAGCCCCCGGCTCGGGGCGAAGCCCCGGTTGACGCTGCCCTGACATGCCGCCGCCCCGGCTGCCTTGCGGCGGCCGGGGCGAGCCGGAGTGCTTGCGCGGTACGTCCAGGAAGCGCGGAACGAGCTCAGGCGGCGAGCGTGTAGTCGCTCTGGCAGGTGACGCGGGTGCCCATGGTGACGCGCGTCCCCCGGGTGACCCGGGTGCCCCGCGTGACGCGCGTGCCGCAGGTGACACGGGTGACACGGGTGCCCGCCGTCACTCGCGTGCCCATCGTGACGCGCGTGCCCCGGGTGACCCGCGTCCCGCGCGTCACCCGGGTGCCTGCCGTCACCCGGGTGCCCATGGTGACGCGCGTCCCCGCCGTCACGCGGGTACCGCGAGTGACGCGTGTACCCCGGGTAACCCTTGTGCCCGCCGTCACACGCGTTCCGGGCACGAATTCGATCTCGCTGGGTGACGAGGTGGTCTCGGTGATCGCCTGTGCGGGGGTGTGGACGCTGTTCATGGCAAGGCCTCCTGGGACCGGTGCGTGACCTGCTGGGGCTGGGGAGCGGGGCGCAAGGCCCGTACAGGTGAAAAAGCTACGAGGATTTCAAGGCAACGACAAGACGACAGCGGCGGGTGCGGCCGCCTGTACGTTGAGTTGCAACCTTTCGGCCCGACGGTCTTCGCCCCAACGTTCCAGTGCCCGCGCGCCAAGCGGCGGACGGCGCCTGCCTTACGACGAACGGTCGAGTGCCCTCGCGCGCGGTGGCTTCGGTGTCTTCGGAGGTCATCCGATACGCTCAGCGCCGTGAACGTTGTCGAGACGATCGTGGTCTTCGCCGTGATCCCGCTGGCGATCTACGGCTTCGCCGGGTTGCTGACGCTCCGGCGCAAGTCCGGTGGCGCCCCGCGGCACCGGCCGGGCCAGGCTTGGGAGTACCCGGCCATGTGGTGGAGTGCCAACCCCGACGGGGTCGGCGAAGGGCACCGGCCCGCCGGCGCCGAGAACGACGTGGTCGCCGGCGGCGCCACGGCTACCGCGGCAGGGGGCGCTCGTGGCAACTGGTGAGCTGACGAAGCGCGTCGACGAGTCCGAGCTGGGCTACGGCGAAGCGCTGACGTCCAGCGGCCGCGTGTCGGCCGCCAAGATGTACGAGCCCGCCGCTCCGGCCGGGCCGTTCACCACCCGCCAGCTGGCCCGCCTGGACGAGGCGCTGACGTTCGCGAGCCGGGAGACCGGCTTGGACTTCAGCCTCTACCTCGGCGAGCTGGGCGGCCAGGACAGCCGCGCGACGGCGGAGAAGCTGCACGCGACGACGGCGAACCCGGCCAACTCGGTCCTCATCGCGGTCTCGCCCGGCGAGCGGCTGATCGAGATCGTCACGGGCCGGGCGGCCTACAGCCGCCTGCCCGACCGCGGCGCCAAGCTGGCGATCGCGAGCATGGTGGCGTCGTTCAAGGAGGGTGACCTGGTCCGTGGCCTGGTCAACGGCCTCGCGAACGCGCTCCGCATGCTGTCCGACCAGGCGGGCCCCGCGCCCCGCTGACCCAGACACGCGAAAGGGCCCCGCACCACCCGGTGCGGGGCCCTTTTCGTGCGGTGCCGGTCCTCAACCGGCCCAAGGCGGCCTTCGGTGCGTCGGGCGCAACCAAGGCCGCCTTGGGGCGTTCGGATCAGGCCTGGGCGTCGAAGTCGCGGGCCGCGAGAGCCCGGACGATGCCCGCCCGGCCTTCCGAGACCAGCCGGCGCAGGGCCTGCGAGTGCTCGCCCTTCAGCCACGCGTCGGACGCCGTCACCGTCGCCGGCTCCACGGCCCACGACGGGTACAGCCCGATCGCGATCGGCTGCGCGCGCTCGCTGGAGCGCCGCTGCCACACCTCGTCGATCACCTCGAAGTACTTCGCGACGTACCCGCCGAGCAGCGCCTTCTGGCCCGGGTGCGAGAAGCCCGAGATCAGCGAGTCGCTGACGGCGTTGGTCAGCTCGTCGTCGTGGACCGCGCGCTCCCACGCGTCGGACTTCGCCTCCGCCGTCGGACGCAGCGCGCGGCCGCGTTCGGCCTGGCGGCGTCCGGTCGCTGTGTTGTCGCGGGCCAGCTCGGCGTCGAGCTCCCCGGTGCCCGCCTTGCCGTGCGCGACCAGCGCGTGCAGCAGCCGCCAGCGCAGGTCGGTGTCGACGCTGAGGCCCTCCAGCGGGGCCGAGCCGTCGAGCCAGCCGGCGACGACCGCGAGGGTCGCCTCGTCCAGCACGGAACCGGCCAGCGAGTTCACGAACGCCAGCTGGTGGTCCGAGCCCGGCTCGGCGGCGCGGACCAGCTCCAGCAGCCGCCCGGTGAACGCCGGCCAGCCGGTCGAGGCCGCCCAGCCCTGCTCGGCGTAGGAGTTCAGCGCGGTCTGGGCCTGCAGCAGCAGCCGCTGGACGACGCCGACCTCGGTCTCGGTGTGGATGCCGCGCTGCACCAGGGTGACGAAGTCGCGGGCCTTCAGCTCGGCCTCACGGGTCATCTCCCACGCCGCCGACCAGCACAGGGTGCGCGGCAGCGACTCGGTGATGTCGGCGACGCGGTCGATCAGCGTGGTCAGCGACACCGGGTCGAGCCGCATCGTGCAGTAGGTCAGGTCGTCGTCGTTGACCAGCACGAGCTTGCCCGCGGCCTGGCCGACCAGGTCCGGCACCTCGGTGCGCTCGCCGTCGACGTCCAGCTCGACGCGGTGGGTGCGGACGATCTTGCCGGTGCCGTCCTCGCCGTAGATGCCCACGGCGACGCGGTGCGTCCGCAGCTCGCCGGCGCCCGGCTTGGCGCCGGACTGCACGACGGCGAACGAGGTGAACGTGCCGTCGGAACCCACCTCGTAGCGCGGGCTCAGCGAGTTCAGGCCGGTGGTCTCCAGCCACTGCGCGCTCCACCACGACAGGTCGCGCCCGGACGCCTCCTCCAGCGCGCCCAGCAGGTCGGCCAGCGTCGCGTTGCCCCAGGCGTGCTTGCCGAAGTAGACCTTCAGCCCGTCGAGGAAGTGCTCCAGCCCGACGTAGGCGACGAGCTGCTTGAGCACGCTCGCGCCCTTGGCGTAGGTGATGCCGTCGAAGTTCACCTCGACCGCGTGCAGGTCGACGATGTCGGCGGCGATCGGGTGCGTCGAGGGCAGCTGGTCCTGGCGGTAGGCCCACGACTTCTCGATGTTCGCGAAGCTGGTCCACGCGTTCTTGTACTCGGTGGCCTCGGCCTGGGCGAGCACGCTGGCGAAGGTCGCGAACGACTCGTTCAGCCACAGGTCGTCCCACCAGCGCATGGTCACCAGGTCGCCGAACCACATGTGCGCCATCTCGTGCAGCAGCGTCTCGGCGCGCCGCTCGTAGGCGTAGCGGGTGACGCGGCTGCGGAAGACGTAGTCCTCGAGGAAGGTGACGGCGCCGGCGTTCTCCATCGCGCCCGCGTTGAACTCCGGCACGAACAGCTGGTCGTACTTGGAGAACGGGTACGGGGTGCCGAACTTGTCGTGGTAGAAGCCGAAACCCTGCTTGGTCTCGGTGAACAGGCGCTCGGCGTCCATGTGCTCGGACAGGGACGCGCGGCAGTAGATGCCGAGCGGGATCGTCTTGTGGGCGTCGGTGTACTCGTCGCGCCACTCGGCGTACGGCCCGGCGATCAGCGCGACCAGGTAGGTCGAGAGCCGCTCGGACTCCTTGAACACCGTCCGGACGGCGCCTTCCGGCGTCTCCTCGGCCGACTCGGCGAGGGTGTTGGAGACGACCTTCCAGTCCTTCGGCGCGATCACGGTGAGCCGGTAGACCGACTTCAGGTCGGGCTGGTCGAAGCAGGCGAACATCCGCTTGGCGTCGGCCGTCTCGAACTGGGTGTACAGGTAGACGCTTTCGTCGACCGGGTCGACGAACCGGTGCAGGCCCTCGCCGGTGTTCATGTACCGGCAGTCGGCGGTGACCGTGAGCTCGTTCACCTCGGCGAGGTCCGCCAGCGTGATGCCCCGGTCTTCGACGTAGGCGCTGATGTCGACGTCCGCGCCGTTCAGGGTGGCGGAGTGGACGCGGTCGGCGACGAGGTCGACCCAGGTCTCTTCGCCGGCCTTGGCGCTCGCGAACCGGACGGTCGTCTTCGACGCGAAGGTCTTCTCCCCGGGACCGCCGTGGCCGTCGGTCAGATCGAGCTCGATGTCGTAGCCGGTGACGTCGAGCAGATCCGCGCGCAGCTTGGCGAGGTCACGGGTCAAGTTGGGGGCGGGCACAGGCACCTCTGGTCGTGGGATCGGTTTTCAGGCTCCCCGCATCCAATCATGGGCACGGGGTCGCGGGCGACGAGGGAACAAGCGTGCGCTCCCCGGTGTTGGCCCGCAGTGTGGGCCCTGCCCACACGCCGACGTCGTCTTACTGTGCACAGGAGTACCCGATGACCGCTGCCGAGCAGCCCACGAAGGTCGATTTCTACTTCGACCCGATCTGCCCGTTCGCCTGGATCACCTCGCGCTGGATCCTCGAGGTCGAGAAGCACCGCAAGCTGGACCTGAGCTTCCGGGTGATGAGCCTGTCGTACCTGAACTCGGGCCGCGACGAGCTGCCGCAGGAGTACAAGGACCTGCTGGCGAAGGGCTGGGGCCCGGTGCGCGTGGCCGTGGCGCTGGCGCAGCTGAAGGGCGAAGAGGTGCTGCGGGACTACTACACCGAGTTCGGCACCCGCTACCACAACCAGGGCAACAAGGACCGCGACGCGGTCATCAAGGAGTCCCTGGCCGCGATCGGCGCGCCGGCCGAGCTGTACGACGCCGCGGACTCCACGGAGTACGACGAGGCCCTGAAGAAGAGCCACCACGAGGGCATGGACCCGGTCGGCATGGACGTCGGCACCCCGACGATCCACATCGACGGCGTCGCGTTCTTCGGCCCGGTCCTCAGCTCGATCCCGCGGGGCGAGGACGCCCTGAAGGTGTTCGACGGCGCGGTCGCGCTGTCGAGCTACCCGGACTTCTTCGAGCTGAAGCGCACCCGCACGGGTGACCTGAACTTCAATTGACCCGTTCCAAAAAGCGTCACTTTCCCTAGGAAAGATGCGTCGGAGGGCCCTTCGGACGCATCTTTCCCTACGAAAGTGACATGTCCGGTCAGAGGGTCTGGAGGGCGGCCGAGGTGACGTCGGCGGGGTAGCGGGACGCCGCTACCGCCGCCGCCTCGGTCGATTCTCCCCGGCCGACCGCCGCCTTCAGCGCGATCAGCTCGTGCAGGCCGTGGCGGTGGTAGCGGACGAAGTCGGCGTCGACCGGGTCGCCGTGGCCCGGGACGACCACGCGCGGTTCCAGCGCGAGCAGGGTGTCGAGCGTGTCCGGCCACGCGGTCAGGTCCGAGTCGGCGCCGAACGAGAACGCGCTGAAGCCGTGCTCGGCGTTCTCGACGATGTCCCCCGCGAAGACGACGCCGGCGTCCGGCACGTGCACGATGACGTCGTGGTCGGTGTGGGCGCGCCCGGGGTGCAGCAGCACCGCCGTCCGGCCGCCCAGGTCGAGCTCGGTCCGGTCGCTGAACAGGTGATCGGGGACCACGAACGTGGTGCGCGCGATGGCGTTGGCGATGGCCGCCTTGCCTTCCTCGCGGTAGTAGGCCATCCACTTCTCCCGCGCGCCCTCGGCGTATTCGGTCAGCTCGGCGCGGCAGCCCTCGTGCGCCCAGACCGCGCACGGCAGGAACCGCTCGGTGCCCCAGGTGTGGTCGAAGTGCGCGTGCGTGAACGCGACCGCCCACGGCAGCGGCGTCAGCTCGCGCACGGCCGCCGCCAGCTCGGCGCCCTGGTCCAGGTCGCCGCGGGTGTCGATGACCAGGCAGCGGTCGGCCCCGATCACCAGCCCGACGGTCAGGTCCAGTTCCTCGTACCGCCGCGCGTGCACGCCGTCGGCGACCTCGACCCAGTGACCGGTCATCGCAAGACTCCTTCGTGCAGGACGGGAGCGGCGTCGCTCACGTCGATCCGGGCGGCCAGCGCGACGTCGCCGCCGTGCCCGGCCTCGGTCAGTTCGCGCCCGGACACGCAGGCCGCGACCGCCGCGACGTCCACCGACCGCGCGGCCAGCGCCGCTTCGGGGGACAGTGTGCGCCCGAACCGGGCCAGCGCGGCGGCGATCGCGCCCGCGCCCACCTGGTCCTCGACGCACGGGCGCAGCGGCCCGAACGTGTCGCCGTGGCCGAAGATGTTCACCCCCCAGCGTTCCCCGGCCGCGATGACGCCGACGGGGCCGCCCAGCTCGTGCGCCTTCGCGGCCACGGCGGAGGCGTTGCGCAGGCAGCCGGCCAGCACACGGGCACCGGTCGCCGCGGCGGCGGCGCAGAGGGTGGCGCCGTTCGGCGAGGGGAGCGCGAGGAGCGTGCCGGGAGGGATGTCCGTCACTGACGACGGCCGGAGGGTGAACGTGGTCTCACCGGCGATGACGGCGCCCGCGGCCCGCGCGAGCGCGATCCCGCGTTCGTCACGCCAGCGCACCGGCAGCACCCGCCCGCCGCGGCCGACCACGAGATCCGTGGTGGTGCTGAAGGAAAGCACGTCGACGACGATCAGCACCGCGCATTCGCGGCCGAGCGCCGCCACGCCTTCGCCGCCCCAGTCGAGCCTCACGTCGTGTCCCGACTGCTCCCAGATCCCCACCCCCGGAGCATGCCGGAAACCGGCCGTGATGGCAGACTCCCAGCCGTGCGTGTCTACTTGGGATCCGACCATGCCGGCTTCGAGCTGAAGAACCACCTGGTGGCTCACCTGGAGAAGCAGGGCCACGAGGTCACCGACATCGGCCCGCGGGTCTACGACGCGGCCGACGACTACCCGGCCTACTGCGTCGAGACGGCGCTGCGCGTCGTGGCCGACGAGGGCAGCCTCGGCATCGTCGTCGGCGGCTCCGGCAACGGCGAGCAGATCGCCGCGAACAAGGTCCCCGGCGCCCGCGCCGGCCTGGCCTGGAGCGTCGAGACGGCCAAGCTGTGCCGCGAGCACAACCACGCCCAGCTGATCGGCGTCGGCGCCCGGATGCACACTGCCGAGCAGGCCACCGAGATCGTCGAAGCCTTCCTGGCGACGGACGTCTCGCCCGAGGAGCGGCACGCCCGCCGCGTCCGGCAGCTGCTGGACTACGAGCGCACCGGAACCCCGCCGGCCCTGCCGGAGGCCTGATGCCCGAGGGGCACACGCTCCACCGGCTGGCGCGGCTGCACAAGCGCCGGTACGCCGGTGCCCCGGTCGAGGTGAGCAGCCCGCAGGGCCGCTTCGCCACCGAAGCGTCCCGTTTGGACGGTCGGGTGCTGCTCGGTGCCGAGGCGCACGGCAAGCACCTGTTCCACGACTACGGCCCGCACGGGGTCGTCCACGTCCACCTCGGGCTGATCGGCATCTTCAGCGAGGGCAAGGCACCCGCCCCGGCACCGGTCGGCGCCGTCCGGATGCGCCTGGTCGGCCGGACACAGTGGACGGACCTGCGCGGCCCCAACACGTGCGAGCTGCTGGACCCGGCCCAGGCCGACGCGATCAAGGCGCGCCTCGGCCCGGACCCGCTGCGCCGCGACGCGAAGCCGGACAAGGCGTGGGCGCGGATCTCGAAGTCGAAGGTCTCGATCGCCGCGCTGCTGATGGACCAGGCGGTCTTGGCCGGCGTCGGCAACGTCTACCGCGCCGAGGTCCTGTTCCGCCACGGCGTCGCGCCGATGACGCCGGGACGTGCGCTGGACCGCGCGCTGTGGGACGACATGTGGGCCGACCTGGTGACGTTGATGCGTGACGGCGTCCGCGTAGGCCGCATCGACACGGTCCGCCCGGAGCACCTCCCGGAGGCGATGGGCCGCGCGGCGCGGGTCGACCGCCACGGCGGCGAGGTGTACGTCTACCGCCGCGCCGGCGAGCCGTGCCTGGTGTGCGGGACGCCGGTCGAGACGTCGGCGTTGGTGGGCCGGAACCTCTACTGGTGCCCGACCTGCCAGCCCGCCTGATTCAGAGCCGCGTGGCAAAGGTTTTCGCGAAGGTGTGCACGTCGCCCGGCCAGCGGGCCGACACGTAGTTCCCGTCCTCGACGACGAACGCCGGACGCTCGTCGTCGAGCCGGTCGCGGGCCCGGCCGCTCGCCTTCACACGCTCGGTCGTGTCGCGGAAGTCGTCCGGACGCGCCAGGGCACGGGTGACCTCCTGCTGCACCGACAGGTACCCCTCGGGCTGCCCCGGCTCCTCGACGTAGGTGCGGTAGTAGTCCGGGTCCCAGAACCGGGTCCGCCGCGTGAGCCGCCACGCCGTGCGCTCCAGCTGCCAGGTCAGCGCCGTCGTCGTGCGGCCGTGCAGCACCGAGCGGCCGGTGGCCGGGTCGACGCTGCGCGCGGCGAGCAGGACGCCGTGGCAGATCGCGCCGACCGGCAGGTCGCGGCGGAAGGCGTCGGCGACCACGCCCTGCAGCACGGGGCTTTCGAGGTACTCGCGCATGCCGCGGGCCCGGTGCCCGCCGGGCAGGAGCACGCCGTCGACGTCGTCGAGGTTGATGTCGTCCCAGCGGATCGGGGAGCTCCACGCGGGATCGTCGAGCAACGCGCGGTGGGCGTCACGCGCGGCTGCGTCGGCTCGCAGCACGCGGCCGAGCGCGGTGAGCTTCTTCAGGCCCGGCACCCGGCCCCACAGGTCGAGGCCCTCGCCGGTGACCATCAGCTCGTCACAGGTGGCTTGCGTGCCGCCGGGTGTCGCGAAGACGACCGTGTGGTCCCGGCTCAGCACCGCGCGGCTGACGGCCACTTCGGACGGGTCCGAGTCCCGGGCCGGGACGGGGATCAGCACTCTCGCCACGGCATCCTCCTGAAGTCGTCCAGGAGGATGCCAGCCGGTGCTCAGAAGTCGAAACCGCCCCCGTCGAAGCCACCGCCGTCAAAGCCGCCGCCGTCGAAACCGCCACCGCCCCAGTCGCCGCCTCCGCCGTCACCACCGCCGAAGTCGCCTCCGCCGTCACCGCCACCATCGCCGCCGCCGTCACCGCCGCCGGAGTCGAGCGCGTCCTGCTGGCCGGCGTCGTAACCCGACTCCCAGGCCCCGGCGCTGGCGATACCGCCCATGCCGGAGAACATCGCGCTGAACAGGAACATCGACCCGAGACCCCAGGCGCCGGCGACGAGCGCGGGCTTCCACCACGGCTCGCTGTACCAGCCCTGCGGTACCGGCCGGCCGGCGACGCGGCCGCCGGGGTAGTAGTACGGCGTGTCCTGGCCGGCGTCGGGGGACGCGGCGTAGTGCTGGCCCTCGACGTCCACGTCGCGGCGCTCGGTGACCTTGCCGGCGCGCTCGCGCTCGGCCTCTTCCGGCAGCTGCGGGCCGGGGTCCATGCCCATCGCGACGCGCGCGGCGCGGACGTAGTAGAGGCCTTCGACGGCGGTGTCCTTCACCAGCCGGGCCTGCTCGATGGTCCGCGCCTGCTCCATCTGCGAGCCGGCGGCGTTGTAGCGCTCGCTCGCGTCGGCCATCGCCTGCTGTGACGCGGTGTCCGTGCCGTTGATGTTGAGGACCTGGCCGCCGAGCCGCTCGACGAGGCGCCGGGCGTCGGCCTTGGCGTCGTCGAGTTCCCGCTGCCGGGCCGCGGCGCGCTGCCGCGAGAAATACAGGCCGCCACCGACGATCACGACGACGAGCACGATCAGGAAGATCGCGGTGCCCATGGACCACTCCCAGAAGCTCGGTGCCCGGTGACCGGAAGTCACCTTTGAATCGGACAACGCGGACGCTACGCGGAGGGTTCCCGGACAGTGATCCGGCACACCGCCAGGCCTGGCCGAAGAAACTAGAACACGTTATAGTTCCGTGCTATGAAGTTCACCCTGTCGATCGCGATGAACCCGCTTGATCAGCTGGGCGAGCTCGCCCGGGCCGCGGAAGAGGCCGGCTTCGCCTCCATCGCCCTGCCGGACTCGCTCTTCTACGCCGAGACGGTCTCCACAGACTATCCCTACACCCCCGACGGCAGCCGGTTCTGGACCGCCGACACACCCTGGGTCGACCCGCTGGTCGCGACCGCCGCCATGGGCGCGGTCACCAGCCGCATCGAGTTCTACACCTCCGTGCTGAAGCTCGGTTCGCGCAACCCCGTGCTGCTCGCGCGTCAGGTCGGCTCGGCGTCGGTGCTCACCGGCGGCCGGTTCGGCCTCGGCCTCGGCGTCGGCTGGCTGCCGCAGGAGTTCGAGTACTGCGGCGTGCCGTTCGAGCGGCGCGGCAAGCGGGTCGACGAGGCGATCGACGTGCTCCGGCTGATCCTCGACGGCGGCATGGTCGAGTACCACGGCGAGTTCTACGACTTCGACAAGCTGCAGATGAGCCCGGCGCCCGCCAAGCGGGTGCCGTTCTACATCGGCGGCCACACCGACGTCGCGCTGCGGCGCGCGGCCCGCGTCGCCGACGGCTGGTCGTCGGCGATGATGAAGCTCGAAGAGCTGCGCGAGACCATCGCGCGCCTGAAGGAGCTGCTGGCCGAGCGCGGCCGCGCCGACGACCCGTTCGAGTACCAGGCCGTCTGCATCGACAAGTTCGGCCTCGACGGCTACCGCGAGCAGGCCGAGGCGGGCGTCACCGACGTCATCACCATGCCGTGGGTGTTCGACGGCGTCGGGTTCGACGCCCCGGTCGAGCCGAAGCTGGAGTCGATCCACAAGTTCGGGGCCGAGATCATCGACAAGTTCGGGGAGTGACGGCGATGGGCGTGCAGGTCAGCTGGGACAAGGAGAAGGAGCAGCCGCCGGCGCGGCGCGCGGCCCTGGCCTCGATGACGGCGGTGACGGCGGGCGACAAGGACGCGTGGCTGGCGCTGTTCGCGGCCGACGGTGTCGTCGAGGATCCGGTGGGCCCGTCGATGTTCGACGAGACGGGCAAGGGCCACCACGGCCACGACGGCATCAGTGCCTTCTGGGACAAGACGATCGGCAACGTCGAGCGCTTCGAGTTCGTCATTCGCGACTCCCACGCGGCGGGCGACGAGGTGGCGAACGTCGGCACGATCACGACGTACCTCCCGGGCGGCTACCGCGTCGACACGGACGGCGTGTTCGTCTACCGCGTCGGCGACGACGGCCTGATCACGTCGATGCGGGCGTTCTGGGAAACCGAACGCGCGATGGCGACGGCCCGGCAGGTGTCCGAATAGTCTGTCTTGCCGGCGACTGCCGTGCCGCGAGACCTGCACCCGGCTGCCTGGTGCGGGTCCCGGAAGCCGAGGCCTACCGCGAGGAACTGCGGGAACGGCTGTCGTAGGCCTCCCGGGCCTCTTCGACCTTGCCGAGGTTGCCCGACCACTCGGAAAGGCTCGCGAACAGCGGCCCGAGGCTGCGGCCCAGCTCGCTGATCTCGTACTCCACGCGCGGCGGGACCTCGGCGTGGTAGGTGCGCACGACGAGGCCGTCGCGCTCCAGCTGCCGCAGCCGCTGGGTGAGCACCTTCGGCGTGATCGTGCCGATGCGGCGTTCGAGCTCGACGAACCGCTGCCGCCCGTATTCCTTGAGCGACCACAGGATCGGCGTGGTCCAGCGGCTGAAGACGATGTCGACGACCGGCGTGATCGGGCAGGCCAGCTCGGGTGTGGTTCCGGTCACTTTCGGGCCTCCAGCCAATACTTTCCTCTAGGTACCTACTATACGTCGGAATGTAGCGTCCTCCGCATGATCACAATCATGGGAGCGACGGGAAACGTCGGAAGGCCGCTGGTGCGGGCGTTGGCCGCGGCCGGGGAACAGGTGACGGCGGTGTCCCGCCAGAAGACGCCGGACGTGCCGGACGGCGTGCGCGTGGCACCCGTCGTCGAGTCCGCTTTGGACGGTGCCGAGGCGCTGTTCCTGATGGTGCCGGGCGGTTTCGCGCCCCTGGACGGCCTGCTGGCCGCGGCGCGCGCGGCCGGCGTCGAACGGGTGGTGCTGCTGTCGTCCCAGGGTGTCGCGACCGGGCGGCACCCCTCGGTGCCGGAGGACTCCGTACGGGCCTCGGGTCTGAAGTGGACGATGCTGCGCCCGGGCGGGTTCGCGTCGAACGCGGTGCAGTGGGCCGGAAGCGTGCGGTCATCGCGGCAGGTGGTGGCGCCGTTCGGTGACGTCGCGTTGCCGGTGGTCGACCCGGAGGACATCGCCGCGGTCGCCGCGGTGGCGTTGCGCTCCGGCGGTTCCGGTGAGGTGTACGAGCTGACCGGCCCGTCCCCGATCACGCCCCGGCAGCAGGCGGCGGCGATCGGGGACGCGCTGGGCGAGCCGGTGGCGTTCGTGCCGCAGACCCGTGCGGAAGCACGTGCGGCGATGCTCGGCTTCATGCCCGAGCCGGTGGCGGACGTGACGCTGGACATCCTGGGCGCGCCGTCGCCGGCGGAGCAGCGGGTGAGCCCGGACGTGGAGCGGGTCCTCGGCCGCCCGCCCCGCCCGTTCTCGGCGTGGGCCGCGCGCAACGCGGTGGCGTTCAAGTGACGGCACTGTCCTATCGGGACACCGGAACGGGAGCACCGCTGGTGTTCCTGCACGGCAACCCGACGTCGTCCTACTTGTGGCGCAACGTGACGCCGCACCTGCCGGGCCGCCGGCTCGCGCCGGACCTGATCGGCATGGGCGGCTCGGAGCGTCCGGACATCGAGTACACGTTCGACGACCACGCCCGCTACCTGGACGCGTGGTTCGACGCCCTGGACCTGGAGGACGTGGTCCTGATCGGCCACGACTGGGGCGGGGCGCTGGCGGCGGACTGGGCGTCCCGCCACCCCGCCCGCGTCCGCGCGCTGGCGTTCACCGAGGCGATCCTGAAGCCGATGACGTGGGAGGAATTCCCGCCGGCCGGCGCCGACCTGTTCCGCGAGATCAAGACCCCGGGCGTCGGCGAGAAGCTGATCCAGGGCTTCCTCGAAGGCCTCCCGCCGGAGTACCGGACGACGCACGAGGTCCCGCTGCTGCGCTGGGCCCGTTCCCTGCCCCTGGGCGGCGAGCCGGCGGCGGTGGTCGCGCGCATCACGAAGTTCGACGCGTGGCTGGCGGCGACCCCGGAGATCCCGAAGCTCCTGATGACGTTCGAGCCAGGTCACGACACGATGCTGACGCCGCCGATGATCGACTGGTGCGAGAAGACGTTCGCGTCCTTGGAGGTGGCCCACCACCCGCTGCCGGCAGGTCACCACACGCCGGAAGACCAACCGGCGGCGATCGCGCGGACGCTGGCGTCCTGGCTGTCCCGGCAATCTGGGACAACCGGCTGACGGAGGACGCTCGTATCCTCGGAGCAGCCGGTTCCCTCCGAGGCAAGGACTCCCATGGACGAAGCACGGATGTGGGCAGGGGTGGAGCAGGGAAGGCTCCGCCTGGCGGACCTCCTGGACGCGTTGCCCCCGGAGGACTGGGAGCGCCCCTCGCTGTGCACGGGCTGGAGCATCCGGGACGTCGCGGCCCACGTGACGGCCAACCCCCAGTTCGGCGTCGGTGACTGGCTCCGCGAGGCGGCCAGGGCGAGAGGCAACTTCAACCGCATGATCCACGACTCGGCCCGCCGCAGGGCCCAGGCACCCACCGGCGAGATAGTCGCCCAGCTCCGCAACCACGCGGCTTCCCGCCGAGTCCCGCCGGTCCCGGGAGCAGGCCCGGACTCGACGATCATGGACGTCCTGACCCACACGCAGGACATAGCCTTAGCCCTGGGCCAAGAGCCCCGAATTCTCCCGGAGGACGCGGCAGCGGGCCTGGGCAGCCTCTGGAAGCTGAAGTTCCCCTTCAACCCCCGCAAGAACCTGGCGGGCATGAGATTCATAGCGACAGACACGGACTGGGCAGTAGGAGAAGGAGCGGAAATCCACGGCCCGGCATCAGCATTCCTGCTGCTCTTCACCAACCGCAAAGCGGCCTACGAGCAGCTAAGAGGCCCAGGCCTGGACCTGGCAAAGGCAAAGCAAGCAGCCTAACCGGCCAGGGAGGAACGCAACCAGGCCGCCAACCGCAGCCGACCGCACCGTGGGGGGCCGGGGGGCTCGGCCCCCCGGGTACCACCCGGGACTCCGAGCGGCCAGCGCGTTCCGCGAGCACACTCCACCCACGGAATCCGGTCGGGATGACAGGATTTGAACCTGCGACCCTTCGCTCCCAAAGCGAATGCGCTACCAAGCTGCGCCACATCCCGGTCCACACCCCCAGGGGGGTGTGCGATCAGCCTAGCGGGTCACGCTAAGCTGACCTCGCACCCGGGTACCTCGGGGGCACGCGGGTGTAGCTCAATGGTAGAGCCCTAGTCTTCCAAACTAGCTACGCGGGTTCGATTCCCGTCACCCGCTCCAACGGCCGAGGCGGCGTCCGCCTCGAGCTTGGCGGCTATCACGTCCAGCAGTTTGTCGGTGTCGACCGGCTTGGTGATGTAGTCGTCGGCGCCGCTGGCCAGGGTCCGGGCGCGGTCTTCCGCGGTGGCTTTCGCGGTCACCGCGATCACCGGGAGGTCGGCGTTGGCCGCCTCGGCCCGGATCGCCGCGATGGTCGCGTTGCCGTCGAGTTCCGGCATCATCACGTCCATCAGGACCAGTGCCGTGTCCTCGTTGCGTTCCAGGGCGCGGATGCCGTCGACACCCGTTTCGGCGTAGACGACTTCCAGGCCGGCCTGTTCCAGGACCGCGGCCAGGGCGAACACGTTGCGCAGGTCGTCGTCGACGATCAGGACCTTCTCGCCCTGGAAGCGCTTCGGGGCGATGTCGGGGGCGGCCACCAGGACCGTGCTGGGGACCGGAGGCAGACGCGGCGATGACAGGGCCGTCACCGCCGGGTCCACCAGGTTCGACGCCGCCACCGGGAGGTAGAGCGTGAACGTCGAACCCTTGCCCGGCTCGCTGACCACGCGCAGTTCGCCGCCCAGGAGCTCGGTCAGCTGCTGGCTGATGTTGAGGCCCAGGCCGGTGCCGCCGTACTTGCGGCTCGTGGTGCCGTCGGCCTGGCGGAACGCCTCGAAGATGACCGCCAGCTTCTCCGCGGGGATGCCGATGCCGGTGTCCTCGACGGCGAACGCGATGATGCCCGGCGCGTTCCGCAGCGCCTCCTGCTCGACCTCGGCCGGGTCGGCCGCGCGGATGTGCAGGCGGACGCCGCCCTCGTCGGTGAACTTCGCCGCGTTCGAGAGCAGGTTGCGCAGGATCTGCTGGAGGCGGTGCTCGTCGGTGTGGACGCTGCCCGGCACCGGCGGGTCGATGTGGACGGCGAACTCGAGGCCCTTGTCGGCCGTGAGGGGCCGGCAGAGCGACTCGACGTAGTCCACCAGCTCGGGCAGCGTGATGTCCGACATCTGCATGTCGAGCCGGCCCGCCTCGACCTTCGCCAGGTCGAGGATGTCGTTGATCAGCTGCTGCAGGTCGGAGCCCGCCGCGTAGATCGTGCGGGCGAACTGGATCTGCTTCTCGGTGAGGTTGCCCTCGGGGTTCTCCGACAGCAGCTTCGCCAGGATCAGCGCGCTGTTCAGCGGCGTCCGCAGCTCGTGCGACATGTTCGCCATGAACTCGGTCTTGTACTGCGACGCGACCGTCAGCTGCCCGGCGCGCTCCTCCAGTTCCTGGCGGGCCTGCTCGATCTCGCTGTTCTTGACCTCGATGTCGCGGTTCTGCTGGGCGAGCAGCGCGGCCTTCTCGGCCAGCTCGGTGTTGGACCGCCGCAGCTCGCCCTGCTGGGCCTGCAACTGCTCGGACCGCGCGCGCAGCTCCTGCGCCAGCCGCTGCGACTCGGTGAGCAGCGCCTCGGTGCGGGAGTTCGACAGGATCGTGTTGACGTTGACACCGATCGTGTGCCGCAGCTGCTCCAGCAGGTCCTGGTGGACGGTGCTGAACTCGTTGACCGAGGCCAGCTCCAGCACCCCGAGCACCTCGCCCTGGAACAGCACCGGCAGCACGATCAGGTTGACCGGCGACGCCGAGCCGAGCCCGGACGACACCAGCGCGTACTCCGGCGGCGCGTGGTGGACCAGGATCGTGCGGTGGTCGACGGCGGCCTGCCCGATCAGCGACTCGCCGATCGCGAACCGCAGGCCGGCGCGGGACTGGGCGAGGCCGTAGGCGGCGATGCACTCCAGCACCGTGCCGCCCGAGTCGTCGTCGCGGGCCAGGAAGAACGCGCCCTGCTGGGCGCGGACCAGCGGCGCCAGCTCGGACAGGATCAGCGCGCCGACCGACGCGAGGTCGCGGTGCCCCTGCATCCGGCCGGACAGCTGGGCGAGGTTGGTCTTCAGCCAGTCCTGCTCGGTGTTGGTCCGCGTCGTCTCCTTGAGGTTCGCGATCATCTGGTTGATGTTGTCCTTGAGGTCCGCGACCTCCCCGGACGCGTCGACCGTGATGTGCCGGGTCAGGTCGCCCGCCGTCACCGCGGTGGCCACCTGCGCGATCGCGCGGACCTGGGTGGTCAGGTTCCCGGCCAGCTGGTTCACGCTCTCGGTGAGCCGCTGCCAGGTGCCGGACACGCCGTCGACCTCGGCCTGGCCGCCCAGCTTGCCCTCGGTGCCGACTTCACGCGCCACGCGCGTGACCTCGGAGGCGAACGCCGAGAGCTGGTCGACCATCGTGTTCATGGTCGTCTTGAGCTCGAGGATCTCGCCGCGGGCGTCGACGTCGATCTTCTTCGTCAGGTCGCCCCGCGCGACGGCCGTGGTGACCTGCGAGATGTTCCGCACCTGGCTGGTCAGGTTGTGGGCCATGAAGTTGACGTTCTCGGTCAGGTCCTTCCAGGTCCCGGCCACGCCGGGGACCCGCGCCTGACCGCCGAGGATGCCTTCGGTGCCGACCTCGCGCGAGACGCGCGTGACCTCGTCGGCGAACGCGCGCAGCGTCTCCACCATGCCGTTGAGGGTCTCGGCCAGCGCCGCGACCTCGCCTTGGGCGACGATCGAGATCTTCTTCGACAGGTCGCCGTTGGCCACGCCGGTCGCCACGGTGGCGATGCTGCGCACCTGGTCGGTCAGGTTGGTGGCCATGACGTTGACGTTGTCGGTGAGGTCCTTCCACGTGCCCGCGACGCCGCGGACGGTGGCCTGGCCGCCGAGCTTGCCTTCGGTGCCGACCTCGCGGGCGACGCGGGTGACTTCGTCGGCGAAGGCGGAGAGCTGGTCGACCATCGTGTTGAGCGTGGTCTTGAGTTCGAGGATCTCGCCCCGGGCGTCGACCGAGATCTTCTGGGTCAGGTCGCCCTTCGCGACCGCCGACGTCACCGTGGCGATGTTGCGGACCTGGTCGGTCAGGTTGTTCGCCATGAAGTTGACGTTGTCGGTGAGGTCCTTCCAGGTCCCGGCGACGCCGGGCACGGTGGCCTGGCCGCCGAGCTTGCCCTCGGTGCCGACCTCGCGGGCGACGCGGGTGACTTCGTCGGCGAACGCGGAGAGCTGGTCGACCATCGTGTTGAGCGTGGTCTTGAGCTCCAGGATCTCGCCGCGGGCGTCGACCGCGATCTTCTGGGTCAGGTCGCCGCGCGCGACGGCCGTCGCGACCTGGGCGATGTTGCGGACCTGGGTGGTCAGGTTGTTCGCCATGAAGTTCACCGAGCCGGTGAGGTCGCGCCAGGTGCCGGCGACGCCGGGGACCTGCGCCTGCCCGCCCAGCTGACCCTCGGTGCCCACTTCGCGGGCGACGCGGGTGACTTCGTCGGCGAAGGCGGAGAGCTGGTCGACCATCGTGTTCATGGTCGTCTTGAGCTCGAGGATCTCGCCGCGGGCGTCGACGGTGATCTTCTGCGTCAGGTCGCCCTTCGCCACGGCCGTGGTCACGTGGGAGATGTTGCGGACCTGGTCGGTCAGGTTGTCGGCCATCCCGTTGACCGAGTCGGTGAGGCTGCGCCACGTCCCGGCCGCGCCGGCCACCTCGGCCTGGCCGCCGAGCTTGCCCTCGCTGCCGACCTCGCGCGCGACGCGGGTGACCTCCCCGGCGAACGCCGAGAGCTGGTCGACCATCGTGTTGAGCGTGTTCTTCAGCTGCAGGATCTCGCCGCGGGCGTCGACGTCGATCTTCTTCGTCAGGTCGCCGGTGGCCACCGCCGTGGCCACCTGGGAGATCCCGCGGACCTGGTCGGTCAGGTTGTCGGCCATCAGGTTGACCGAGTCGGTGAGGTCACGCCAGGTGCCGGCGACCCCCGGCACCTGGGCCTGGCCGCCGAGCTTGCCGTCCGAGCCGACCTCGCGGGAGACGCGGGTGACCTCGTCGGCGAACGACGAGAGCTGGTCGACCATGGTGTTGATGGTGTTCTTGAGCTCGAGGATCTCGCCGCGGGCGTCGACGTTGATCTTCTGGGTCAGGTCGCCGCGCGCGACGGCCGTGGTGACCTGCGCGATGTTGCGGACCTGCTCAGTGAGGTTGTCGGCCATGAAGTTGACCGAGTCGGTCAGGTCGCGCCAGGTCCCGGACACGCCCGGGACGACCGCCTGGCCGCCGAGACGTCCCTCACCCGCGATCTCGCGGGAGAGCCTCGTCACTTCGACGGCGAAGCGCGTCAGCTGCGCGATGAGTCCGTTGACCGTCTTCGCCAGCGTGGCGTACGCGCCCTGCAGCGGGCGGCCGTCGAGGGTGAGGGTCATCGGCTGGGACAGGTCGCCGTCGGCGACGCCGCCGAGCACGCGCTCCAGCTCGATGGCCGGTCGCGTGAGGTCGTCGATCAGGCCGTTGACGGCGTCGACGGCGGTGGCCCAGCCGCCGGGGCCGACCTCGGTCTCCAGCCGTTCGAGCAGCCTGCCTTCCTGGCCGACCGCCGTGCGCGCCCGCAGCAGCTCGCTCACGAGCCGCTGGTTGCGCTCGGCGATGTCGTTGAACGCGACGGCGAGCTGCGCCGAGACGCCGTCGCCGTGCGGCACGAGCCGCCGCCGGAAGTTGCCGTCCCCGAGATCCCGCACCGCCACGAGCAGCCGCTCCAGCGCCGCTGCTTCGCCCTGGGATTCCGTTGTCATGTGTGCCGACCCTCTCCACCACGCATGCGCCAGCCATGGTCGTTGGCCCAGCGTGCCATGATTCGCCCTACACTTCGAGCCAGTCCGCCCGCTCACGCGGTAGCCGTGCGATAGCAGTCCGGAGGCAGGAGGTCCGTGCATGGTGTCACGTCCGGCACCGGCGTCGGCAGCCCTGCCGCCGATGGCCGGCGATGACGCGCCGCCGGGGTTCGACGCCTTCGGCCGGGCCGTCCTCGAGGACGTCCGCGACGCCGTCTTCCTGCAGGACGCCGCGAGCGTGCTGCGCTGGGCGAACCCCGCCGCGCGGACGCTGACCGGCGACATCGAGCCGAAGCTGCACCCGGTCGCCGGGACCTTGACGACCGGGGCTGCGCCCCGGGCCGGGGGCTCCGCCACCCAGGCCCCCGCAGGGCAGCTGTTCGGGCACGTCGAAGTGGCGGGCCACCGCCACCCCGCGCGCGTCCGGGCCCTGCCGGGCGGCTGGCACGCGTGGACGGTCCCCAGCCTCGACGAGGCGCGCACCGAACGCGTCGACGTCCCGCAGCGGCGCGTGAGCGACTTCCTGGCCGAGGCCGGCCCCCGGCTGGCGGCCGCGCGCGGCCGCCACGGCACCGCCCGCGTGATCGCCGAGATCGCCGCGGCCGCGCTGGCCGAGACCGTGTTCGTGCTCCTGCCCACCACCCGCGGCCGGTGGGAGTGGTGGAGCTGCGAGAACCCGTCCGCGCACGGCCACGGCCGGATCCGGCGGGTGCCCACCCAGGTCGCGCCGGTGCTGGCGGCGACGTTCGGCGCCACCGGCCGGCCGCGGCCGGTCCCGGTGCCCGCGGCCGAGGTCGCCACGCTGCCGTCGGTCGTCGCCGACCGGTTCGCCGGGCACGCCGAGGTCACCGTCGTCTCGCTGGGCCCGAGCGTGAGCGCCGGGGTCACCGGCGCGCTGCTGCTGGGCCGCCGCGCGGACCCGGAGTTCGGCGGCGAGCAGGACCGCGCGGTCGTCGAGTTCGCGAAGGCGTCCGGCACGGCGCTGGCCAACGCCCAGCGCTACGCCCGGCAGGAGGAGGCGACGCGCGGCCTGGAGACCACGCTGCGCCCGGCCGACCCGCCCGAGCTGGACGGCGCGCGCTTCGAGACCTGGTACGAGCCGGCCGCCGGGGTGCTCACGGTCGGCGGCGACTTCTACGACGTCCTCCCGCACGACGACGGCAGCGCGTTCCTGGTGCTCGGCGACATCTGCGGCAAGGGCGCCGAGGCCGCCGCGCTGACCGGGCGGGTCCGGCACGCGCTGACCGCGCTCGCCATGGTCGAACGCGACGGCCGGACCCTGCTGCGGCTGCTCAACGAGCTGCTCATCGCGGGCGGCAGCAGCCGGTTCGCCACCCTGGTGCTCGGCACGGCCACACCGTCGGAAGGGGGCGTCGACCTGACGCTGGCCTCGGGTGGGCACCCGGCACCGCTGATCGTGCGGCACGCGGGCGGCGTCGAAGAGGTCACCGTCCCGGGCACGCTGGTCGGCATCTCACCCCAGGCCCGGTTCGCCGAAGCGCGGGTGCGGCTGGGGCCGGGCGACCTGTGCCTGCTCTACACCGACGGCATCACCGAGGCCCGCAACCGCCACGACCCGTCGGAGCTGTTCGGCGACGACCGGCTGCGCGCGGTGCTGACGGCCGCGGCCGGGCAACCGGCCCGCGAGGTCGTCCGGCGGCTGCGCCAGGCCGTGCGCGACTGGCTCGGCAGCTCCGCCCACGACGACATCGCCGTGCTGGCCGTGGAGTGCGCGGACTGATCGTCCGCCGCCCGCGTTTGCCGCCGGCCGGAGCGGGTAATTCCGATTCCATGGCGAATGCACTTGAAGGCCGCCGGGTCGCGATCCTGGCCGCGGACGGCGTCGAACAGGTCGAGCTGGAGCAGCCGCGCCGGGCCGTCCTCGACGAGGGCGCGACCGTCGAGCTCGTGTCGCTCGACACGGGCGAGATCCAGGCCATGAACGGCGACATCGACAAGGGCGACACGTTCGCCGTCGACCGCAAGGTTTCCGACGTGGCGATCGGCGACTTCGACGCGCTGTTGCTGCCGGGCGGCACGATGAACCCCGACAACCTGCGGGTGAACCCCGAAGCGGTGAAGTTCGTGGGCGACTTCGTGCGCGCGGGCAAGCCGGTCGGCGTGATCTGCCACGGTCCGTGGACGCTCGTCGAAGCGGATGTCGTACGTGGCCGCACCTTGACGTCGTACCCGAGCATCCGGACCGATCTGCGTAACGCGGGGGCCACGGTCGTCGACGAAGAAGTAGTAGTGGACGACGGCCTGGTCTCCAGCCGCAACCCGGACGACCTGCCGGCGTTCTGCGCCGCGGTGGTGCGGGAGTTCGCGGGCTGACCGGGCCGTCCTCTGTGGACGTTCACCCGGCCGTGTCCTTAAGTCCGGCTTAAATATGTTGGCTTTCGGCGTTCCGGCGGAGGACGCTGAGAGGTGACCGGGAACACCGGGAGGAGGTGGACGCAATGACAGTGAACGCGAGGCGCTACGGCCGTTGGTGCCGTGAACACTTCGACGTGGTCGCCGCCCAGGACGTTCCCGCGCCCCGGGCCGCCGACGCCGCCGAGGTCCTCCCGCAGCCGGAATCGGCGCCGGTCGAGACCGTTGCCGAACAACCGCAGCAGAGCTGAGTCTCCCGCACCCGAAAGGCCCCCGGATCGCGTCCGGGGGCTCTTTCATTCCGCCCGGAGCGGGCGCGAGAAAGAACCCCTCCCCAGCGGACTGGGGAGGGCTTCTTGGTGAATGGCTAGTGTCGGCTGGTCAGCGGTAGCTGCTGCGCCGGCGGTACCAGACCCGCTTCGGGCCGGGCGCGCCGATGCGCGTGATGACGTCGGTCAGCACCGCGCCGATGACGAGCCAGATGACCGCGGCCAGGCCGTCGTTGCAGAAGACCCGGAACTTCTCGGAGTCCGGCGTGAAGAGGTCGCGCAGGCCGAGCGAGACGCCGGCCGACCACTCGGAGATGAGGTGCGCGAAGCCGTTCGCCGCGTTCGCCTCGCCGAAGACCAGCACGATGTGCACGGCGAGGACCAGCGCGAACACCGCGCACACGAGATGGATGAGCGCGTTGACGGTGCGCACGATCCGGATGCGCGGATGGGTGCGCTCCACGACTTCTTCGGTCGCGGCGGCTTCGTACCGCGGATCGTAGGGCTGCTCCGGGGGAGGGGGATACGGCATCGTCGGCGCCGTCCTTTCGACTGTCCTCAGTGGACGGATCTGGGGCGTGCGGTGCGCAGGGGGAGTACCCGGTGCCGGGACCGGCAAACCGGATGTTCCGAAAACTTCCTTACTAGGGGCGTGATAGGGTATTTTGCGGAATCCGAGGAGGGTCATGGCGCAGGAGGTCTACTCCGTCGAGCAGGTCGCCACGCAGCTCGGCCTGCACGTCCGGACCGTCCGGAACTACGTGCGGGACGGGCGGCTGAAGGCGGTCCGCATCGGCAAGCAGTACCGGATCACCTCGGCCGACCTCGCGGCCTTCACCGGGCTCCCGGCCGCCGCGCCGGCGGCCGCCAAGAAGGCGGACCTCTCGGGCGTCGCCGAGATCGAGCACGTCGACCGCGCGACGGCGGACCGGATCGCCACCCTCGTCCACGCGTCGTTGCAGGGCCCGCAGTCCGTGCGCGTCGAAACGATCTACGACAAGGAGAAGTCCGTCCTGAAGCTCATCGTGCTCGGCGACCTCGCGGCCGGCGCGGACCTGCTGCGGATGGTCGCGGGGTTCGTCGAAGGCCTGGGCTGAGCCGGGCGGCTGAACCTCGCCCGGGGCGGGCAACCCGGGCCGCCACGGCACGTCCAGGTGATCATGAGACTTCTCCGGCGCACGGCACTGACGCTGTCCGTCCTCGCTTCCCTGGTCGTCCCCGCTTCGCCCGCCTCGGCGGAAACCGTTGTCCCGAAAGGGTTCCAGCCCGCGTCGACCAGCTGGACCGGCGCGGACACGGGCTACGTCCTCGGCTACTCGCCCTGCGCGAAGTCGTGGTGTCCGGCGCTGCTGGGCACGACCGACGCCGGGCGGCACTGGCGGCGCCTCGGCGCGCCCTCGATGCCGCTGCCGGACAACCACAACCACGTCGCGCTGACGTTCGTCACCGACCGCGTCGCCTACGTCAGCGACGGCGTGCACGTGCGGACGACGCGGGACGGCGGCGCGACCTGGCACCCGGTCGGCCTCGTCGACGCGCGGGAACCCTTCTACGTCTCGAAGATCACCGAAACCGGCGGCCGGGTGTTCGCCGTGCTCAGCACCTACGGCGAGGACCGCGGCTCGACACGGCTGTACTCGGCGGCCGCCGGTTCGCCGGTGCTCGTCCCGATGCCGGGCTTCGCGGTCACCGGGGACATCACCTACGGCGACGTCGCGGTCGGCGGTGGCCTGCAGGTCGCGCTCGGCGCGAACTACGGCGACGAGAAGTACTGGACCTCGCGTGACGGCGTCCGCTTCACCCCGGCCGCGCCGCCGTGCCCGACGGGGACGGTCGCGTCGCTCGCCGGCGTCCGGGACAAGCAGGTCGTGGCGTTGTGCAGCAGCAGTCCCGGCTCGCCCCAGCCGGGCTCGACGGAACGCAGCCTGCGGCACGCGCCGCGGCTCGGCGGCACGTTCAGCGGCACCGACGCGGCTCCGGTCGTCGGGATCACGCAGGGCTTCGGCGCGGCGTCGCCGACGTCCGCGACGGTCGCGGCGGAGGGCGGCGGCGTCGGCTTCCTGCACCGCACCGCCGACGGCGGTCGCACGTGGACGACGACCGTCCTGTCGGAACGCGGGCTCAGCCTGACCGATCTGGACTTCCCGGGAGGCGGCACCGGAGTGGTCGTCGACGGCCAGCCCGACGCGGCCGGCGGCTCCGCTGTGTACCGGTCCACGGACGGCGGAAGGAGCTGGCACGAACTCCTGTTCGGCTGATTGTGCCTGGCAGGCAAGGCCCTTGCGCGGTTCACTTGATGAACGCCATGTCGTAGTCTGAGCACTGTCCGTTGCCGGACACGGTGGCCGGGCCCGGGGCAGGGGCCGGTCGCCGCTCGACGAGGGAGAGTCGATGACGCCTGGGGACCTGCGGTCCGGGGCCGAGGGTGGCGCTGCCGCCCTCGATTTCAGCAAGGCGAGCTTGGCCCGGCTGTCCGACGCGCTGCTCGGCGGGCACGACCACTACGAAGTCGACCGCGAAGCGATGCGGCGGCTCCTGGCGATCGCGCCCGGCGCGCGCACGATGGCGAAGGAACACCGCGACTGGCTGGTCCGCGCGGTGCGGTTCCTCGCCGGAAAACGTGGCATCGACCAGTTCCTGGACCTGGGCTCGGGCATGCCGACAGCGGAGAACACCCACCAGGTGGCCCAGAGATACAACCCCGACGCGCAGGTGGTGTACGTCGACATCGACCCGGTCGTGCAGGTGCACGGGCGCGCGTTGCTGGAGGAGAACTACCTCACCCACGTCACGGGCGCGGACCTGACGAAACCGGTGGAAACCCTCGCCGACCCGGTCGTCCGGGAACACCTGGACTTCTCCCGGCCGGTGGCGCTGATCCTGACCTCGATCGTGCACCACATCGACGACTACGACCGGGCGAAGAAGATCGTCTCGGAGTACGTCGCGGCGCTCGCTCCCGGGTCGTACCTGCTGCTCACGCACAACTTCGACCCGGAAGAGGACTCGCCACGCCAGGAACTGGCGCGGTTGCTGGAGACCAGCTTCCAGGGCACCGGGCTGGGCAGCGTCCACCGGTCGCGCGAGCAGATCGCGTCCTTCTTCGACGGGCTCGAACTGCTCCGGCCGGGATTGGTCTACCTGCACGAATGGTGGCCGGACGGCCCGCGGATCCACCCGTTGAGCGAGCTGAACTTCCTGACGCTGGGCGGAGTCGCCCGCAAGCTCTGACCACCTGCCGTCAAGGCCACCTTTCGGGCGTCAGACGCCCGAAAGGTGGCCTTGACGGCGTTGCGGCATCAGGCCGCGTTGAAGGTGTCCGGGTCCGGGCCGGTGCGCTCGTCGCGGTTCAGCGGCGTCAGCGACTCCAGTTCCTCCTCCGTGAGGGTGAACTCGAACAGGTCAAAATTCTCCTGGATCCGTGACGGAGTAACGGACTTCGGGATCACCACGTTGCCGAGCTGCAGGTGCCAGCGCAGCACGATCTGCGCGGGCGTGCGGCCGTGCTTGACCGCAAGCTCCGCGACGATCGGGTCGCCCAGCAGCGAGCCGCCCTTGGCCAGCGGGCTCCACGCCTCGGTCGCGATGCCGTGCTTCGCGTCGAACTCGCGGACCTCCTGCTGCTGCAGGTACGGGTGCAGTTCCACCTGGTTGAGCGCCGGGGCGATCTCGGCGTTGTCGAGCAGGCGCTCGAGGTGCGCGGGCTGGAAGTTGGACACGCCGATCGCGCGGACGCGGCCGTCCGTGTAGAGCTTCTCGAACGCCTTCCAGGTGTCGAGGTACTTGTCGCGCTCGGGCGTCGGCCAGTGGATCAGGTACAGGTCCAGCTGCTCCAGGCCGAGCTTCGCCAGGCTCTCGTCGAACGCCTTGAGCGTCGCGTCGTAGCCCTGCGCGGAGTTCCACAGCTTGGTGGTGATGAACAGCTCGTCGCGGGCGACGCCGGATTCGGCGAGGGCCTGGCCGACGCCGGCTTCGTTGCCGTAGACGGCCGCGGTGTCGATGCTGCGGTAACCCGCTTCGAGAGCGGCTTGCACCGCGGCCTTGGTCTCGTCGTCCGGGACCTGGAAGACGCCGAAGCCGAGCTGCGGCATCCGGACGCCGTTGTTGAGTTCGATCACGGGCACGCTGGTCACGAAGGGTCCTTTCGGTGGGTGGTTCATCGGGCGAGTACCCGTTCCCCGGATTCGAAACGGATCCGGGACTTGCGGTCGGGCGGACCGGAGACGAGCGCCACGGCCAGGCCGGGCACGGCGCCGATCCGGTCGGGGCGGTGTAGCCGAGACCGGACTCGACGGCCCGGCCGCCGAGCCACCCGCCCCCCGGCGTTGCCGAGGTAGACTTGCGGGCGTGAGCAACTACAGGCGTCCGAGATAGTTGCACGCGCCGTATATTGCACAAGCTTGATAGTGCGGCGTGCAAGGGTGTGCGGGCAAGCCGGGGAGGGGTGAACCGTGTCACTGGACGACGACGCCGTCGAAGCGCGCGCGCAGGGCTGGCGGACGCTGGCCGCGTTGCACGCGCGGATCGAGGATCGGCTGCAGCGCGCGCTCGAGCGTGACCACGAACTTTCGGTGAGCGAGTACACCGTGCTCGACGTGCTCGCCCGCCAGGACGGCTTCCACCTGCGGATGAACCAGCTCGCCAACGCCGTGGTGCTCAGCCAGTCGGCGACGACGAGGCTGGTCACGCGGCTGGAGGGCCGCGGCCTGCTGGCCCGCTACCTCTGCGCGGACGACCGCCGCGGTATCTACACCGAGGTGACGCCGGCGGGTCAGGCCCTGCTGACGGCGGCCCGGCCGACCCACGACACGGCGCTGGCCGACGCGCTCGCCGAAGCCGAGTCCCTCCCGGAACTCGCTCCCTTGGTCGGCGCCCTCGGCACCCTCACCTTCCCCGGCGCCCGCACGGCCTGACCCAAGGCCACCTCGGGGCGGTGCTTGCGGAAAGTTTCGTCGGGGCGACCGACAAATGCGTGACGTGCGGGCGAAAGCGCTTGCGCGGCCGCGGATTCCCGCGTGCGGGTCCCGCTCAGCGGGGCATGGCGCGACGGTCCCGTTCGGCGGGGGGATTACGGCGGCCGCGCGCCTTAACCCCTGCTCCATCCGTGGGACCCTTTTGCTGCCGGTGTCCGATAGTTTCGCTGGTCAGGTCGGTGTTTGCCGGTTTCGTCCCGCGGCGGCGCCTGGTTACTTCGTTGACCCGTTCGTTCCGGCCGCCCTAATTTGTTGTCCCACCAGACGAACTCGGGCGGTGTCGGCGTGGACTCCTCCTTCTCGCTCAAACCGGTGCGCCCGGCCGACCAGGCCGCGGTGCGCCGGACGAACCTGGCGTTGGTGCTGCGGCACCTGCGGGACGGGGGATCCCGGTCGCGGGCGGGCATCGCCGCGGACACCGGGCTGAACAAGGCGACCGTGTCGAGCCTGGTTTCGGAGCTCGTCGAACGCGGATTGGCCCGCGAAGGCGAGCGTGAACGGGCCGGTTCGGTGGGTCGCCCCGGCACGATCGTCGAACTCGACGGCCGCGGGGTCGGCGGGATCGGCGTCGAGATCAACGTCGACTACCTCACCGCCCTCGCGCTGGACCTGACCGGCGCCGTCCTCTTCGAGCAACGCGTCGCGCTCGACGTGCAAGCGCTTCCCGTCGAGAAGGTGCTCGACGCCGGTGCCGAGCTGACCGCCCGGGCGCTGCGGGAATGCCGCCGCCTCGGCGTGGTGCCGGCCGGGGTGACCGTCGGGATCCCGGCCCTGGTCGACGTCGCGAGCGGGACCGTCGCCTTCGCCCCGAACCTGCACTGGACCGACGTCCCGGTCGTGCGCGGAATCACCGAACGGCTCACCCGCCGCCTCGGCCCGCCGGCGTTCCCGATCCGCACGGCCAACGACGCGAACCTCGGCGCGCTCGGCGAGTACGCGATGGGCAGCGTCGCCGGGACGGCGGACCTCGTGTACCTGACCGGCGAAATCGGGGTCGGCGGCGGGGTGATCTCCGGGGGGCGGCTGCTCGGCGGCGCCGAAGGGTTCTCCGGCGAGATCGGGCACATCCAGCTCGACCCGGCCGGGCGCGTCTGCGGCTGCGGGCGCCGCGGCTGCTGGGAGACGCTCGTCGGGCTGGCCGGGATGCTGCGGCTCGCCGCGTCGCCGAGCGACCCGGTGCACGACCCGTCGCTCGACCTCGAACAGCGGCTCGACATGATCCGCCGCCGCGCCCAGCTCAAGGACAAGCGCACGCTCGACGCGCTCGCGCAGGTCGGTACCGGTCTCGGGGTCGGCGCGGCCGTGCTGGTCAACGTCTTCAACCCGCGGGTGGTGCTGCTGGGCGGCTACTTCGCCCAGCTGGGGCCGTACCTGCTGGGCCCGATGATGACCGAGCTCGAAGCCCGGGTGATCGCGCCGGGCATCGGCGGCTGCCGCGTCGAGCTGTCCTGGCTCGGGTTCTCGGCGGCTTCACGCGGCGGTGCGCACGTCGCGCTGCAGGCGGTGTTCGACGACCCGGCGCTGGTGCCGGTCGGCGCGGAAAGGGACAGCGGATGACCCTCGTGGAAACGCTTGATCCAGAAGGGCGATGTAGATCGAGTGGGTTCCGGCACGCCCGGCGAACGAGCGGCGGTCTCGAGCCGAACCACTGAACAGGGAGGGAACCATGGGGAAGATCGGTGTCTGGCTGATCGGGGCCCGGGGATCGGTGGCCACGACGGCCATCGCCGGGGCCGCCGCGATGCGCGCGGGGCTGACCGCGCGCACGGGGTGCGTGACCGAGCTGCCGGACTTCGCCGGGGCGGACCTGCCCGGCTTGGGGGACCTGGTCTTCGGGGGCCACGACGTCGTCGACACACCGCTGGTCAAGCGGGCCGAGCACCTGGTGGCGGCGGGCGTGCTGCCCGCGACGCTGCCGGGGCCGGTCACGGCCGACCTGGAGGCGGCCGAGGCCCGGCTGCGCCCGGCGCCGTCCGGGAACGGCCGGGCGGCCGCCGACCGGATCATCGCGGACCTGACGGCGTTCCGGGAGGGTCTGGACCACGTCGTGGTGCTCAACGTCTCCTCCACCGAACCGCCCTGCGCGCCGCACCCGGCGCACGGCTCCCTGGCCGCCCTCGAAGACGCGTTGGAGGTGCTCCCGCCCAGCGCGTTGTACGCCTACGCCGCGTTCCGCGCGGGGTGTGGCTTTGTCGACTTCACGCCGTCGACCGGCGCGCGGCTGCCGGCGCTGGACGAACTCGCGCGCACGGCCGGCCTGCCGTACGCGGGCCGCGACGGCAAGACCGGTGAGACGCTGCTGCGGTCGGTGCTCGCGCCGATGTTCGCCCAGCGCGCGCTGAACGTGCTGTCGTGGTCGGGCACCAACCTGCTCGGCGGCGGCGACGGCGCCACCCTCGCCGACCCCGGCGCGGCGTCGAGCAAGAACGCGTCCAAGCAGCAGGTGCTCTCGCAGAACCTCGGCCGGGACGTCGACGGCGACGTGCACATCGACTACGTGCCCGCGCTCGGCGACTGGAAGACCGCCTGGGACCACGTGCTGTTCGAAGGCTTCCTCGGCGCCCGCATGACCCTGCAGCTCACCTGGCAGGGCTGCGACTCCGCGCTCGCCGCGCCCTTGGTGCTCGACCTCGCGCGGCTCACCGCCAAGGCGTGCCGCGACGGCGTCGCCGGGCCGGTGGCCGAGTTCGGGTTCTTCTTCAAGGACCCGGCCGGCGACGGCCCGCACGACCTCGCGTCGCAGTACGCGGCCCTGCGCGAGTGGGCGCACCGGTGAAGGCGCTCATCGAACTCGTCCGCGCGCCCGCCGCGCTGACCGTGCCCGGGGACGCCGTCGCCGGGGCGGCCGCGTCGGGCTGGCCCTTCGGCCGCCGCACGCTGGCGCTGACCGGCGCGTCAGTCTGCATCTACTGGGCGGGCATGGCGCTCAACGACTACGCCGACCGCGACCTCGACGCGGTGGAACGGCCGGAGCGGCCGATCCCGTCGGGCCGCATCACGCCGGGCACGGCCCTGGGGGTCGCCACCGGGCTCACCGCGGGTGGTCTCGGCATCGCGGCGGTCGCCGGGGGCAAGCGCGCGCTGCGCGTCGCGTTGCCGCTGGCCGCGACCGTGTGGGCGTACGACTTCGTGCTCAAGTCGACGCCGTTCGGGCCGGTCGCGATGGCCGCGGCCCGGACCCTGGACGTCCTGCTCGGGGCGGGTGGCGCCCGGGCGGCCCTGCCCGCCGCGCTGACGGTCGGCGCGCACACGATGGCCGTGACAACGCTGTCGCGGTCCGAAGTGGACGGTGCCACGCCCGCCCTGCCGGCCGCGACGTTGGTCGCGACGGCCGGGGTCCGCGTCGCCGCCGGGCGTGTCGGGCCACTGGCCTCGGCGCTGCTCGGGACGTACGCAGTGACGACCGGGCGGGCGCAGTACGACGCCGTCCGCGACCCGAAGGCGCCGATGATCCGGCGCGCGGTCGGCGCCGGCATCCACGGGATGATCCCGTTGCAGGCCGGGCTGATCGCCCGCACCGGCGCGTGGCGCTCGGCGCTGGCCGTGGCCGCCGCGTTCCCGATCGCCCGGGCGCTGAGCCGGAAGGTGTCGCCGACATGAGATTCGGGTACGGCACCAACGGCTTCGCCAACCACCGCCTCGGCGACGCGCTGCGCGTCCTGGCTGACCTCGGCTACGACGGCGTCGCGCTGACGCTCGACCACCAGCACCTCGACCCGTTCGGCCCGGACCTCGCGCGTCGCGTCGCCGACGTGGCCGCGGACCTGGACCGGCTCGGGCTGGCCGTCGTGATCGAGACGGGCGCCCGGTTCCTGCTGGACCCGTGGCGCAAGCACTCGCCGACGTTCCTCGACCTGGACCGGGCCGGGCGGATCGACTTCCTGACCCGCGCCGTCGGGATCGCCGCGGACCTCGGCGCCGAGGCCGTCTCGTTCTGGAGCGGCAACAAGCCCGCCGATCTGTCCACTGAGGACGCTTGGGATCTCCTGGTCGCGGGCTGCTCGGACGTGCTCAAGGCCGCCGACGACCACGACGTCAAGCTCGGCTTCGAGCCGGAGCCGGGGATGCTCGTCGAGGACCTCGACGGCTACTTCGAATTGGCCCGGCGCCTCGGTGATCCGGCGCGGTTCGGGCTGACGCTGGACATCGGGCACTGCCGGTGCAACGAGACGGCGTCCGTGCCCGACTGCGTCCGGCGCGCCCTGCCGCGGCTGGTGAACGTCCAGATCGACGACATGCGCCGGGGCACCCACGAGCACCTGGAGTTCGGCCGGGGGGAGATCGACTTCCCGCCGGTGCTCGAAGCGCTGTCGCCGTACTCCGGGCTGGTCGCCGTCGAACTGCCGCGCGACAGCCACGCGGCGCCGCGGATCGCCCGCGAGTCGCTGGAGTTCCTGCGCAAGGCGGTGGCGGCGTGAACGCCTGGCTGAAAAAGGCACTGTCCGACGTCGCGACCGACGCGACGGCGTTGCGCACGCTGTTCCCCGCCGTCGGCCGCAAGGTCGGCCGGGGGCCCTCGGACGTCCCGGGGTGGACGGTCGACGACGTGGCCCGGGTGGAGCTGCTCGAAGCGGCTCCGGGGGCCGCCGCCGAGATGCCGGACCTCTACCGCTACGGCGACGCCGCCGAGAAGCGGGCCGTCCTCCGTGGACTGTCCGTTGTGGACATCGGGGACGCCGGGGCGGAACTGGTCGCGGACGCGCTGCGCACCAACGACACTCGGCTCGTCACCGCCGCGATGGGGGAGTACGGCGCCGCGCACCTGGACGACTCCGCCTACCGCCACGGCGTGCTCAAGTGCGTCTTCATGGGCATTCCCCTGGCCGGCATCGCGGGGCTGGACCGCCGGACCGACGAGGAGCTGCTGCGCATGATGCGGTCGTTCGCCGCCGAGCGCACCGCCGCGGGCCGCGACGTGCCCGCCGACCTCCTCCCGCTGCTGACCGAACAGGACGTCTGATGCGCATCTTCGACCCGCACATCCACATGAGCTCCCGGACCACCGACGACTACGCGGCGATGCACGCCGCCGGCGTCCGGGCGCTCGTCGAGCCGGCGTTCTGGCTGGGCCAGCCGCGCACGAGCGTCGGAAGCTTCACCGACTACTTCGACGCGCTGGTCGGCTGGGAGCCGTTCCGCGCGAGCCAGTTCGGCATCACCCACCACTGCACGATCGCGCTGAACCCCAAGGAGGCCAACGATCCCCGCTGCGCGCCTGTGCTCGACCTGCTGCCGCGGTACCTGGAGAAGGACGGCGTGGTCGCGGTCGGCGAGATCGGCTACGACTCGATGACCGCCGAGGAGGACAAGGTGTTCGCCGCGCAACTGGCGCTGGCGATCGACCACGAGCTGCCCGCGATGGTGCACACGCCGCACCGCGACAAGGCGGCCGGCACCGAGCGCAGCATCGCCGTCGTCCGCGAGTCCGGCATCGCGCCCGAGCGGGTCGTGCTCGACCACCTCAACGAGGTGACCGTCGCGATGGTCAAGGACTCCGGCTCCTGGATGGGGTTCTCGATCTACCCGGACACGAAGATGGACGAAGAGCGGATGGTCGCGATCCTCCGGGAGTACGGGACCGAGCGCGTGCTGGTGAACTCCGCGGCCGACTGGGGCAAGAGCGACCCGCTCAAGACCCGCAAGACCGGTGACGCGATGCTGGCCGCCGGGTTCGGCGAGGACGACGTCGACCTGGTGCTGTGGCGCAACCCGGTGGAGTTCTACGGCCAGAGCGGGCGCCTCTCGCTGGACGGCGAGGCGCCGGAAGCCGAGTTCGCGGGCAACTCGATCCTGCGAGGTGCGCGCAAGTGAGGTTCCGGCATCCCGACGGCACGCTCGTCCACCTCGCCTACTGCACCAACGTGCACCAGGCCGAGGACCTCGACGGCGTGCTCACGCAGCTGGCCCGCTTCGGCGAGCCGGTGCGGGAGCGCCTGGGCGTCGACCGGCTCGGGCTCGGCCTGTGGCTGGCCCGGCCGGTGGCGACCGAGCTGGTCTCCGATCCGGCGGCGGTGGCGAGGCTGCGCACCGAGCTGGCCACGCGCGGCCTGGAGGTCGTCACGCTCAACGGGTTCCCGTACCAGGGGTTCCACGACCCGGTCGTCAAGCACAAGGTCTACCGGCCGGACTGGTCGACGCCCGAGCGGACGCAGTACACCCTCGACCTCGCGCGGCTACTGGGCGAGCTGCTGCCCGAGGACGCCGTCCGTGGCAGCGTCTCGACTTTGCCGCTGGGCTGGCGCACCGAGTGGCGGGACGACGGCGGTCAGCTCGAACTGCTGGCCAAGGGGCTGGCGAAGCAGGAGCGTCCGGTGCGCGTGGCGTTCGAGCCGGAGCCCGGCTGTGTCATCGAGACCACGGCGCAGGCGGCGTCGCTGCTGTCCGAGGTGGACAAGGACTGGCTGGGCGTCTGCCTCGACACGTGTCACCTCGCGGTCGGGTTCGAGGACCCGGCGGCCGCGCTGGGCCGGCTGGAGGCGGCCGGGCTGGACGTCGTCAAGCTCCAGGCGTCGGCCGCCCTCGAAGCCGCGAACCCGGCGGATCCCGCGACGCGCGAGGCGTTGCAGTCCTTTGTGGAGCCCCGGTTCCTGCACCAGAGCAACGAAGGCGCCCCGCCGGGCGCCGACGACCTCGATCTCGCGCTGGCCGGGGGACTGCCGGGCGAGGCGCCGTGGCGGGTGCACTTCCACGTGCCGCTGCACGCCGACCCGGCACCGCCGCTGACGTCGACCCGGCCGGTGCTGACGTCGACCCTGGCCGAGCTGTTCGGCGGCGCCACCGCGCGCACCGACCACATCGAGGTCGAGACCTACACCTGGCGGGTGCTCCCGGACGCACCCGCCGACGACGCCGGGCTCGTCGCGGGCATCACCGCCGAGCTGGACTGGACCCGGCGTTCCCTGATCGGACTGGGCTTGGAAGAGGTAACCCGATGAGTTTGCTCGTTCTCGACGTCGTGGGCTTGACGCCCCGGCTGCTCCCGCACATGCCGAACCTGCGCAAGATGGCCGAACCCGGCTTCACCGCGCAGCTCGACACCGTGTTCCCCGCGGTCACCTGCTCGGTGCAGTCCACGTTCCTCACCGGGCTGCAGCCGGCCGGGCACGGCATCGTCGGCAACGGCTGGTACTTCCGCGACCTCGGCGAGATCTTCCTCTGGCGCCAGCACAACAAGCTGGTCCGGGGCGACAAGTTCTGGGACGCGGCGCGGCGCGCCCAGGCCGGGCACAAGGTCGCCAACGTGTGCTGGTGGTACGCGATGGGCATGGACGTCGACCTGACCGTCACCCCGCGGCCGATCTACCACGCCGACGGCAAGAAGTCCCCGGACGCCTACACCCACCCGCCGCAGCTGCACGACCGCCTGGTCGGCGCCCTCGGCGAGTTCCCGCTGTTCACCTACTGGGGCCCGACGGCCGCGATCACGTCGTCGAAGTGGATCATCGCCGCCGCGCGGAAGATCATGGCGGAGGACCGGCCCGACACCACGCTGGTCTACCTCCCGCACCTGGACTACGACCTGCAGCGCTTCGGCCCGGACGCGCCCCAGGCCGCGGCGGCCGCACGCGAGATCGACACCGCGCTGAAGCCGCTGCTCGACTTCGCGGCCGCGGGAGGGCACACCGTCGTCGCGCTGTCGGAGTACGGCATCACCAACGCGAGCCGGCCGGTGGACATCAACCGGGCGCTGCGCCGCGAGGGCCTGCTCAACGTGTACGTCCAGGCGGGCATGGAGTACCTCGACCCGTGGACGTCGCGGGCGTTCGCGGTGGCCGACCACCAGGCCGCGCACGTCTACGTCGCCGACCCGGCGGACATCCCGCGCGTGCGGGACATCGTCGCCGGACTGTCCGGAGTAGACGTCGTCCTCGATCGCGAAGGACAGGCGGGCATCGGGATCGACCACGAACGCGCGGGCGAGCTGGTCGCGATCGCCGAACCGGACGCCTGGTTCACGTACTACTACTGGCTCAGCGACGACCGCGCGCCGGACTTCGCGAAGACCGTCGAGATCCACCGCAAGCCCGGCTACGACCCGGCCGAGCTGTTCTTCGACCCGAACGACCCGAGGGTCAAGCTGAAGGCCGCGGCCGCGCTGGCCCGCAAGAAACTCGGCCTGCGGTACTCGATGCAGGTCGTCCCGCTCGACCCCGCGCCCGTTCGCGGCAGCCACGGCCGGCTGCCCGACTCGCCCGAGGACGGGCCGGTGCTGCTGTGCTCGGACCCCGTGTTCGCGCGCGAAAAGGTCCACGCCACCGAAGTCAAGGAGCTGCTGCTCGCGGCGGCTGTCCGTACCGGATAGGACTCACCAGGAGGTCAGAACATGGCACGACCGTTGACGCTGTTCACCGGGCAGTGGGCCGATCTTCCGTTCGAGGAGGTGTGCGAGCTGGCGAGCGGCTGGGGCTACGAAGGCCTCGAGATCGCCTGCTGGGGTGACCACTTCGAGGTGGACCGGGCGCTGGCCGAAGACGGCTACGTCCAGGCGAAGCTGGACACGCTGGCCAAGTACGACCTCAAGGTGTGGACCATCTCGAACCACCTGGTGGGCCAGGCCGTCTGCGATCACCCGATCGACGAGCGGCACGAGGCCATCCTGCCGGCGCGGATCTGGGGCGACGGCGAGGCCGAGGGCGTCCGGCAGCGGGCGGCGGAGGAGATGAAGGCCACCGCCCGCGCCGCGGCGAAACTCGGGGTGTCCACTGTGGTCGGGTTCACCGGCTCGTCGATCTGGCACACGGTGGCGATGTTCCCGCCGGTGCCGCCGTCGATGATCGAACGCGGGTACGCGGACTTCGCCACGCGGTGGAACCCGATCCTCGACGTCTTCGACGAGGTCGGCGTCCGCTTCGCCCACGAGGTGCACCCGAGCGAGATCGCCTACGACTACTGGAGCACCGTCCGGACCCTGGAGGCGATCGGCCACCGGGCGGCGTTCGGGCTGAACTTCGACCCGTCGCACTTCGTCTGGCAGGACCTCGACCCGGTCGGGTTCCTGTGGGACTTCAAGGACCGCATCTACCACGTCGACTGCAAGGAGGCGCGCAAGCAGCTCAACGGCCGCAACGGCCGCCTCGGCTCGCACCTCCCGTGGGCGGATCCCCGCCGCGGCTGGGACTTCGTCTCCACCGGCCACGGCGACGTCCCGTGGGAGGACGTCTTCCGCATGCTCAACGCCATCGGCTACGCCGGCCCCATTTCGATCGAGTGGGAGGACGCCGGCATGGACCGCCTGACCGGCGCGCCGGAGGCCCTGGAGTTCGTCCGCAAGCTCAACTTCACCCCACCCACCGCGGCGTTCGACGCCGCCTTCTCCTCGAAGTAACCGTGTCGTCCGTCCAGGCACGCGTGTCGTCCATCGGAGTACGCGTGTCGGCCGTTCCGGCACGCGAACCGACCCTCCGGGTACGCCGGCCGACCGTCAGGTACGCCGGCCGGCCCGCCGAGCACGCGCGCCGGGAGGACCGGCACGCGCCCGAAACTTCTGCGTAAACGGGTGGCCGCCAGCCCCGTCGGAAGGTGATCGAAAGCGGCTTCGCGCCGACCCGGGGCGAAGCACGCTCAAAATCAGGAAGGATCCAGCATGACGCGCCCTTCCCCAAGGTCCCCTGCGAAGTGGACCAGGCTGTTCGGCACCGCGCTCCTGGGCGCCGGCCTCCTGCTCACCATCGACGCTCCCGCCGGAGCCGACGTCCCCGCGGCCGACTACCAGCAGGTCGCCCTCGCCACCGGCGCCGCCGAGCTCGGCGAAGCGATGTCGCTGGCCGTGCTCCCGGATCGCTCGGTCGTGCACACCTCCCGCGACGGCACCGTCCGCGTCACGACCGCGGCCGGTGCGACCTCCGTCGCGGCGAAGCTGAACGTCTACACCCACGACGAGGAAGGCCTCCAGGGCGTCGCCGCCGACCCCGGCTTCGCCACCAACCGCTACGTCTGGCTGTACTTCTCACCCCGGCTGTCCACACCGGACGGTGATGCGCCGACCGACGGCACCGCCGCCGACTTCGCGCCGTTCAAGGGCGAGCTGCACCTGTCGAGGTTCGTCCTCAAGACGGACAACACCCTCGACCTGGCCAGCGAAAAGGTCGTCATGGCCGTGCAGAACGACCGCGGCCAGTGCTGTCACGTCGGGGGTGACATCGACTTCGACGCCGCCGGCAACCTCTACCTGACCACCGGCGACGACACGAACCCGTTCTCCTCCGACAGCTACTCGCCGATCGACGAACGCACCACGCGCAACCCGCAGTTCGACGCGCAGCGCTCGGCCGGCAACACGAACGACCTGCGCGGCAAGCTGCTGCGGATCCACCCGCAGCCCGACGGGACGTACACGATCCCGTCGGGCAACCTCTTCGCGCCGGGCACCGCGAACACCCGGCCGGAGATCTACGGCATGGGCTTCCGCAACCCGTTCCGGATGAGTGTCGACAAGGCGACCGGCGTCGTCTACCTCGGCGACTACGGCCCGGACGCCGGTGTCACCGACGCCAACCGCGGGCCGCAGGGCCAGGTCGAGTTCGACCGGATCACCGGCGCGGGCAACTTCGGCTGGCCGTACTGCACCGGCTCGAACACGACGACCGAGACGTACAACCACTTCGCGTTCCCGAGCGGCCCGTCCGGGGCGAAGTACGACTGCGCGGGCGGCCCGACGAACTCGTCGTTCCGCAACACCGGGCTCACCAAGCTGCCGGTGCCGAAGGCCGCGTGGATCAAGTACGCGGGTGACGAAGGCTCGCCGCCGGAGTTCGGCAGCGGCTCGGAGTCGCCGATGGGCGGGCCGGTCTACCGCTACGACGCCGCTTCGACGTCCACGGTGAAGTTCCCGCAGTCCCTCGACGGCAAGTTCTTCGCCGGGGAGTACGGGCGGAAGTGGATCAAGGCGGTCACCGTCAACGCCGACGGCAGCCGCGGCACGATCGACAACTTCCCGTGGACCGGCACGCAGGTCATGGACATGGCCTTCGGCCCGGACGGCGCGCTGTACGTCCTCGACTACGGCACCGGCAGCGACAACCAGGCGCTGTACCGGATCGAGTACCTCGCGGGCACCAACCGCAACCCGGTCGCGAAGGCCGCGGCCGACAAGACGTCCGGGTCGAACCCGCTGACCGTGAACTTCTCGTCCGCGGGCAGCAGCGATCCCGAAGGCGGAGCCCTGACCTATCGCTGGAACTTCGGCGACGGCCAGACGTCGACGGCGGCGAACCCGGCGCACACCTACACGACCAACGGGACGTACTCGCCGAGCCTCACGGTGACCGACCCGGCCGGCCTCACCGGCACCGCGAGCCTGGTCGTCACGGTCGGGAACACCGCGCCGACGGTGAACCTGACCACGCCGGCCGACGGGCAGCTGTTCTCCTTCGGCGACACCGTGCCGTTCCAGGTGACCGGCAGCGACCCGGAGGACGGGCCGCTGGACTGCTCGAAGGTCAAGGTCACGTACTTGCTGGGCCACGACAGCCACCAGCACCAGATCACCCAGGCGACCGGGTGCAGCGGTTCGATCGCCGTCCCGGTGGACGGTGAGCACGACGCCGCGGCGAACATCTTCGGCGTCTTCGACGCGCAGTACACTGACAACGGCGGCCTGGTTTCGCACAGCGTCAGCAAGCTGCAGCCGCGGCACCGTCAGGGTGAGCACTTCTCGGCGCAGTCCGGGATCCAGCTCGCCGACCACGGTTCGGCGGAGGGCGGCCGCACGGTCGGGTACACCGACGACGGCGACTGGATCTCGTTCACGCCATACGCGCTGGGCAACGCGACGTCGATCAGCGCGCGGGTGTCCTCGGGCGGTCCGGGGGGCACGCTGGAGGTGCGCGCCGGCTCACCGACCGGCACCCTGCTCGGGTCCGCCGCGGTCGCCAACACCGGTGACTGGGACACGTTCCAGAGCGTGACGGCGAACCTCGCAAACCGGCCTTCGGGGTCGACGACGCTGTACCTGGTGTTCAAGGGCGTCACCGGGCAGGGCAACCTGTTCGACCTGGACTCGTTCACCTTCGCCACCGCGGCCCAGTCCGGAGCGGTCGAAGGCGAGTCGTTCACGTCCGGGTCCGGCGTCCAGATCGCCCCGCACGCGGCGGCCAGCGGCGGGAACACCCTGGGCTACATCGAAAACGGCGACTGGGCCGGCTACGCGTCGGTCAGCACGTCGGGCGCGCGGACGTTCACGGCGCGGGTGTCGTCGGCCGGTGCCGGCGGCACGATCGAGATCCGGTCCGGCTCGGCGACGGGGACGCTGCTGGGCACGGTTTCGGTGCCGTCGACCGGCGGCTGGGAGGTCTTCCAGAACGTCACGACGTCGGTGACCGGCGGCTCCGGGCCGTTGTTCCTGGTTTTCCACGGTGGTTCCGGTTCCCTGTTCGACGTGGACTCGTTTAGCCTGAGCAGCATGCCGACCCAGGTGGATCCCGCGTACAACGTGCTGGTGTTCTCCAAGACCGCCGGGTTCCGGCACGATTCGATCCCGGCGGGGATCCAGGCGATCAAGGAACTGGGCACGGCCAACGGCTTCGGCGTCACGGCGACCGAAGACGCGTCGGTGTTCACCACTTCCTCGCTCGCCGCATACAAGGCGGTCGTGTTCCTGTCGACCACCGGTGACGTCCTGGACGCGACGCAGCAGGCGGCGTTCGAGTCCTATGTGAACGGTGGCGGCGGCTACCTCGGCATCCACGCCGCGGCCGACACCGAGTACGACTGGCCGTGGTACGGGCAGCTCGTCGGCGCGTGGTTCAAGAGCCACCCGGCGATCCAGGCGGCGAACTTCGTCACCGAGGACCGCACGCACCCGGCGACCGCGCACCTGCCGGCCGTCTGGAACCGCACGGACGAGCTGTACAACTACCGCACGAACCCGCGCGGCCAGGTGCACGTCCTGCAGACACTCGACGAGTCGAGCTACACCGGCGGCGAGATGGGCGCCGACCACCCGATCACGTGGTGCCACCCGCAGGGCAGCGGCCGGGCGTTCTACACCGGCCTCGGCCACACGATCGAGTCCTATTCGGACAGTGCGTTCCGGACGGAGCTGGTCGGCGGGATCCGGTACGCCGCCGGGGTCGTCGCCGCGGACTGCGGTGCCCCTCCTTCGGGGTCCACAGTGGAAGGTGAGTCGTTCACGTCGGGCTCGGGCGTGCAGGTCGCGTCCCACGCGCCGGCGAGCGGCGGCCAGACCCTCGGGTACATCGAAAACGGTGACTGGGCCGGGTTCGCTTCGGTGAGCACAGCCGGGATCACGCGGTTCAGCGCGGTCGTCTCGTCCGCGGGAGCGGGCGGCACGATCGAGATCCGCGCGGGCTCGGCGACCGGCACCCTGCTGGGCACGGTCGCGGTCCCGAACACGGGCAGCTGGGAGACGTTCCAGACCGTCTCGACGACGGTGTCCTCCGGCACCGGCCCGCTCCACCTGGTCTTCCGGGGCGGCGAGGGTTCCCTGTTCGACATCGACACCCTGACCGTGTCGTAGCAAGTCCGTGAAGGCCCCCTTGAGGGACTCTATGTCCCGCAAGGGGGCCTTCACGGCTTTTCACGGGAGCCAGCCGCCGGTGAAGCCGAAGAACTGGCCGGTCACCGGGGTGGACTTGCCGGAGGCGAGGAAGGCGATCAGGGCGCCCATCTCCTCCTGCTGGCCCAGACGTTGGAGCGGGACCTCCTTGGCGACGGTCGCGCGCAGGTCGGCGTCGGACTCCCAGAGGCCGGGCGGGAAGTAGGTCGGGTTCTCGAACCAGTTGGGGCCGATCGCGTTGAACTGGATGCCGAACTCGCCCAGCGCCTTGGCGGCCCCGGTCATCAGCGTGGTGGCCGCGGCGCGCGCCGCGCTGTAGAGGACCGCAGCGGCGAGCGGCCGGACGGCGGCCGCCGACGTCACCAGGATGATCCGGCCGGTCCGGGCCTCCTTCATCGCCGGGGTGGCGGCCTGGATCAGCTCGAACGGCCGGTACACCAGCTCCCGCATCAGGAACTCGAGGTCACCGAGCGGCGCGCCGTCGAAGGGCTTCTGGACGGCGGACGGCGGCACGTAGTCGTTGCTCAGCACGACGTCGACCCGGCCGTGCTCCCGCGCGGCGGCGAGCATCGCCTCGGGCTCCTGCTCGGCGATCGGCGTCAGCTCCGGGTTCTCGGCGGCGAACTTCTCCCGCACCACGGAGTCGGTGAACGTCCGGTCGTGGCAGACGACGGCGAACCCGTCGGCGGCGAGCGCCGTCGTACCGGCGGGACCCGCGTACTGCGTCACATTGGTGACCAAGGCAACTGTCATGCGGAAACCCTAGTTAGCCACCCGGCCCCTCGGGTCCGCCGAACGGAGGTCCGTGAAGGACTCCTTGAGGGACTCAGAGTCCCTCAAGGAGTCCTTCACGGACTTTCAGCGGACGCCGAGGAGGTGCTCCAGGGCCAGCTGGTTCAGGTGGGTGAAGTGGTAGCCGCGGACCGCGGCAGCGTCCAGGTCGAAGTCGTCCTTCTGCAGGTCGTCCAGGGACTCGCCCGGGGCCAGCGTCGGCGTCGACAGCTCCGGGACCCGGGACGCCGCGAGGGCCTCCACGACCTCCGGGTCGGCGCGGAACTTGCGGGACTTCTCCTTCAGGATCAGGTACGTCCGCATGTTCGCGGCCGCGGAGACCCAGACGTCCGCGGGGTCCTCGGTGCGCAGCGGCTTGTAGTCGAAGTGGCGCGGGCCCTCGTAGCCGCCGTTCTCCAGCAGGTCGACCAGGAAGAACGCGCTCTTCACGTCGCCGTGGCCGAAGATCAGGTCCTGGTCGAACTTGGGGCCGTGCTGGCCGTTCAGGTCGATGTGGAACAGCTTGCCCTGCCACAGCGCCTGCGAGATGCCGTGCACGAAGTTCAGCCCGGCCATCTGCTCGTGCCCGACCTCCGGGTTGAGCCCGAACATCTCGGACCGCTCCAGCTGCGAGATGAAGCCGAGCGCGTGCCCGATCGTCGGCAGCAGGATGTCGCCGCGCGGCTCGTTGGGCTTCGGCTCCAGCGCGAACCGCAGCGAGTAGCCCTTCTCGACGACGTACTCGGCGAGCGCGTCGAGGCCCTCCTTGTACCGGTCCAGGGCCGCGCGGACGTCCTTCGCACCGTCGGACTCGGCGCCCTCGCGGCCGCCCCAGACGACGTAGGTCTCCGCACCCAGCTCGGCCGCCAGGTCGATGTTGCGCCGCACCTTGCGCAGCGCGTAGCGGCGGACGTCACGGTCGTTGCTGGTCAGGCCGCCGTCCTTGAACACCGGGTGGGTGAACAGGTTCGTCGTCGCCATCGGCACCTTGAGGCCGGTCTCGGCGAGCGCCTTGCGGAACCGCTCGATCGCCTTGTCGCGGTCGGGCTCGGTGGCCAGCAGGTCGTCGTCGTGGAACGTCACCCCGTAGGCGCCCAGCTCCGCCAGCCGGTGCACGCTCTCCACCGGGTCCAGCGCCGGCCGCGTGGCGACCCCGAACGGGTCGTTCGCCGGCCAGCCCACGGTCCAGAGGCCGAAGGTGAACTTGTCGGCCGCCTGGGGGGCGTAGTCGTCCATGACTGTCCCTTCATTTAGTTCACGTTGTAGACTAAATAGTGCGCCGCGGGGTCCCGGGCGTCAAGAGCCCGGATAGAGTGCTCGGCAGGAGGGACACGATGACCCAGGCCGTGCGGCACGAGGAGATGCGCGCTCGCAACCTCGAGGTCGTGCTGGGCGAGGTCAGCCGCAACGGCCCGCTGACCAGGGCCGCCCTCGCCGAGCTCACCGGGCTCACCAAGTCCACGGTCTCCAAGCTCGTCGGCGATCTCGTGGACGCCGGCCTGCTGGCCGAGACCGGGCCCGCCCGTGTGGGCGAGCGCGGCCGGCCGGGGGTGGACGTCGTGCTCAGCGGCGCCCGGATCGCGTCCCTGGGCCTGGAGATCAACGTCGACTACCTCGCCGTCCGTGTGCTGGATCTCACCGGCGCGGTCCGGTTCGCCGCCCGTCGCGACCGCGACAACCGCGGCTCACGGCCGAAGAAGGTCCTGGCCGAACTGCAGGCCCTTGCCGATGAAGCCATCACCGACGCGCGCCGGCTCGGGCTCGACCTCGCGGGCGCCGTGCTCGCGGTGTCCGGCCCGGTCGGCGACGGTGTCCTGTTCAGTGCCCCCAACCTCGGCTGGCAGGACGTCCGCGCGGCCGACCTGCTGCGCCTGCCCGTCCCGGTCGAGCTGGACAACGAAGCGAACCTCGCCGCGCTCGGCGAGCTCTGGTACGGCGACGGCGAGCGCGACTTCCTCTACGTCTCCGGCGAGGTCGGCATCGGTGCCGGCCTGGTCGTCGACGGCGAGCTGTTCGCCGGGTCCCGGGGGCTGGCCGGCGAGCTGGGCCACGTCGTCGTGACGCCGGACGGCCCGGCGTGCCGCTGCGGCGGGAGCGGCTGCCTGGAGACCTACGCCGGCCAGGAAGCGTTGCTGGCGGCCGGAAAGACCCCGACGGTGGCCGCGCTCCTGGCCGCTCTCGCCGAGGGAGACCGGGAAGCGCTGGACGCCTGTGCCGCGGCCGGACGCGCTCTCGGTGTCGCGCTGGCGTCGGCGGTGAACCTGCTCGACCTCGACCGCATCGTGCTCGGCGGCGTGTTCACCCCGCTGTACCCGTGGCTGGCCGAGCCGGTCGCCGACGTCCTGGCCGCCCGGCTCGGCGGCCTCCGGGGCGCGCCGCCGGTGCTCACGGCGTCCCGGCTGGGTGGTGACGCCGCCACGCTCGGCGCGGCGGGCCGGGTCGTGCACCGCGTGCTCGCCGACCCGGCGCCGTTCCTGGTGCGGGCTCAGGAGGCGTAAGCCTCCACTTCGGACAGTTGCCCGGCCGGCCAGCCGGTGTTGCCGGTGAAGGTGAGCTTCAGGTACCGCTGCGCCGGGATCGTGAGCGTCACGCTGTTGCCGGTCGCCGGGTCGAACACGTACCCCGCCGGCGCGCCGTCGTTCACGGCGATCGTCTGCGTGCGACGACCCCACGCGGGCGGCAGCTTCAGCACCAGCCGCCCGGCGGTCGCCGCCGGGCCGAGGTCCACCGTCAGGGTCTGCGGGAACGCGTTGTTCGTGCTTTCCCAGTAACTCGACGCGTTTCCGTCGACGGCGTTGCCTGGCGGGAACCCGCCCTGCGAGCCGCTCGCGGAGACGGCCTTGCCCTGAGCGAGGTTGACCGAAGCAGGTGGGGGACCGCCGAGCTGCGCGGCCCAGTAGCGCGTCCGGTCCAGGTAAGCGGTTTCCGACGCGGCACCCGACGTCCCGTAGGCACCGGAGAAAGTCTCATACGCCGAAGACGGCGGTGACGAGCGGGCCGGCTCGATGATCGAGCCCTCGTGCCACTCGTTGAACGACGTCACCGAAACCCAGTCGGCGTTCGAGGAAAGCGCGTTCTGCCATTCGCGGTCGTAGGTGGCGCCGTTGTCGCGGCCCAGGGTCGGGGTCGTGTTGCCCGGCACCGCGCGGTCGTCGTTGTACCCCGGGCCGACCGACGGCGCCCACACCAGGCCGTTCGCGTCGCAGTAGGCGCTCGCCTCGCGCCACCCCGGTGCCGTCGCCCCGGCGATCGCGTCGTAGGTGTACATCCCGCCGAAGTGCGCGACCTTGCTCGTGTCCGTCGTCTGCGCCAGCACGATCGCCGACGAGCGCACCTGGTCCAGCGCCGTCCAGTCGGTGATGCGCAGGCTTTCGAAGACGTAGAACGCGCCGCGGCCGCCCTCGCGGTAGAACGCCGGGCTCGCCCCGTACCGGCTGGTCAGGTACCCGATATCGGCCACGGTGGACGAAGCCGTCCGCCCGCTGTAGGGCTCCAGGTGCCAGGCGACCCCGATCCCGTGCCGGGCCGCGGCTTCGAGCACGCCGGCGGCCAGACCGTCCTCATAGGACCCCTGGCCCCACCAGCTGTAGACGATCACCCCGGCGCCGGACTGCTCGATCCACCGCATGTGCTGCTCGACCGCGCCCGCGAAGTCGCCGGAATCGTACGGGCCGAGTGCCGGGTAGAAGTTCGCGCCGATGTCGGCGGGCGGCGTGTGGCCGCCTTGATCCCAGTGGCGGTAGGCGCCGCCGCTGTTGCCGTACCAGGGGTAGTAGAACAGGTGGGTCCGGGTGGAGAGCGCCGCGGCGTGCGCGACGCCCGGCAAGGTGGCCGCCAGCAGGAGAAGTGCGGCGAACAACGTCGAAATCCGTCGCATGGGGACCCTCTCGGGAGATTCGGGGTGTTCCAGACCATACGGACGCCACGCGAAATCCCGCAACACTTCCACGCACATACGCAAACTTGCGTCGGAAAGCCACCAGGAAAGCCGCCCGGAACGCGAAAACCGCCCCGGGCGAACCCGGGGCGGTTTCCGTTCAGCGGGACGGAACTAGCTCACGGCGTTGATCTGCACCAGCGAGCTGCCGACCGTGACACCGGTGTCGGTCTGCACGGTCAGCTGACCGCGCAGGACGCGCCCTGCCGCCGGGGCGGCGGTGGCGGTGACCGTCGCCGGCACCGTCCACGTGCTGCCCGAGGCGTGCGCCGCGACCGGGTCGGTCAGGGCGACCGAGCCGAACGCCGGGTTGGTGAACACGTCGACGTAGTCGTACTGCGTGGTGCCGGCCGGCACCGCGTAGCCGTCGACCAGCGCGACCCAGGTGCCCGCCGCCGGGTTGGCGATGGTCACCGACTCCTCGGAGTCACCGTCCGCACTCTGGCCCGCCACCACGCAGGAGCCCGTGGTGCAGTTGTACAGCACCAGGTCCAGGTCGGCGCCGACGTCGGACGTCTTGCCGATCGTGGCCGTCAGCGACGTCGAGCCCGGCGTCACCGCGATCTGGTACTGCTGCTGCGCGCCTTCGGCGATCGTCGGCCGCGACACCTTCGCGCTGCCCAGCGTGGCGCCGAGCAGGTGCCCGGTGAACGCGCCGAGCGTGTTCGTCACGGTGTAGGACCGCGCGATCGGCGTGTTCAGCGTGGCGGAGGCGATCGTGTCGGGGTTCGGCGTGATCGTCGTACCGAGCACCGAAGCGCTCAGCTTGTACGCCGCACTGTCCACATCGGACGTCCGGCGCGCTTCGACGACGATCTCCCAGACACCCGGCTGTGGGTTGGCGAACGTCCGGCTGGTCGGCGTGCCGCCGGGGCAGCCCGCGCCCGCGTCGGGCAGGTAGCAGTACGTCGTGGACGTGCTCGCCTCGGCCGGCACGCCGGTCGGGTCGTAGCGCAGGAACCGGACCTGGCCCTTGCCCTTGGCGCCGCCGCCGGCGTCCAGGTCCACCTTCAGCGCGCTGGCGCCCTGGGGCACCTTCACGAAGTAGCTGGTCGCCTGGTTGCGGGCGATCTTGCCGGACACGTCGACCTGGTAACCCTTGGCGGCGGTGAACTCCTGCGGCGCGAAGACCGTGTTGAGGGTCTGCACGTCGACGCCGATGGTCAGCGGGTTGTCCAGGTACAGCAGCGCCGAGTGCGCGCCGGCGTTCTTCGGGTTCACCTTGACCTGGAAGGTCACCGGCTTGTTCAGCGGCACCGCGACGGTACCCGCCGAGGAGAACGTGCCGTCGTTGCCGACCCACCGCGCGAAGTAGAGCACCGGGTTCGCCGAGCCCGACGTCCGCGTGATCGTGTACGTGCGGGTGTAGGCCTGGCCGGTGGTCACGCCCTCGCGGTCGTGGATGCCGACGCCGGTGTTCGGCGTCGCCAGCAGGTTCGACTGCACCGTGTGGACCTCGACCGACGTCGAGACGGCGTCCGGCTTCGGGTTGAGCGACAGCGCGACGAACGCGGCGGGCACGTTGAACAGGCCCGCGCCCTGGGCGTAGGCGTCGATGCCCGGCACGAACCGCGCGGTCGACTTGATCGCCGAACGCAGCTGCGCGACCGGCGGCCGCTGGCCGTTGTGCGTCGCCTTGTACGCGCTCACCAGCAGGGCGGCCGCACCGGTCGCCTGGGGCGAGGCCATCGAGGTGCCCTGCAGCATCGCGTAACCGGCCGGCAGGCTGTAGGTACCGGCCACGGGGCCCGGCGCTTCCCAGCGCGGGGTGGTCGAGATCGCCGCGCCGGGCGCGATGATGTCGGGCTTGAAGCCACCGTCTTCACGCGGGCCGCGCGAGGAGAACGGGTGCAGCGACTCGGCGTTCTGGGTCTTCGAACCGTAGTCCGCGAGCCAGGTCTGTTTGGTGATGTACGAACCGACCGAGATCGCGTCCGTGGCCACCGACGGGTCGCCGACGGTGTTCGCCCCGGCGCCGCTGTTGCCGGCCGAGATGAAGATCTGGACGTTGTACTCGGCGATCGTGCGGTTGTAGAGCTCCGCGCGGGCGTTGTTGCCGTCGTTGAGCGAGGGCAGGCCGCCGATCGAGATGTTGATGACGTCCGCGCCGTGGCTGGCCGCGTAGACGACGCCGTCGATCAGGCCGCTGGAGGTGCAGGCCGCGCCGGTGAGGCAGACCTTGACCGCCAGGACCTTCGCGCCCGGGGCCGCGCCGTCCATCTTGCCGCCGAACAGGTCGTTGCCGGTGGCGATGCCCGCGACGTGCGAGCCGTGCTCGGCGCCGGCGATGCCGATGCCGACGAAGCCCGGCTTGTCGGTCTGGACGACGAAGGCCATCCGCTCGGCGATGTCGGTCGCCGGGTTGTCGGTGCCGAAGAAGCCGACGTCGTAGTTGGTCTTGTAGTCGGTCATCGGCTTCTCGTCGGTGAAGTCACCGTTGCCGTTGAGGTCGACGCGGACCTGCTTGGTCGCCGGGTCGAGCAGCACGCCCCAGGAGTCGGCGCGGTCGCCGTCGCGGTTGATGTCACCGCCGGTCTCGCTGTCCGCGGCACCGAGGTCGCCCGCGGTCTCGCTGAACGCGCCGAACGTGTACGGGCCGCCGGTGGCCGGCGCCGTCCAGGTCTTGCCGTTCGCGGTGAAGGTGCCGGTGTAGGTCTGGGTCGACTGTGCGACCCAGGTGCCGTCCCCGGAGTTGGTGGCGTTGGCGTTGTACCAGTCGACGATCTTGCGCTCGCCGTGGCTGGTCTTCGCCAGCGCGGGGGTGTCGAGGTCGACACCGGAGTCGAGCACCGCGACCGTGGTGTCCTTGCCGTCCCAGTTGGGCAGGACCTGGCCGAACTGCGCGGCGTAGGTGTCACCGGTCGGCAGGTAGGGGTTCACGCGCGGGGTGTTCTTGCCCGGCGCGGGCTGCGGGGCCGGGTCCTGCGCGCCGTCGGGCTTGGGGTCGTCACGCACGATGAGACCGTCGACGTCGACGGCGCTGACCGACTTGAGCTTCGCGGCCTTGCCGGCGTTCCCGGTCGGGACGCTCACCTTGACGTAGTCGAGCTTGGTGTCGGTCGACTGGACGACTCCGCCGAGCGCCTTGAGCTCGTTCACGGCGGCGCCGGTCTGGCCCTTCTCGGCCGCGACCAGCAGGGTCACGTCGGGCTTGCCGGCCTTCTCGGCTTCGGCGACGAGCGTGCGGTCGTGCTCGTCGAGGGCCTTGCTGCCGTCGGCGGCGCCGGCGACCGGCGGGGCCTGCTGGGCGGACGCCACCGGAACGGCGATGCCGAGGACGGAGGCGCCGAGAGCGGTGGCGAGGACGGTGATCCCGGCCCGCCGTCTCCAGCTGGATCTGAGCTGTGTCACTGCGTGAGCCCTTCGTGAAGAGATGCTTGCGAGCAGTACACATCGCGGGATGATCCGCAGCAATAAGACACTTAGCCCATTACCCGCAATTGGTTGCGGGCCGAATGGCCTAACGGGATCGCCGGTTGGGAGGCAACCGGATGCGACGCCGGAGCGTGATGTGCCCACCTTGCTATACGTGCATATAGGGGGCTACATTCACGAGTAGCAAGCTGCGTCGACAGATAGGCCCGTTCCATGACCGAGAGTGGTCCCGCCTTCGAGGACCTCACCGCGCGCGCCCGCATCCGCGACGCCGCCATCAGGCTGTTCACCGAAAACGGGGTGGAGAAGACGTCGATCCTCGACATCGCCCAGGCCGCCGGTGTTTCCGGCGGCCTGATCCGGCACCACTTCGGGTCGAAGGACGGGTTGCGCAAAGCGTGCGACACCCACGTCTTCGCCGAGCTGATGCGGTTCAAGGAGGAGGCGCTGGAGAAGGGGCACGCGAACCCCGGGTTCATCCCGGCGTTCGACGCCCGTCAGCTGCTCTACCGCCGCTACATGGGCCGCGGCATGATCGACGGCTCCGACGCCGCCGCCGAGCAGTTCCACGAGATCGTCGACGGGACCGAGCGGTACTTCGCCGACTCCGGGCTCGACGTGCCCGATCCGCGGGCCGCCGCCGCCGCGCTCACCGCGATGACCGGCGGGCTGATGATCCTGCAGGACCACATCGCGCGGGCGCTCGGCGAGGAGCCCGGCACCCCCGAGGCGATGCTCCGCATGATGACCGCCGCCGGGTACCTCTTCACCCACCCGCTGGCCACCCCCGAACTGCTCGAAAAGGCCCGCGAAGCGCTGGCCAAGAACCCCGGCGAACAACCACGGAAGGACTGATGATGGCCGAAGCGATCACCGCCGACGGCCTCACCAAGGCGTTCGGTGCGGCGAAGGCCCTCGACGGGCTCGACCTGACCGTCCACACCGGCGAGGTGCACGGGTTCCTCGGACCCAACGGCGCCGGCAAGACCACCACGATCCGCGTGCTGCTGGGGCTGATGCGGGCCGACAGCGGCCGCGCCACCCTGCTCGGCGGCAACCCCTGGACCGACGCCACCGAGCTGCACCGGCGGCTCGCGTACGTGCCCGGCGACGTCACCCTCTGGCCCAACCTCACCGGCGGCGAGGTCATCGACCTGCTCGGCCGGCTGCGCGGCGGGCTCGACAAGGCGCGGCGCGCGGAACTCGTCGAGCGCTTCGACCTCGACCCGCGCAAGAAGGGCCGGACGTACTCGAAGGGCAACCGGCAGAAGGTCGCGCTGGTCGCCGCGCTGGCCGCCGACGTGGAGCTGCTGGTGCTCGACGAGCCGACGTCCGGGCTCGACCCGCTCATGGAAGAGGTCTTCCGCCAGGTCATCGAGGAGGAACGCGACCGCGGCGACCGGACCGTGCTGCTGTCCTCGCACATCCTCTCGGAGGTCGAGGCGCTGTGCGACCGCGTCACGATCATCCGCGCCGGCCGGACCGTCGAGTCCGGCTCGCTCGACGAGCTGCGGCACCTGGGCCGGATCACCATCGACGCCTCCCTCGAGCACGTCCCCGCGGACCTGGCTTCGCTGCCCGGGATCCACGACCTCAGCACGTCCGGCTCGCAGGTCCGCCTCTCGGTCGACCAGTCCGCATTGGCCGGTGTGATGCGGCACCTGGCCGCCGCCGGGCTGCGCACCCTCGTGAGCCGCCCGCCGACGCTGGAAGAGCTGTTCCTCCGCCACTACCGGCACGACGAGCCGGTCGGAGCGGCGCGATGACCGGCACCTGGTCGCTGCTGCGGCTGGTGCTGCGCCGCGACCGGTTCCTCATGCCGCTGTGGATCGTCGCCCTGACGATCGCGCCGCTGGGGTACCTGTCGTCGATCAACGCCGCCTACCCGGACGCCGCGGCGCGGCAGCACTTCTACGACCTGAACGTCACCAGCGCGACGTTCGCCGTCCGCAACGGGCCGCTGTACGGCCCTTCCGCCGGGGAGTTGCTGGCCTGGCAGTGCGGGTTCGTCCCGGTAGTGGCCGGGCTGATCGCGCTGCTCACCGTCGTCCGGCACACCCGGACCGAGGAGGAAGCCGGCCGCCGCGAGCTGACCGGCGCGACCGTCGTCGGCCGGCACGCGGGGCTCGTCGCCGCCGTGCTCGCCGCCTGCGGTGCGTGCCTGGTGTACGGCCTGCTGGTCGCGCTCGGCGTGTCGGCGCAGGGGGTTCCGGCGGCCGGGGCGTTGGCCCTGGGGCTCGGCTTCACCATGACGGGCTGGGTGTTCGCCGCCGTCGGCGCGGTCACCGCGCAGCTCACGTGGGGGGCGAGCGGCGCCCGGGGCATCGGGATCGGCGTGCTGGTGCTGGCGTTCCTGCTGCGCGCCGCCGGGGACAGCAGCGAGACGACCGGCGGGTCGGCGGGCTGGCTCGCGTGGCTGTCGCCGATCGGCTGGGCGCACCGGCTGCGCCCGTTCGCGGGGGAGCGGTGGTGGGTGCTGCTGCTGGGGGTGGCCTTCACGGCCCTGTCGTTCGTGGCCGCTGTGGTGCTTTCGGCCCGGCGTGACCTCGGCGCGGCGCTGCTGCCCGCGCGGCTCGGCCGTCCCGCGGCGAAGGCGTCCCTGCGCTCGCCGCTGGCGCTGGCCTGGCGGCTGCAACGCGGGACGCTGCTGGTCTGGACGGTCTGCCTGGCGCTGGTCGGGCTCCTGCTGGGCGGGGTCGCGCAGAACGTCTCGGACCTGGTGCGGGACAACAAAGCCGTCGCCGACGTCTTCGAGCGGCTCGGCGGCGGGGGCGCGGTGACGGACGCGTACCTGGCCGGGACGATGACTTTGTTCGGCCTCGCGGCGGCGGGCTACGCGGTGCAGGCGACGCTGAAGCTGCGCGCCGAAGAGGCCGCCGGCCGGGCGGAACCCGTGCTGGCCACGGCCGTCGGCCGGGTCGGCTGGGCGGTCGCGCACCTGGTGTTCGCGCTGCTGGGCTCGGCGTTCGTGCTCGCGGTGACGGGGCTGGCGACCGGGCTGGCCTACGGCGACGGCGCGCGGCTCGTCCCCGCGGCCCTGGCGCAGCTGCCGGCGGTGTGGGTCCTGGCCGGGCTCGCGGCGGCGTTGATCGGCTTCCTGCCGCGTTTCGCCGCGGCGGCGTGGGGGCTGCTGGGCGCGTTCCTGCTGCTGTCGCTGGTCGGCTCGGCGTTGCAGTGGAACGACGTCGTGCTCGGCATCTCGCCGTTCGCACACCTGCCGCGCCTGCCGGGCGGCACGTTCTCGGTGACCCCGCTGCTCTGGCTGGTACTGATCGCCGCGGTGGCGGGCGTCGCCGGCCTGGCGGCTTTGCGCCGCCGCGACATACCGGTGGGCTGAAAGCCGTGAATGGCCCATCGAGGGACTCAGAGTCCCTCGATGGGCCATTCACGGACTTCGGCGGCAACCGAGGGAGTCGAACCCTGCGCGGCTTGTGAAGGCGGCGCCCATGGACCGGCCCTGACCCTTCGGCGGGCGACGGCTGCCAGTGCTTTCAACGGTAGGTGATACCCCGGCAATTCCCATCTCACGCTGTGCTTCACCCAGACGTGACCTGCCTGGCAAAGTGGGGCCATGGACGATCTTCTGCTGCGCCGCGTGCGGCCGGGACTCGGCGGCGAGCTCGCGGACGTGCGTGTCACCGACGGCCGCGTCGCCTCGATCACCGAGCCCGGGTCGGCCGGTTTCGCGGCACGGATCGTCGACGGGCACGGCGGCACGCTGCTGCCGGGCCTGGTCGACGCGCACGTCCACGTCGTGCAGTGGGCGACGTTCCGCCGCCGCATCCCGCTGGAGGCCGCGCGGTCGGCGGGGGAGGCGGTCGAGCTGCTGCTGGCGCACCTGCTGGCGACGCCGTCGCGGCCGTCGGAACTGGTCGTGGGCGCGGGCTTCCGCGACGCGCTCTGGCCGGACAAGCCGCACAAGGAGCTGCTGCAGCGCGCGCTGCCCGGGCGCGCGGTCGCGTTGTTCAGCGCGGACCTGCACACGCTGTGGCTGAGCCCGGCGGCGCTGAAGCTGATCGGGCGGGACCACCCGACCGGTGTGCTGCTGGAGAACGACTGCATGAGCGCGACGGCCCAGCTGCCCACGGCCGCCGTCGACGTCCAGGACCGGTGGGTCGCCGAAGCTGTGCGCGCGGCGGCGGCGCGCGGGGTGACCCGGATCGTCGACTACGAGTACGCCGACACCGTCACCGACTGGCTGCGCCGGCTGGAGCGCGGCACCCCGGCGACGCGGGTCTCCTGCGTCATCGCGCGGTACCTGCTGGACCAGGCCATCGAGCGCGGCCACCGCACCGACGACGTGCTGCCGGACTCCGGCGGGCTCCTCACGGTCGGCCCGTTCAAGCTCTTCGTCGACGGCTCGCTGAACACCCGCACGGCCTACTGCCACGACCCGTACCCGGGCGGCGATTCGCTGGGGCTGCTGGAACTCCCGCCTTCCGCGTTGGTGCCCCTGATGCGCCGCGCGTCCGACCACGGCCTGCTCCCGGCCGTCCACGCGATCGGCGACCGGGCCAACACGATCGCCCTGGACGCGTTCGAGGAGGTCGGCTGCCCGGGCCGGATCGAGCACGCCCAGCTGCTCTCGCCCGCGGACGTCCCGCGGTTCGCGGCCCTCGGCGTCGTGGCGGCGGTGCAGCCGGCCCACCAGCCGGACGACCGCGACGTCGCGGACCGCCACTGGCCCGGCCGGACGGCGCGCGCGTTCCCGTACCGGTCCCTGCTGGAGACGGGCGCCCGGCTGGAGCTGGGCTCGGACGCCCCGGTCGCGCCGCTGGACCCGTGGGACGGCATCGCGTCGGCGATCTCCCGCACCGACGACGACCGCCCGCCGTGGCACCCGGAGCAGTCGATCCCGTTCGCCGACGCCCTGGCGGCGGCCTCGGGCGGCCGTCGCGGCGTCGCGGTGGGCGACGTCGCGGACCTGATGGTGACGGCGGCCGACCCGGCTTCCCTGGCACCATCGGACCTCCGCCGCCTCCCGGTCACGGCGACCATCCTGGGCGGGCACGTCACGCACCAGATCTGACGTGCAACCCACGGGTTGCGTAGCGAGTGGTTGATGTGCAACTATCTGGTTGCACATCAACCACTTCGAAAGGTGCCTGACCATGGACACGACCGCGCTGCGCGCCGCCTACGAGAAGCTGTTCGACGCGGCGGCGACGCCGGGCCTCGGTGCCGCCGCCGACGGCGGCTGGAACGCCGACCAGGTGCTCGCCCACGTCCTCAGCGTCGATGCCGCCGTCGCCGCGGTCGCGCTGGGCGTGGTCTCGGGAGCGCGTCCCGCGTTCGACAACCGCGTCGCCCTCGACCCGGCGAACCTCGCCCGGATCATCGCCGGGCACGCCGGCCGGGCCGACCTCGCCCGGCACGTCCGGAGCCAGGCCGCCATCCTCTGCGACATCGCCGGCTCCCTCGACGAGCAGGCGGCTTCGGTCCAGGTGCCGGCGTTGCTCATGTCCGGCGACGCGCTGGTGCTGGACCAGCCGATCCCGCTGGCGGCCCTCATCGACGGGCTCGCCGCGGACCACGTCCCGGTCCACACCCGGCAGATCCTCGCCCTGAAGGGGTGAGCCGCCACCTCCTCGTCCGTGGGTCTTGACCTGTCCGGTGGACAACGTCAAAGATTCACCCACAGACTGACAACGTTGTCACAGGAGGAACCGGATGAGAGCGCGCACGCGCGTCCTGGCCGTCACACTCGCCGGGGTGACCGCCGTCGCCCTCGCGACCCCCGCGCAGGCGGCGCACCAGCCCAGCTTCGCCGACGACCCGACCACGCTCGTCGACACCTCGATCGGCAACAACGGGGACGGCACCACCTTCCCGGGCGCCACCACGCCCTTCGGCATGGTCCAGCTCAGCCCGGACACCCAGCTCAAGAAGTACGCGTCCTACGACTACGCGCAGGACACCACCCTCGGCTTCAGCCACACCCATCTCTCCGGCGTCGGCTGCCAGACCATGGGCAACTTCCGCTTCATGCCGACCACCGGCGCCGTCACCAGCAGCGATCCCGCGCAGTACGGCGCGAAGTTCAGCCACGCCGACGAAACCCGGCAGCCGGGTTACTACGGCGTCAAGCTCGGCAACGGCATCAACGCCGAGCTGTCCGCGACGCAGCGCACCGGCCAGCACCGCTACACCTACCCGGCCGGCGCCACGAGCGAGAACGTCCTCATCGAGGTCGGCGAGAGCAACGGCTACACCTACGCCGGGGACGTCCACGTCGTCGGCGACGACACCGTCGAGGGCTGGCTGCAGGGCGGCAACTTCTGCTGGGAGACGCAGAAGGAGCGCTACAAGGTCTTCTTCAGCGCCAAGTTCGACCGCAAGTTCACGAGCTTCGGCACCTGGACCGACAACAAGCTCACGCCGAACCAGCGTGACGCGAGCCTGGGCAGCCAGCGTGCCGGCGCATGGCTGAGCTTCGGTACCGACAAGAACCAGGTCGGCGTGTCCGTCGGCCTCTCCTACACCTCGGTCGACGGCGCCCGGCTCAACCGCAGGACCGAGCAGCCCCGCTCGTTCGACAAGGCGCGCAAGACCGCGCACGACACCTGGGAAGACGAGCTGAACCGGCTGCGCGTCGCCGGCGGGACCACCGCCGACCAGCGCACGTACTACAGCGCGCTCTACCGCTCGCTGCTGCACCCGTCCGTCGGGTCCGATGTGGACGGTTCCTACCGCGGTTTCGACGACGCCGTGCACCGCAGCCGCGACACGTACTACCAGATGTTCTCGCTGTGGGACACCTACCGCTCGCAGAACCAGCTCGTCGCGCTGCTGCACCCGGACAAGGCCGCGGACATGACCAAGTCCGTCCTCAAGATCTACCAGGACGGCGGCTGGGTGCCGCGGTGGGCGCTCGCCGGCGGCGAGACGAACGTGATGAGCGGCGACCCGGTGACGCCGTGGGTGGTCGACAACTACCGCCGCGGCCTCCTCGACGACCGCACCGCCCGGCAGCTGTTCGACGCGTTGTGGCGCAACGCCACCGAGGTCCCCGCGGGCCAGTCGATCTTCCGCGGCCGCGACGGCAACCCGAACTACGTCAAGAACGGCTGGATCGGCTACCAGGACGTTCCCGGTTACACCTTCGGCGACACCCGCCAGGCCGGGTCCGCGACGCTCGAGTACGCCCTCGCCGACTGCGCACTGTCCACAATGGCGTCCGGCTTGGGCTACCAGGACAAGGCCAAGACGCTGTCCGCGCGCTGCGGCAACTTCTCGAAACTCTGGGACACCGGCGTCGAATCCCACGGTTTCACCGGCTTCCCGCGCACCCGCGCGGCGGACGGCACCGGCGTCGGCGATCCCGACCCGGCCCAGTCCACCGGCTTCCACGAGGGCACGCCGTGGCAGTACCAGTGGCTCGCCCAGCAGGACCCCGCGAAGCTGTTCGGCCTGATGGGCGGCGCGGGGCAGGCCGAGAAGCGGCTCGACACGTTCTTCGACACGCCGCTGCTGCTCACCGACCCGGCGAAGGCCGCCAAGGACTCCTGGGTCCACGGCGCGTACGACTACCACAACAACTTCGCCTTCAACCCCAACAACGAACCGGACCTGCACGCGCCCTGGATGTACAGCTGGACGGGCGCGCCGTGGAAGACGTCGGCCGTCCTGCGCGCCGCCCGGACGCTCTTCACCGACACGCCGTACGGCATGCCGGGCAACGACGACCTCGGCACCATCTCGTCGTGGCTCGTCTTCGGCATGACGGGCATCTTCGAAGCCCAGCCCGGCTCCGGGACGTACCTGCTCAGCACGCCGATGTTCGAGAAGGTCGAGATCCACCCGGAGCACGGCCGCAAGATCGGGATCGAGGCGCCCGGCGCGAGCGCGTCGAAACTGCAGTACACCAAGGACGTCCGGATCGGACACCGTGGCTATGACCGCAGCTGGATCTCGCACGAGGACCTGCTCCGCGCGGGCACGATCCGCTTCACCCTGAGCGACACCCCGACGGCGTGGGGCACGAAGTCGGTGCCTCCCGCGCTGTAACGCAAGTCCGTGAATGGCACATCGAAGGACTCAGAGTCCCTCGATGTGCCATTCACGGCTTTCGGGTCGTACGATGCCGCGCATGCCGACGCCGGACGCCCGGGAGCGCATCCTCGAGACCGCCACCCGGCTGTTCGACCGGCACGGCGTGCACGCCGTCGGGATGCAGGAGATCATCGACGAGTGCGGCTGCGGCAAGAACCTGCTCTACAGCCGGTTCGCCAGCAAGGACGACCTGGTCGTGGCCTACCTGCGCCGTCGGGTCGAGGACTGGGAGCAACTGGTCGCGGACGCGCGCGAGGCCGCCGGGACCCCGGCGGCGCAGCTCGTCGAGCTGGTGCGCGAGGCCGGGGTGCGGGCGACCGCGCCGGGAGCGCGTGGCTGTCCGCTGCGGAACACGGTCGTCGAGTTCCCGGGGCGCGAGCACCCCGCGCACCGCGTGTCGGCGGACCACTTCGCGCGGGTCCGCACACAGCTGCGCGAACTGGCCAGGGCGACGTCGGCCGCGGAGCCGGATCGGCTGGCGGACCGGATCCTGCTCATCATCGACGGGCTGTATGCGCACGGCCCGATCTTCGGCGAAGACGCGGCGAAGGCCGCGGTCGAGTTCGCCGAGGACGTCGTGCGGGCGGCGACGGCGGGCTGACCCGGATCCCCCGGGACGGACCCGACCGGGCGGACAGCCGGCACGAACGCCGCGAAAGGTGCCTGCACGTGCGCGGATCCGCCGTTCGTGCTGAGGTGGGGACATGGCGGAAACCAAGCCGACGGCGACCGAGCGGTTCTTCCGGATCGCGATCGCGATCAAGGGGCTCGACGGCGCCCTCCAGGTCGTCGGGGCGCTGGTCCTCGCGTTCATCCCGGCGTCCACCGTCAGCGGGTTCACCCACGCGGTGATCACCCGCGACCTGCTCGGCGACCCGTCGGGCACGCTCGCGCGGCACCTCGAATCGGCGACCGAGAACTTCCTGCACGGCGACACCAAGACGTTCGCCGTCGCCTACCTGCTGGCCCACGGCCTGATCAAGCTCGGCTTGGTGTGGGCGCTGGCGCGCAAGATCGTCCCCGCGTACCCGATCGCCGCGGTCGTCCTCGCCGCGTTCGTCGTCTACGAGATCTGGCGGGCGATCCACACCCACTCGATCGCGCTGCCGTTCTTCGCCGCCCTGGACGTGCTCATCATCGTGCTCGTCCTGCGCGAATACCGGCAGCTGAAACGCGAACGCGGCTAGCCGGGCTCACGCTGCGACGGGAAATCGCACCGTCGTGCTGTCGGCCTCCACCGCCTCGACGTACAGGGCGGTCGCGTTGTCCGAACCGCCGCGGGCGATCGCGGCCTCGACGAGCTCGGCGGCCCCGTGCGCCGGGTCGGCCAGGATCGCGCGGATCGCGGTCCCGGTGAGGGGCTTGTGGACGCCGTCACTGGTCAGCAGCAGGCCGCCGCCGGTGACCTCGGCCGTCCCGATCTCGTGCGGTTTCGTCGTGCGGACGCTGGTGGTGACCACGTGCTCCATCCGCGGTGTCACCGGCTGGTGGCGGGCGCGGAAGTACTCGGCGAGCGTGTGGTCGGTGGTCAGCCGGCGCAGCGCGGTGCCGTCCCAGGCGTACGCGCGGGCGTCGCCGACCCAGGCGATGCGGTACCCGCCGGCGACCGGCACGGCGACGACGAGCACGGCGTCGCCGCGACCGCGTTCCCGGACGGCCCGCTGCGCGGCGAGCACGGCCTCGACCGGTCCTTTGTGGACCGGCGTGCGCGCGGCGGCCGCGGCGGCGACACGCGCGGCCTGGGCGGCGGCCGGGTCGTCACCGACGCCGTCGGCGAGGGCGAACACGACGCCGGGCGCGCCGGCCGCGGCGTAGGCGCCGACGGCGTCGGCGTTGTGCGAACGGGGGCCCTGCGCACTCGCGGTGTGCCAGCGCGGGTAGCCCGGACGGGTGGTGATCATCGCGGCCTCCTCATCCCTCTGATCTCCATGATCCGCGCCGTTCCTGTGGGCGGTCTGAGACTTTCCTGTGCCGGCGGTGTCAGTCCCGGTACTGTGGGAACGGGGTGGGGGAATGGAGTTCCGGATTCTGGGCCCGGTGGCGGTGTGCCGCGCCGACGGCCGCCCGGCCGTGCTCGGCGGGCGCAAGCCGCGCACGCTGCTGGCGGCGTTGCTGCTGGCCCGCGGCCGGGTGGTACCCGACGCGCGGCTGATTTCCCTGCTGTGGGAGGGCGTCCGGCCCTCGACCGTGGAGGCGCAGCTGTGCACGTACGCGTCCCGGCTGAGACGCGCGTTACCGGCCCGGCTCGTCCGTACGGGTGGTGGTTACCTGCTGGAGCCGGCCGGCACGGTCGACGCCGAGGAGTTCGAACGGCTCGCGGCGGCCGGTGACGCGGCGCTCCGGGCGGGCTCGGCGTCCCGTGCGGCGGGGTTGTTCCGCGCCGCGCTGGACCTGTGGCGCGGTCCGGTGCTCGCCGACGTCGCCGAACCGCTCCGCGCGGGCCCCGCGGCGCGGTTCGAGGAACTCCGGCTGGCCGCGCTGGAGGGCCGTATCGAAGCCGACCTCGCCCTGGGCGACCACCTGCGGGCGGTCCCGGACGCGGCGGACCTCGTCCTCGAACACCCGCTGCGCGAGCGCGCCCTGGCGTTGCTGATGGCCGCGCTGTGCGCGAGCGGGCGTTCGGCGGACGCGGTCGCGGTGTACCACCGGGGCCGGCGCGTCCTCGACGAAAAACTGGGGATCACGCCGTGCCCGGCCCTGCGAGCGGCCTACGAACGGGTGCTTCAGCCCAGTCCGGAGGGGTAAGGCGAGGACAGGAAATCGTGGTCGAGCTGCGCGGGCTCGCGCGGCAGCCAGTACCGGGCGAAGGCGCGGATCTGCCCCGCGGGCAGCCCGGGGTTGACGTGCCGGTGATCGGGTTTCGCGACGGACTGCAGGGCCCAGGCGAAACCGAGCATCGGATCGATCCGCGACCACCGCGGGCGATCGATCCCGAGCAGCATCTGCGCGCGCTGGATCGCGTGCCAGAAGTGGTAGCTGGAGGGCGGGTTCCCGTCCATGGTGTGCACCTCGGACTCGACGGGTTCGCGTCGAGGATCGAAGAGCACGCCCTGCCCGAAGTCGGCGAACGCCTTGACCAGGCCGGCTTCGTCCCCGCGGTAGAAACGGTCGAAGTTCCCGAGCTGGAGCTTCGAGAGCGTCCGCAGCGGCGCCTCGACGGGCTTGACGAACTCGAGATAGTTCCGCGGATAGGCGGGCTCTTTGCTGAAGGCGAGCCACCTGCTGGCGATGCTCTCCTGCCCGAGGTACCCGAACAACGCGGTGTAGGCGGCGCTGGTCTCCGCGGACGGGTGGTAGAGCGCGATTTCGTCGAGCTGGTACCAGAGTTCGTTGGCCCGCCGGTCCCCGAGCATCCCCGGCACGGGCGGCAGGCTGTTCGTTTCCGCGTCGGCTGTTCCGCCGAGCAGTACGGACCCGGCCGCGGCGACGGCGGTCCCGGCGGTGATTTTGAGCAGGCTCCGGCGATCCATGGTTCCCCCCTGTGGGCGACCCCCGCCGCCCTCACCGCCACGGTACGGAGGGTTTCTATACTTTTTCTGTACGATCGCTGCGGTGGAGGACACCCGGGAGATCGAAAACCTGATCCACAGGTACGCGTCCCTGGTGGACGCGGGAGACTTCACGGCGGTCGGCGAGCTGTTCGCCTCGGGCGCGTTCGCGGGCAGCGGCGGCGTGGCACGCGGCGCGGCCGCCGTGGAACAGATGCTGCGCTCGACGGTGATCCTGTACCCCGACGCGACCCCGCGCACGAAACACGTGACGACAAACGTGTCGATCTCGGTCACCGGAGACACAGCGGCGTCGCAGGCGTACTTCACGGTGCTGCAGGCGGTCGAGGGCTTCCCCCTGCAAACGATCGCGGCGGGCACCTACCGCGACACCTTCAGCCGGTCCGCGGGCGAGTGGCAGTTCACCGAACGCCAGGCCGCGGTCGACCTGGTCGGCGACGTCAGTCACCACCTGCGCGCAAAGGGGTCGTGAGTGGTAATCGGGGTTCTCACCCGAATTACCACTCACGACCCCTAGGTCGCGCTCACTTCTGCAGGTCGTAGACCGTGGACCCGTCCACCGTCGTGGCCGTGAAGGTGGCCGTCACCCACGCGCTGATCTCGCTCGACCCGCCACCCGGCCCGCCGCCGCGGCCGCCGTCGATGAAGTACTTCACCTCACCCGCCGCGACGTACGCCTTGAACTCGTCCAGCGTCGGTGCCGGGTCCGAGCCGCTCCAGCCGCCGATGCCGATCACCGCCTTGCCGCTGGCCAGTTCCAGCGACGCCGCGCTCTGCGAACCCGTCGTCGCCGCCGCCCACTTCGTCGTGGTCGAAGCGAGAAGCTTGCCGACCGCGCCGGATGCGGACTCGTCGCCGCCGAAGCCGCCCATCGCGCTCGACGTCGGACCGGACGTCGGGATCGAGCCGCTGTGGGCCACCGAAGCCGTCTCCACGCCGTAGGCCGCCGAAGAGACGCCCAGCGTCAGCACCACCGCCGCGGCCACGACGGCGACCGCGCGGCGGACCGGCGGCACGCCCATCACCAGCACCGTGCCGACCAGCACACCGAGCACCGCGACGATCCAGCGCAGCGCCGGGAACCAGTCCGGCGTGCGGTCCAGCAGGATGAACGACCACACCGCCGTCACCACGATCATCGCGGCCAGCACCGCCCGCGGCGCCGGGTTCGCCCGGCCCTGCCACAGCGCGCGGCCCGAAATCGCGACCACCGCGGCGATCGCCGGCGCCAGCGCGACCGAGTAGTACGGGTGCACGATGCCGCTCATGTAGCTGAACACCAGCGCCGTCACGACCAGCCAGCCGCCCCACAGCACCAGGGCCAGGCGCGTCCGGTCCGTGCGCGGCGCGCGGCGGGTGAACCACAGCCCCGCGACCAGGCCGATCAACGCGGCCGGCAGCAGCCACGAGATCTCGACGCCGAAGCTGGAGCCGAACATCCGGAACAGCCCGGCCGTGCCACCGAAGCCGGTGTTGCCACCCATACCGCCGCCACCGCCCGGGCCGCCACCCTCGCCGCCGCCGAAGATCCGCGACAAACCGTTGTAGCCCAAGGCGAGTTCGAGCAGACTGTCCCCTTCGGACCCGCCGATGTACGGCCGGGACGCCGTCGGCCACAGGTCGACCAGCGCGATGAACCAGCCCGCCGAGACGACCAGCGCGACGACCGCGCCGCCCAGGTGCAGCAAGCGCTTGCCCAGCGACGCCGGCGCCGCGATCAGGTACACCAGGCCGAACGCCGGCAGCACCAGGAACGCCTGCATCATCTTCGTCAGGAAGCCGAACCCGATCGCCGCGCCGGCCAGCGCGAGCCAGCCGGGGCTCGCCTTTTCCGTGGCACGCACGACGAAGTAGGCGCCCGCGACCATCAGCAGCACGAGCAGCGCGTCCGGGTTGTTGAACTTGAACATCAGCGCCGCCACCGGCGTCACCGCGAGCAGCGCGCCCGCCAGGAGCCCGGCGATCGGGCCGGACGTCCGCTTCACCGCCAGGTAGAGGACGCCGACCGACGCGACGCCCATCAGCGCCTGTGGCGCCAGCACGGTGAAACTGGAGAAACCGAAGATCCGCGCGAACGCCGTCCCGACCCAGAGCGCGGCGGGCGGCTTGTCGACGGTCAGGACGTTGCCGGAGTCGAGCGAGCCGAACAGCCACGCTTTCCAGCTCTGCGTCCCGGACTGCACGGCGGCGGCGTAGAACGAGTTGCCGAAGCCGGACGCGGTCAGGTTCCAGAAGTACAGCACCGCGGTCGCGGCCAGCAGCCCGAACACCGACGGGCGCACCCAGCGCGGGGGCGCGTGCGCCGCGGAATCCTTGCGGTGGCGCGGTTCCTGCGTCACGGGGTCGGACAGGACGGCGGTCATCAGTACTCCTTCTGAGTGGCGGCCTGGCGGCGCGGGTTGAACACCCAGCCGCGCAGGAGCAGGAACCGGAGGACCGTGGCGGCGAGGTTCGCCAGCACGAGCACGGTGATCTCCAGGACCAGCCCGGGGGTGGTGGATCCGTTGAGCAGGGCGAGCGCGCCGCTGGTCAGCGCCAGGCCGAGGCCGAACACGATCAGCCCTTCGAACTGGTGACGCCCGGCGCCGCCGCGGCCCCGGATGCCGAACGTGAGCCGCCGGTTGAGCGCGGTGTTCGCGATGGCCGTGACGAGCAGCGCGGTGAAGTTCGCGGGTTGCGCGCCGACGGCCGAGCGCAGCAGCAGGAACAGCACGAGGTAGGCGAGAGTGCTGCTGACGCCGATCGCGGCGAACCGCACGAGCTGCGTCACCAGCCGTGGCGGAACCCCGGGCGCCTCGACGCCGATCGGCTGCCGGCCGAGCTGCTCGCGCAGCCGGCTGATCGGGATCTCCCCGGTGAACGTCGCCCGGGTGACGCGGGCGATGCCCTTGAGGTCCGCGGTGGCCGTCTTGACGATGTTGACCGACGAGTGGGGATCGTCGACCCAGTCGACGGGCACCTCGTGGATCCGCAGCCCGGCGCGTTGCGCGAGCACGAGCAGCTCGGTGTCGAAGAACCAGCCGGTGTCCTCGACGTGCGGCAGCAGTTCCCGCGCGACGTCGGCGCGGATGGCCTTGAACCCGCACTGCGCGTCGCTGAACTTCGCGGCGAGCGTCGAGCGGAGGATCAGGTTGTAACAGCGGGAAATGAACTCGCGCTTCGGCCCCCGCACCACTCGCGCGCCCCGGGCGAGCCTGCTGCCGATGGCGAGATCGGAGTGCCCGGACAGCAGCGGCGCGACGAGCGGCGCCAGCGCGGCCAGGTCGGTCGAGAGGTCGACGTCCATGTAGGCGAGGACAGCGGCGTCCGAGGCCCGCCAGACGGCGTTGAGCGCGCGGCCGCGGCCCTTCTCGTCCAGGTGGTGGACCTCGACCTCGGGGAACTCCCGGGCCAGCCGCTCCGCGACCGGCAGCGTCGCATCGGTGCTCGCGTTGTCGGCGACGGTGATCCGGTAGGGGTAGGAGACGTGTTCGGCCAGGTGCGCGTGCAGCCGGCGGATGCACGGTTCGAGGTCGGCCTCTTCGTTGTAGACCGGGATGACGACGTCGAGAACCGGCTGCGGGCCGGCCAGGTCGACCGGGACGGTCCCGGGCCGTGAAGCGGAGGCGGTGGCTGTCATGACGACCACGGTCGCCGGTCCCGCTTTGGTGACCGTGTGATCGCCCTGTGCGGTTGCTGTGCGCTGTGCCCGGCTCGCGGGGCACAGCGCACGGACGGCGTCAGCTGTGGACGCGCAGCGGCACCACGTTGCTCGGCGGCAGCGCCCGGCTCGGCTCGCGCCGGGCCTCGGTCGGGCTGATCGTCAGCGTCACCAGGCTCGCGTAGCGCGGGTGGCGGTCCACGTACACCTCAGGTACCCCGCACGCGGCCGCGAGGACGGAGCGCTTGCGGTGCAAGTGCTCGAAGGCCTCACGGCCGAACAGTGACACCACGATGTCACCACCACGCGGACGGCTCCACAGGATCGCCGGGCGCAGGCGCAGCAGCGGGAACGTCGCGCGCAGCCGGTGCTGCAGCCGGACGGCCTGGATGCGGGCCCGCACGCTGCGGCGGCGCAGCACGGCCAGGCCGAGCGCGGAGCCCAGCGTCACCGACGCCCACACCGGGCCGGCCCAGAGCGCGAACACCACGACGCCGTAGGGGAGGAGGGTGAGGGAGAGGATCTCCCACCGCCAGTGGTAGAGGCGGACGAGGAACGACGAGGCCTGCTTGCTGGTCATTTCCGAGCTCCTTCCGGTCGATCGGCGGCGGAGAAGGCCGCCGAGGTGGCGCGAGGGACGGCCGGCGGCGATCCCGGCCACGAGGGCCGCGACGATCACCGGCGCCGAAGTCATGTCGGAATCCGGGTCTTGGGGGCGGGCTGCCGGTCCTTGTCCCGGCCAAGCTGCCAGGTCCAGCGCCACCCGGCCCAGATCGCGGCGACGGACCCCAGCCCGATCAGCACGATGGCCTGCCCGACGAGCCCGTCGAGCGGCGCGAGGCGCAGCAGCACGAGCAGCGCCCAAAGCTGGGAAGCGGTGAAGGGGATGACGATCCCGGCCGCATAGACGCCCCGACGCCAGCGGCTGCTGCGCGGTGCGGTGGTGTAGGGGTCCATGAAAGCCCTCCTCTGCTGTGGATCCAGGAAACCTCCGGGTCGCCGCGCCGTGTGTGTCAGCTGGCACACACGGCGGGATTCAGCTCGCCAGGCGTCGAAGTTCAGCCAGGCGGTGGATCGTTATTTGTCTTCTGCGGTGCTCACCGCAGCCCGATCGCGGGAGCAGGCCACCGCCGACGGACTGCAAGGTCGCCGACCGTCGCGCTTGGACGGTCCGGCGATGGATCGAACCGACTGTGTTGGCGGAACGTAGGTAAGGAAGTGGTCTTGCATCGCGGCACCGCGGGGTATAGAACTCGCACTCAGATGGGCAACCGGACCAGATCTCCCCCACCTGCGCGAAGGGGCCCGTCAGACACTCTCGGTGGTAGTCGCATTCGTTTCCGGCAAGAAGGTGACTGATGAGCTGCATGCACAACTCGTTCGGGCGACTCTCGCAGCGCCCGTCCGCCGGACAGACGGGGATGAGATAAGGTGCGTTCTGTGTCCACAATTTGTCACCTCCTACGTCGTACCTACTTAGGTAGGTAAGACTGGTGTCGCATGCTTACCTACATTCTATGTCGACCGGGCCCCGGCCGATAGGTACTGATGTGGTAACGGTGACGGTCAGGCAGGTAGGCGCCGAGTTACGGCGGTTGCGAAAGTCCGCCGGGCAGACGCAGGCGGACGTGGCTCGGATCGTGCGGGTCAGCCGCGCGAACCTGACACAGTGGGAGACCGGGCGCTACCTACCGTCGGCCGAGAACGCCCGGCTGCTCGATGATCACTTCGGGGCTGCGAACGCGCTGGCTGAGATGGTGGAGGCGGCTCGCTCTCCCGCCTCCTCGACCGGTGCTGCGCTGTCGACGGGCGGCTCCCTGCTCGACGTTTTCCGGCGGGCGGGCCACGGCCTCGCCGAACACCTGATCCGCGACGAGAACGGCAAGGCGGTCGGCTGGCGGCACAACCTCCAGCAGCACGGTGAGCAAACCACGCTCGCCACCGCCTACGGGATCAGTGCCATGGTCGTGGTAGGTGAGCCCTACATCGACTTACATACGGTCGTGGACAACCTCTACGCCAAGCGTTCCGCCTACGGCTGGCAAGGCCGGTCGAAGGGAAAACGGCCGGAAGTCACCTCGGCGGTCGTGGACGCGCTGTTCCAGGCCAGCACCGTCCTTTCGGCCGAGGAGGGGCTGGCCCACCTCGAAAGCTCGCTTGACGACTACAGCCGGACCCGGCCCTTCCTGCTGGCCACAGCGCTGCGTACCTCGGTGCGGGTCGGTCCCGGCGCCGCGCTGACCCGACGGCTTGCGGACGAACTCCTCGCCGCCCGTCTCGATTTCCACGGTGTCCCGCTGTGGGGTGAGAAGAACGAACCGGGCTTGGTGGCGCCGGAACCGTCCACGGCGCACACGGCGCGAGCCGTCGTGGCACTGAGGGACCTCCTGCGCACCGGAGAAGATCGCACCGACGTCCGAGAAGCTGTTGAGGTGGGCACGCAATGGCTCATTGAGCGCACCCACGCGGACGACGGAATCATGGAAGACCTCGCGCTGCCACAGCCAGGCAGCCGCGAGGACGTACGGGTCAACATCAAGCACTTCACCTCCGCATGGGTCATCCAGGCCCTGGCCGAGGCACCTCAGGTACCCAGGGGTCGGCTGAGCCGCGCGCTCAGTTCTCTGTGGGAACGATATGAAGCCGGTCTCGGCCTGTGGGCCTGGGGCAGTGGCGATCTCCCCATCTGGATGACCCTCGATGCCGTCACTGCCTTGCGCGCGGCTGCGCTGGCTTTCGCGGCACCTCCGTTTCTTCCGCCCCCAGCTGCAGAATAGAGAAACCCCCCGCACGATGAGCACGACTCCCATCGTCGCCGCTGACCACGCCTTCCCGCGCTTTGTCGCGGAGGCCTTGCGCGGCAACGACTCCCGTCCCAGCCTGCTCCAGCTCGAAGCGGCGGCGGAGCACATCCGCGGCGCTCGGCGCGCGTTCGCGGCCTGGCTCCGAGACCTGGCCGCCGACCGCGCGGCGGTCGCTGAAATCGCGAAACGCTCGTACTGGCATCCCAACGGTTTCGCGAAGGTCGTCCTCCATACGAGTATCGAGCCGGAGTTCCGCATCCGCCTCCACGTCTGGCCGCGGAGCGAGATGCCGTCGCGCGGCGAATCCAATCCACACAGCCACCGCTGGGAGTTCGCCTCTCACGTGCTCGCGGGAACCGGGATGCACATGGTCGAGTTCGCGGAGACCTCGGAGGGTGGCAAGCCTTACCGCCGGTACCGCTACGGCGCCGACCCCGCGGACCCGGCGTCGCTGACGGCCGACGGCGAGGTCCGTCTGAGGCGTCGGGGAGTGCCGCACGTCCAGAGCGGTGACGTCTACACGTGTGACACGTCGATCGTGCACACGGTCCGTCCGATCGACGCCGAGCTCACCGCGACGGTCGTGGTGCAGGGGCCGCGGCGGACACCGACCACCGTCGTCTACTGCGAACCCGGGGAAAGCGACGATCAGCCGAACTTCGACCTCACCGGAGCCGATTTCGGAGAGCTCGTGAGCGAGCTACTGGCGAGCCTCGACAGCGAGGTCGCACCATGACTTTCGTGGAGTTGAAGGGCCAGGTCAAAAAGCGTAGGGGCGTCGAACGTCGGGATCGCCGCGGCGTGCTGACCGACCGGGCCATTCGGCGGGCCCGTGAGAACGGCGAACTGTGGGTCGACCCTTTCGACGACGCGCTCGTGCGCCCAGCCGCGCTCAGCCTGCGGCTCGGGCACGAAGCGTTCGCGCTGGTGACGACCGGCCCAGTCGACGTCGCGGACCGGTCGACCCACCCCGACCTGGTTCTCAAGGAGCCGGACGCGCAGGGACGGCTGGTCGTCGAACCCGGAGAGGTGGTGCTTGCGCCGACCCTGGAGAAGATCGGCCTATCCGAAAACCTCGCCGGCCTGGTCGACGGGACCAGCGACTACGCGCGACTCGGGATCAGCGTGGTGTTGTGCGGGCAAGTCAGTCCCGGCTTCGGGCTGGGCACGGGCGCCGTGCTCACCCTGGAGATCGTCAACCACCTCAGGCATCCGGTCCTGTTGTATCCAGGCGTCCGGATCTGCAACTTGATGCTGTTCGCTTCAAGCGGGAGCGAGCTGCCCTACGGCGAACTGCCGCACAACTACTCGACCGACCATGCGGTCGTCGCGTCCCGATTGGCGGATCATGTCCGGCACAACTGAGCTCAGCCTCGGCGACCTGGGTGAACGGGGCATCCAGCAACGTGTGTTGCAGCCGCGCTACGGCGGCACCGAAGGTTTCGGCGACGACAGTGCCCTGCTCGCCACAGTGGAAGCGCAGAGCGAACTCGTCGCGACGACCGACAGTTGTCCTACGCCTGTGGTCAACCTCCTGAGCGAGCCCGACCTCTACCACGCAGGCTGGCTACTGGCCACGATCAACCTGTCCGATCTGGCCGCTGCTGGCGCCACGCCGCTGGGTCTCGTCGTCAATTACACGCTGCCTAAGGCGACGACGGTGCGAGAGTTCGAGCGGCTGCTCGACGGGGTTGACGACTGCTGCGCGGCGCACGGAACCAAGGTCGCCGGCGGCGACATCCGCGACGGCGAGGTCGTCCAGCTGACGGCGACGGCCATCGGCCGGTGCACTCCGGGCACCAGGCTCCGTCGGTCCGGGGCGCGTGCCGGCGACAGCCTGCTTCTGGTCGGCTCTCCTGGTTACCTCTGGGCGGCGGCCCTCCTGGCGACCGGTCGGGTGTCGCTCCCGGTGCCGGCGCAGGATGAGATCTGGCAACGCGCTTGCCGCCCGACGGCGCAGTTGAAGGCGGGCCAGATGCTGGCCGCGACCGGCCTCGCGCGGGCGGCAATGGACGTCTCCGACGGCTTGTTCGCGACCATCCGCACGCTCTGTGAAGTGAACGGACTCGGCGCGGCGGTAACCGAGGATTTCGAGCTGGACGCGCCGGTTGCCGAGGTGGCAGGACAGTACGGCCTGCGGCCCTTCGACCTCGCACAGACGTGGGGCGATTGGGGACTCGTCGTCGTCACCAGGGCAGAGGACGCCAGGCTTGTGATGAAGACATTGCGCGTAGAAGGCGTTGCAGCACAGGAGATCGGGACTTTCACGGCGGGTGGAAGTATCACGGCGGGAGCCGAGAACGCTACTTGGCAGGGAATCGCGCAGGAGCGGTTCTCAGCCAGCTCCTGGCACGGCGGCACGCCGGCCGCGTGGATCACCGATGTGCTTGGTGTACCGCCTTCGTAGCTGCGCATGCGCAGCGGGATGACGTTGCTCGACGTGTCGACCCTTGGTTCTGGCGCACCCCCTCGGGCTGATCGTCAAGGGTTACCACACTCGTGTACCTCGGCGGCGGTCCGCGCTCACCTCCGGTACCGAAGTGCGCATCGCGAGGACTGCGCAGCAAGGGTAGGCGTGGTCGGAAGCTCGCGGCGGATCTGGGGCACCACGATGTCGCCGCCGCAGGGATGGCTCAACGGAATCGCAAGGCGCTGGCCGCCGAGCAGGCACAGCCGAGAAAGTGCTGGCTGTCGGGCACCGCCTACTGGTCATTTTCGTGCTTCCTTCGGTCGGCCGGCAAGGAGAGGTGGCGTGTGAAACCTCCGACCGTGAGCCCTGCCAGGAGGGCGGCGAAGATCGCCAGTGCGGACATCAAGTCGGATTTCCGATGTCGACGTCGGACTGGGCCCGGCGGTCTTGGTCGCGGTAGAGCCGTCAGATCCCAGCGCCAACCCCACCCAGATCGGGATGGCGGGTCGGTAGTGATCCCACAGGCTGCTTCTGGTTTGTCGTGACGAGATTGCGACTGCTGGGTGTGCGCATCGACCCGGTGGACATCCGGCAGCAGTTTCTGAGTTTACTGGAACTTACTGTGATTCCTGAAGTACCTTGAAGTCAACGGGTGATGCCGCAACTTGGTGTTATGAGTACAATGTGCGCTTACCCCGCGCCACTGTAATTTACTGAAGGGCGGCGGAGTCGTGTCCTCAGCCGAGTCGCGTCGTCCCGCACTCGCCCGACGTTTGCGCGCGCTCCGGGAGGAGCAGTGGCCGGAAGCGGGGATCACCCAGGCCCAGCTCGCCCACGCGCTCGGCGGCAGCAAGCCCCTCAGCATCTCCCTCATCTCTTCGTGGGAGAACGCCGACCGGCCCGTCGCCCCGCCGGTTCGGCGGCTCGCCGCCTACGCCACGCTGTTCGCCACGCGGCGGTCGGTGCGCGGCGAAATTGTGCGGGTCTTCCCACTGGATCAACTGACGGACAACGAACGCCGCCGCCACGACGACCTGCTCGAGGAACTCCTGGGGCTCCGGGACGGGCAGGAGCGCGCGCCCGAGCCAGAGCCCGAGGTGTCCGACATCTGGCAGTTCCGCGACGAGGAAAACGTCACGATCGTCTGCGCCCCGCTGCCGCTCGAGCTGCGGCGACACGTGACGTACGCCGACCCCGAGAGCGCGGATTTCACGTCGCTGTACACCTATGCCGACCCCGATGCGCTGATCGAGTTGTTCGGTCACATAAGGTCTGTCAACCCCGAGAATCAGGTCAGCTTCCACACGACGGAAGAGCTGACCCCCGATCTCTACACGACCCACCTCGTACTCCTCGGTGGTGTCGACTGGAACACGGTGACCCGCGACGTGATCGAACGCGTCGACCTCCCGGTGGAGCAGATCGTCCGCGACGAAATGGTGCCCATCAGTGAACCTGGCGGTTTCCGGGTGCGTGTGCACGGTGAAACCAGGTTGTTCTCACCGGTGCTCGACAGAGAAGGTCACCTGTTGGAAGACGTGGCACACTTCTACCGGGATGTCAGCCCGTTCAACCAGAAGCGCACCGTCACGGTATGCAATGGGATGTACGGCCGTGGCACACTCGGCGTGGTGCGCGCTTTGACGGACAAGAGGTTCCGTGACCGCAACCGCGAATACCTGCAGGAACGGTTCGGCGGACGTGAGTCGTTCAGCATCATCAGCCGGGTCCAGGTCATCGCCGGCCGAGGGCTGACTCCCGATTGGACGCTGCCGGACAACCGGCTGCACGAGTGGCCCGAGGTCGAGTGAACGCGCGGTAGCGCCGGTCGCACACAGCCCTGCTGACCCACGTAAAGATCGACGACGCGCCCGTTCTACATCGGACGCAATCATCGTCCCGAATGGACGCGGTGTAGACGATCTGTAGCAGACCATCAGCGCGGCGAAGTGAGTTCCGCCCGCCGGTCGACGCCAGTCTCAAGCGGAACCTCGGCCTGCTGATTTCGGTCCCCGCCGGCCCGTCGTCATCCCGTGTCGAGCATCCCGACAACGGCCTCGTCCGGCGTCCCGGGGACGAGGCGAATGTGCCGGAGGATCGCCGACCCGGAGCCCGTCGTGTTCGCGTCCCTGCTCGGCTCCGGCGATGTCGTGGAGCAAACCTCGATCGCCGAAACGGACACGTCGGGGAACAGGTTGCCGTCGAGAATCAGGTGGGGCAGACCATCGTCTTCGGCGCTCCGCGCAGGGCCGTGCGTGCGGCGTCCAGGAGCCTGCCGAGGTGCCGGGCCAGTGCGCGCGGCACGTCTGGCATGCTGCCCGGCACCCCGCCCCCACTGATCCGGTCTCAGTGAGATCGCGTCCCTGTCCTCAGAAAGAGATTCCTCCTTGGATCTCACCGGCTTGAACCACGTTGCCCGAGACGCTACCGGTCACGGAGTTTACGACGCCGCCTGTTTCGGCCTGGTTTGCCACCTGTGCCCGATCCCATTCATCTTGTAGTTTCCTGGCGAACGTTGGGTCCTTCGTCTGCGCCTCAGCGAGTTTTTCTTGTAGCTTCTTCATTGCCGGGGTGTCCTCGGCTACGCCCTCCGCGGCTTCGAGAACGGCTGTTGCTTCGGGATCATCCGAGAATTTCCTCTTCACCAGCTTGTAAAGACTGACCACGGATCGACTGGCCAATGCTGCTGCGATCGAGATGAGTGCCGGCTCGGGCATCGAAAGCACCACTTTCCGTTCAGTCGAAGAAGTTTCTCCGACGCTCCAACTAGGCATGCAAGGAGCTCAGGTGTTTCTGCCATGCCGACCTGTCATGAGCCCAGTCATCTACGAAGCTGGCGAGAAGTTCCGGCCAGTCGGGTCCGTGGGTGGCGAGAACGGCCCGCATCGCGAGGACGCCTTCGGTCACTCCGCGCTGTTGCAGGTCTGCTGCGGCTTCCCGCACCAACCTGCGCCGATCCAGGAGCACCGACCTCCAGTACCGTGGGGTGTGGAGTTCGGCCGGAGCAGGCTGCCGTGCGTATCCCTCGGTCAAAACCTCACCGAACTCCTGGCCCGATGCGCGGGCAGGATCGGCAAAGGGCGCATATGCATCCTGCTCGAGCGTTCCCGCCACGCAGACCGATGTGGGGTCCTCAGCCAGCAGTGTCAGGCCCACGAGCAAATCTTCGTTGTAGACCGGAGGGAAGAGTGGAGCTTGTGAGTCGCAGGTTATCGCCATCGCCCCGCCGCCGACGTAGGACACCTTTCCGTTGGTTTTCGGCCGGCAGGCATGTCCCACCACGGAAAAGTCGCCGAACTCGTCGAATGCCCAGCCGACCATCCGTCGAGGGACCCAGTGACGGTCCGCTCCGGCCAGCAGCTCTGCTGCGTGTCGAAGATCCCGCTGCTCGATCGCTTGCACGTCGTCATCGACGAAGAGAACGGTTCGCCACCCGCGGAGGTGGGCAAGCGCGAGGGCGTCGTTCCGCTTTCGGCTGATGTCCGTCGTCGTGGTGGCGCACGGATGATGGAATGTCCGGAGCAACGGTCCTCCGGCGTCCGGCGGCGTTCCGAGTACGATGCAGCGGTCCTTCCCCAGGAGGAGTTCGGCCTCCTTCGCGGACGTGCGACCGCTGGCAAGCACCACGAGTGTCGCGTCGGCGTTCTTCGCAGTGCGTGCGGCACGAAGAAGAGCTTCTGCACCCCGCGCTGACGGTACGATGACGCCATCGAACAGCGGGAAGGCCGCCGAATGGGTGGTGGTCCGGTAAGTGCCGGGGTGCGGCATCACAATGGACCCGCCGTCTCTGCGGTACATGGTGAGACTGCCGAAGTGCGGAACCACCTGCCGGAGACGCCCGACTGCGACCCCCACCAGAAGCACTCCTCCAAGCCACATTGCCATCTCGAACACCGTCATGTCCGCTCCTCACTGGCGACTAGCTCTCGAGTTCACGCACGTGCTGATCGACCTCTTCGACCTCGGGCGCCCCGAGATCGGCGTAGATGACTCGCGCCCGTAGCCAATAGGTGCGCGCCGAGTCTATGTTTCCGTTCAGTTGATACAACGACGCGACACCTTCGCACGCCTGAGCTTCTTCGTATCGATCACCGATTCCCTGGGCGATTTCAAGCGCTTCCTCGTGGAGATCGAGCACAAGATCCGTGCGCGCGAGCTGTCGGCTGGTGTTTCCGAGTCCGTTGAGTGCTGCGGCCACCAACGCTCGATCACCCGTTCCCTTGGCGAAAGTCAATGCCTCATTGTGATGATCGTGCGCTTCGCTGAAGCGCCCGAGGCGCTGAAGCGCCATGCCCACGTCATTGAGTGCATATCCCTCTCGAGGCCCGTCGTTCGTCTCGCGGAACACGGTCAGTGCTTGCTGGATGTGGCCGACGGCCTCGTCGAACCTGCCCAGCCGGATCAGGACAAGTCCCATGTTGTTCAGAGCTTGACCGGATCCGGTCCGATCACCTTCTCGCTCGAACAGCTGCAAAGCCGTGGACAGGTGCGCGAGTGCGGCGTCATAACGGCCGAGCAGCGTGAAAACCAGACCGAGGTCGCTGAGCGCAAAAGCTTCCACCATCGGCTGGCCGACTTGCCTCGTCGATGCCAGAGACTGCTCCAGGTAAGCGACGGCTTCCTGGTAGCGGCCGAGGCGCTGATACACGCTTCCGAGGTTGTGCAGGGCCCGGCCGACTGCGACCGGCTCGTCACGTTCCTGACCCGCCGCCATCGCGGCGGTGTGCAGGGTGACGGCGTCCTCGAAGTGACCGTGGCTGTCCAAGAACCGGTAGAGGATCGTGGACAAGGCGACCGTGAAGATGGCCCAGCTGCTGTGCGAGGTGTGCGCAGCCATGGCCAGGAGCGCGGCTCGTTCGGCCTCCAGCCACTGCACCGCTTGCGTGTCGTCGGCCAACGGTGCGGCGCCTTCGGTAGGAACGCGGGGGCGACGATCGCTTTCCTGTGGGTAAAGGATGTCCATGGCGACTGAAGCCGTGGCAAGGAAGAAATCGAAGAGTCGGCGTCGGACGGCTTCCTGCTCACCTGCCGACTCCTCGTTCTTGGCGAGGTCGGCAGCGTAGACCCTGATCAAGTCGTGCATCTGGTATCGGCCCGTCCGCGTGCGCTCGACCAGGTGCGACCGAACCAGCGAGTCGAGCAGCCGCCGCGCCCGCAGCGAAGTCGTACCGAAGAGAACAGCCGCGCTCACCGGCTCGAAATCACGCCCGGGATGAAGGCCGAGCAGGCGGAATGCCCGCGCCTGCTCGGCCGGCAGGTTCCGATACGACCAGGAGAACACAGCACGCACGGCGGTGACCGGATCGTCTCCTGGGTCGAGGGCAGCCAGTCGTTCTTGCTCGTTTTCGAGGTCGCCGGCAAGCTCGGCGAGCGTCGCTTCCGGGTTCATCTCCGCCAGGTCGGCTGCGATCCGCAACGCGAGCGGAAGCCGGCCGCATTCCTGCACGAGCGTCGCCACCGCGTCGGGTTCGGCGTCCACCCGTGCGCCGATCAGCATCCGCAGCAAGTCGATCGCCTGTTCGGGAGGAAGTAAGTCGAGGTTGACACGGCGTGCGCCGTCTCGGGACACCAGCCCCTGCAGCACGCTGCGGCTCGTCACCAGGACGACGCAGGACGAGGTGCCCGGTAGCAGCGGCCGGACCTGTTCGGGGCCGGCCGCGTTGTCCAGCACGATCAGGATGCGCCGGCCGGCGAGCAGGCTGCGGAACCGTGCGGCGCGCTCGTCGACGTCGAGTGGCAGGTCCTCGCTGGGTACTCCCAGCGAGCGAAGGAAACCGGCCAGGGCGTCCGCGGCCGAAACCGGAGTGTGTGGTCCGAATCCACGAAGATTCACGTAGAGCTGCCCGTCGGGGAACCGCTCGCTGACCCGGTGTGCCCAGTGTATGGCGAACGCGGTTTTTCCTACGCCGGGCGTGCCCGACACCGCGGAGATCACGACAGCCGCCGTCGGCGTCGGCTGGTCGGAAGCGGCGAGGAGCAAGTCGAGTTGCTCGAGCTGCTCGACCCGGTCGGTGAACGCGTGCACGTCCGGAGGAAGCTCGTGCGGTAGCGACTGCGACGCGGGTTGCGTCGGATGCAGGTGGACGCCCCCAGCGATCGATCCGGCCTGGACCACGGTGCCGGCCATCCCCGACATTTCGTTGGCCCGGTCGGCGTCGTCCCTCGCCACGTCGTCCTTCCCTTGCCTGTGTCACTCGCGGATGTGCGCTTCGCTGGGGAAGACACCGTCAATTGCTATTCTTGGTGCCGGGAATCGTGATAACAAGAGCCCGAAGGGGTGGCTGGGAAAGATTCAGATCCGTGGCGTGGACTCCGGGAATTTCCGACTGAAAGGCGGCGAAGCCGTGTCGCTAGCCGCACCGCTCGAGCTCGCCCGTCGGCTCAAGGCGCTGCGCGAGGAACATTGGCCTGACATGCGGCTCACTCAGGCGCAGCTCCGCCGATGCGCTCGGCGATCACCAGCCGCTCAGCGTCTCGCTGATCTCGTCGTGGGAGAACGCCGAGAAGCCCGTGCGCCCGCCGGTCCGCCGGCTCGAGCGCTTTGCGACCTTGTTCGCGACGCGTCGCTCTCTGGACGATCGGTCTCTGCGTGTCCTAGCCCTGGAGAAGCTGACGGACGAAGAGCGCGGCACGCGCAATGACCTGCTGGACGAGCTGCTACTCCTGCGTGGCGGCATCGAGCCCGCTGCGGCGCGGTCCGCGCCCAACAACCTCTGGACGTTCCCCCAGGACCACGACATCATTATCGTCTGCGCGCCGCTGCCTCGAGAGCTGCGGGCGAACTTGCCGTGTGCGGACACGAGAGCGCCGACTTCGTGTCGCTCCACACCTACGCGGATCCGGACGCTCTGATCGAGCTGTACGGGCACATCCGGGCGTGCAACCCTGGTAACCGGGTGAGCTTCCACGCCAGCGAAGAGCTGTCGCCGGAAGATTACGCAAGTCATCTTGTTCTGCTCGGGGGCGTCGACTGGAACGTCGTCACCCGCGACGTGATCGAGCGGATCGGAGAGCACGACTGCACAAAACCGTTCGAACCGACCGTCGATTCCGGCGGTCGCCCGCTCGAGGACGTCGCGCACTTCCATCGCGGGGTAAGCCCGTTCAATCGAGAGCGCACCGTGACCATATGCAATGGTATGTACAGACGAGGAACGCTGAGCGCGGTCAGGGCGCTGACGGACCCAGATTCCAGGATCGGAACAACGAGTACGCGCGGAAGCGTTCGGCGACGCCGAGGAACTCTGTATTGTCAGCAAAGTGCTGGTGATTCAGGGGCATGGGAGGACTCCTGATTGGACGATCGAAGAGGACCGGCTTCACGAATGGCCCGAGGCGCCGTGACCGCGCGTCAGCACCAGTCTCACCTGGGCCTGCTGCATCGCGTTCCGAACAGTCACGGCTCGCCGGGAAAAGTGGATGCGGTCATCGTGCCCAGCGGCATATCTGCGGCAAGCGATAGAGGCGGCCAGGGAACACGATGCTTGGCTGGTCCTGATGTGCAGTATGCGGAGCAGTGCGCCGCAGGCGGCGTTGGCTGCGAAACGTGCCGAAGTCCGGACGCTGGCCATCGACATCGACTTGATGCCCTACGGTGTCGTACCCGGATTCGCCACGGACAAGCTCCTCCGCGCCACCCGGTTCCACTGGCCGGTCGACACCAGTCTCAAGCCCAATCTCGGTTTATTGCTGGCAATTCTCGCCGGTTGGAAACAGATCATGTTCCTGGATGACGACATCCTCCTGCCCGAGCCCTCGGACGTGATCGCGATCGACCGCTACCCCGTCGTCGGGTTGGCCAATGCGGGCATGCCGGACAACTCGGTGGTCTGCCACGCGCTGCGCGACGTCGGTGCCGCACAGGACGTGTTCATCGGCGGTGGTGCGCTGATGGTCGGTGAAGCTGCGTTCTCGTCCTTCGTCCCGAACATCCACAACGAGGACTGATTCTTCCTGCTCGACGGGCTGCGGATCCGGCCGTCGGCGATCACCGGCACCGCGTTCCAGTACAACTACGACCCCTACCACGACCCTGGCCGTGCCCGAGGCGAGGAACTGGGTGACACCTTGGCCGAAGGCGTGTTCGCGCTGCTGGACGACGGTCGTTGCCTGGCCGACGCCGACCAGGCGTACTGGACGGAGTTCCTGGCCGCGCGACGGCGGCTCATCGGCGCGGTCATCGAGCGGGTGGACCGATCGGCGATCGAGCCAAGGCAGCGCGCGCGGATGGTCGCTGCGCTCAAAGCCTCGATCGGCCGCGGCTACCTCATCACGCCGGAACTGTGCGCGGTGTACCTCGAGGCCTGGCAGGCCGACTGCGTGCGCTGGCACAAGCACATCCGCGAACTTCGTCGTGACCATGGCGACGGCCAGGGCATCGAAGACGCGCTCGCCACCTTGCGGATCGATCACATCGTGCAGTCGGCTGCCGACGGCCGGATCAGAGCGCGGGTGGTGCCCCGATCGGCCGCAACTCGGTCCGCGGTGCGGGCGTGGCTGGCACGAGGTCCCTGATCAGCACGTGACAGTGCTCGGCCTCGTCGCGCACGGAGCCGTCCGGCAAGATTTGTTGTGCTTAGCAGACGACCGACCCGTGGCCCCAGTCCTGGTAGCCGAGCCGCCGGTACAGCCGGCCCGCGTCCGCGTTGTCCGTCCGGACCACCACAGTGACGCGGTGGTGACCCACCTGGACCAGGTGCCCCTCCACCGCGCCGATCAGCGCCTGGCCGATGCCAAGGTTGCGAAGCTCGCAGGCGACCTTCAGGTGCATGATCAGCGCGATGCCGGGGAGGTGCCGGCGGATCGGGGCTCAACTGCCTCTTCGAGCCACACGTTAGCGCGGCCGGCGGGGGACGCCGTCCAGCCACGCCAGGGAACAGCACACCACGGCTCTGTCGCTGCCGCGCGAAGTGGTCGGCGAGGAGTCCGTCGCCACCAAAGACACCGGCGAACGATTCCAGGTCTGCGGAGTGTGCTTGCCTGACAAGAAGCTCGGTCATCTGGCCCTCACCCTGCTTTCGTCGGTCCTTGCCTCAAGTGGCCATGGTGAGGTCGTAGACCGTGACCCCGTCGACGGTGGTTGCTTCGTACTTCGACGCTACCCAGTCGGCGATCTGCTGGGCCGCGTCCGAGCCGCTGCTCCCTTGCATCGTCATGCCCTCGCCGAGGAAATAGTGGATCTGACCGCTCGCCACGTACTGCTGGAACTGCTCCAGAGTGGGGTAGGGATCAGTGCCGTTGAAGCCACCTACGGCCATCACCGGGGCACCGCTCGCCAGTTGGTAGCCCGCCGCCGCGTTCGACAGCACTGTGGCTGCCGTCCAGGTGTAGCGAGACGCGTCCTGCTGAAGCAACGCCGTCAACTCGGCGCCCGGGAGTGTGGTCGACAGAAGAGACCCCGGGCCGCCGCCAAAGCCGCCCGGGCCACCAGGGCCGCCGAAGCCGCCCGGACCGCCCCCACCGAAGCCTGACGAAGGACCAGCAGACGGGATCGCCCCGCTGTGGGTCGTTGCCGCTGTTGCCAGCGTGTACGCCCCCGAGCCGGAAAGGAGCACGACCAAGGCCAACGCGGCCACCAAAGAAGCAGCCCAGCGGGTCAGGTGCGCCGCGAAGAACAGCCCTACCGCGGCCAAGAGCCCGCCGATCAACACGGTGGGGGCCAGCCACGGCTGCCACGTCGATCCCGACAGCAACAGGTACGACGTGACCACCGTCAGTGCCACACCGCCGCTGAGCAGGCCTGACGCCGAGGGCCCCGACCGCAGGCGCCACAGCTGGACCGCCGCCGTGCCGACCAGCCCGGCGATCGCCGGGGCCAGGGCGACCGTGTAGTACGGGTGGATGATGCCGCCCATGTAGCTGAACACCAGGGCCGTCACCAGGAACCAGCCGCCCCAGACGATCAGCGCCGCCCGGGAGCGGTCCGTGCGCGGCGCGCGGCGGGTGAACCACAGGCCCGCGCCCAGCGCCAGCAGCGCCGCCGGGATCAGCCAGGCGATGCCGCCCGCCATCTCGCTGCCGAAAAGGCGAGTCAGGCCCGTCGAGCCCCAGCCGCCACCGCCGCCCCCACCGACGCTGCCCACCTCGTCACCCGTGATGCGGCCGAAGCCGTTGTAGCCGAAGACCAGCTCCCACAGCGAGTTCGTCTGCGAGCCGCCGATGAACGGCCGGCCGGCCGCCGGCCACAGGGCGACGACCACCAGGTACCAGCCCGCCGCGACCACCGTCGCGCCCAGTGCGCCCAGCAGGTGCAGCAGCCGCTTGCCGAGCGACACCGGCGCGGCCACCAGGTACGCCACCGCGAACGCGGGCAGCACCAGGAACGCCTGCAGCATCTTCGCCAGGAAGCCGAAACCGACCGCGACGCCGGCCAGGGCCAGCCAGCCCGGGCCCGCCTTCTCGATCGCGCGGACGACGCAGTACGCGGCCGCGATGAGCAGCAGCACCAGCAGCGCGTCCGGGTTGTTGAACCGGAACATCAGCGCCGCCGCCGGGGTCAGCGCCAGCACCAGCCCGGCGACCAGGCCCGCGGCCGGGCCGGACGTCCGCTTCACCGTGGCGTACAGCAGCCAGACCGAGCCGATGCCCATCAGCGCCTGCGGCACCAGGACGCTCCACGCGCTCACGCCGAACACCCGCGTCGAGAGCCCCAGCACCCACAGAGCCGCCGGGGTCTTGTCGACGGTGATCGCGTTCGCCGCGTCGCTCGACCCGAAGAACAACGCTTTCCAGCTCTGTGATCCCGCCTGCGCGGCCGCCGAGTAGAAGGCGTTGGCCCAGCCGGACGCGCCGAGTCCCCACAGGTACAGCACGGCCGTCGCCAGCAGGAGGACGGCCAGCGCGGGCCGGTGCCAGCTCCGGCGAGCGGGCGGCGAAGGGGTCACGGCGGCGGTTTCGCGCGACGCGACACCGGCTTCTTCTCGGGGGCTACGGGTGGCGGAGCCCCCGGACGTCACAGCGGTCATGGGATCAGCTTCCGGTGCCCAGCTGGGGCCGGGTTGTGCCGATGCTGTGCACGCGCTGTGCGGGGACGGCCACGGGCAGGCGCACCGCGAACTCCGTCCGGCCGGGGCGGCTGTGCACCTCGATCGAGCCGTGGTGGGCGAGCACGACGGCGGACGCGATCGCCAGCCCGAGCCCGGTGCTGCCGGCGTGGCGCGAGCGCGAGGAGTCGCCGCGGGCGAACCGCTCGAAGACGTCCGGGAGCAGGTCCGGGTCGATGCCGGGGCCGTCGTCGGTCACCGTCACGACGGCGCTGCCGTCAGCGGAGCGGGCGAGCGCGGTCGTCACCGTGGTGCCGGGCGGGGTGTGCGTGCGGGCGTTGGCCAGCAGGTTCGCCAGCACCTGGTGCAGGCGCTGGACGTCGCCGTGCACGAGCACCGGGTCGGGCGGCAGCGCGAGCTGCCACCGGTGGTCGCGCCCGGCGACCCGCGCGTCGCCGACGGCGTCCGCGACGAGCCGGGTGAGGTCGACCTCGCGCACGTCCAGCGGGCGGCCGGCGTCGAGGCGGGCGAGCAGCAGCAGGTCTTCGACGAGGGTCGTCATCCGGACGGCTTCGGACTGGATCCGGGTCATCGAGTGCGCGACGTCCGGCGGGACCAGAGAGCTGCCGCGGGCGGCCAGCTCGGCGTAGCCGCGGATCGCCGCCAGCGGGGTGCGCAGCTCGTGACTGGCGTCGGCGACGAACTGCCGGACGCGCAGCTCGCTGTCGTGCCGCGCTTCGAGCGCCTGCGCGACGTGCCCGAGCATCAGGTTCAGCGCCGAGCCGACCTGGCCGACCTCGGTCCGCGGGTCGGTTTCGGACTCCGGGACGCGGATGGACAGCGCCACCTGGCCGCGGTCGAGCGGCAGCTCGGTGACGCGCCCGGCGGTGGCCGCGACGCGCTCGAGCGGCCGCAGCGTGCGGCGGACCGCGAACGCGCCGAGGAACGCCGCGCCCAGCACGCCCGCGGCGGCGACGCCGAAGAGGATGAGCCCGACGGTGAGCAGCGTGTCGGTGACCGGCTTCATCGGCAGGCCGGTGACGACGACCTCGGCCGACCCGGTGACCGGCAGGGCCATCAGCCGGTATTCGCCGAGGTCGTCGAAGGACACCGTGTGCGGCTTGCCGTCCGCGGGCACGGACAGCAGCACGGCCTGCTGGGCCGCGGACAGGTGCAACCGGTCCCCGTGCTCGGAAATGCTGTCGTCGTGCACCAGCGACGTCCCGGCGAAGGTGCCGCTGACCGTGCCGACGTTCTGCCCGAGCGGGTGCTCGCCGGTGCCCTGGTCCTGGGGCGGCGGCAGGCCGTTCTGCCTCCCGGCGTTGCTCGCGAAGACCTGCGAGCGGGTGGCCGCGGCCGTCAGCTGCTGGTCCACCTGGCGGGTGAGGAACACGTCGAGCGCGAACTCGCTGACGACCCCGACGATCAGGCACACGACGGTGAGCAGCACGACCATCGAGCCGGTCAGTTTCGCGCGCAGCGAAAGGCGCCCCGGCCGGCCGGACCGGTGGGGGCGGGGCGTGAGGGTACGCGCGGCCATGGCTTCAGCGTCCGCCGCGGCCGTGTGCGCGGGTTGTGTGCTGCCTGTGAGGCGGCTGTGCGGTGATCGCCCCGGGGCCGGGATGTCCGGTTCCTCCGGTCACAGGAACGGCTGACGGTCAGCACAGTGCGCACACAGCGAGAGGCCGGACCGTGGGTCGCAGCAACGCATTCCGTGAAGGAGTAACACCATGACCGCACCGCAGGCCCCGCAGCAGACACCGTCCACATCGGACCCGGCGTGGGGTGCCACGCCCACCCCGCCCGCCGGGCCGGACGCCGGCTGGGGCGGCGCGCCCGGCCCCGCGCGTCCCCCTTGGCCGACGGGCAAGAAGGTCGCCGCGGGCGCCGTCGCGCTGGTGATCGTGGCCGGCGGGGGAGCGGCGATCTGGGCCGCCTCGTCGTCCGCCGCGACCGGCGACACCGCCGGACCGGGCGGGATGCAGGGCGGCCCGGGTGGGACGCAGGGCGGCCCCGGTGGCGCCGGCGCGCTGGGTTCGGCGCTGCACGGCGAGTACGTCTCCTCCGACGGGAACGGTGGCTACGTCACGAAGATCATGCAGACCGGCAAGGTGACGGCCCTGAGCGCGACGTCGCTGACCGCCCGGAGCGACGACGGCTTCTCCAAGACGTACACGATCACCGCCGCCCAGGCGACGGGGGTGGCGTCCGGCGACACGGTCACGGTGGTGGCCACGGAGTCGGGCACCACGGCGACGGCGGTGACCGAAGGCACGACCGGCACGGGACAAGGGCAGCAGGGCCAGGGACAACAGGGGCAGGGTCAACAGGGGCAGCCGCCCACGGGCTGACGCGCGTCCCGGGGGTCAGCGGTCGTAGTCGACCGCGACCTCCGGGGTCGTCGCGCGGGCGCGGCACGTCAGGATCCGGCCCGCCGCGACGTCGTCCTCCGTGAGGGCGTAGCGGACGTCCATCTCGACCTGGCCGTGCAGGAGCGTGGCCCGGCAGGTGCCGCACGCGCCGCCGGTGCACGAGTACGGCACCTCGAACCCGGCCCGCAGTGCCGCGTCGAGCACCGTTTCCCCGGCCCGCGCGGCGATCCGGGTCGTCGTGGCGCCCAGCTTCACCGCCACCTCGGCCGGGAAGCCGGCCGGGTCGCGCAGGGGTGCCGCGCCGCGGAAGAGTTCGAAGTGGACGTTCTCCTCCGGGACGTCCGCGTCGGCGAGCGTCCGCCGCGCGAGGTCGGTCAGCCCCCGTGGGCCGCACAGGAACCACTCGTCGACCTTCGCCGGGTGGAGCCGGTTCTGCAGCAGCGCGCGCAGCCGCGTGCCGTCGAGGCGCCCGCGCTGGTACCGCTCGTGGGAGATGGCCAGCGCCTCGCCGAGGGTGTCGAACGTCCGGGCCGGGCGGTGCGTGTGCAGGTCCGGGTCGCGCTCGTCGGTGCGGTAGTGGACGACGTGCAGCCGCCCGCCGAACCCGTCCGCGAGCGCCGTCAGCTCGTCGGCGAACAGCGTCGTCGCGCCGGAAGTGTTGACGTACAACAACGTCGCCCGGCTGTGCGGCTCCATCCGCAACGCGCTCACCAGGATGGACAGCACCGGCGTGATGCCGCTGCCCGCCGCCAGCGCGACGTAGTGCGCGGTGCGCGCCGGGTCCGGGACGAGCGTGAAACCGCCCGAAGGCGGGAGTACGTCGAGGAACTGACCGGCCGCCAGGGCCGTGGTCGCGAAGCCGGAGAACGCGCCGCCCGCGCGCTTCTTCACCACGATCCGCAGCTCGCCCGAATCGGCCGGCGCGCAGATCGAGTACGTCCGCCGCACCGGCTGCCCGTCGAGCACCGCGCGCACGGCGACGTGCTGCCCGGGCGTGAAGCGGTACTCCGCGGCCAGGTCCGGCGGGACGTCGAAGCGCACCGCGACGGCGTCGGCGGTCAGCGGGCGCACGTCGGCGACGCGCAGCCGGTGGAACCGGCTCGGTCCCAGCGGCGGCGGGGCCGGCACGGGCACGGCGTCGTCCGGCCCGCCGGTGAGGCCCTCCGCCGCCCGGTACTCCGCCGTCGTCAGGTCGCGGCCCCACGCCGTGCTGATCGGGACGTCGCGGGCCAGGTACGCCTCGCGGTTGTCGAGCCAGACCCGGCGGTAGCGGTGGAACGGGACGGCCGGGTGCAGGTGGTGCACCAGGTGCAGGTTCTGGGCCAGCAGCACCGGGGTCATCAGCCGGTCGAGGCCGACGCGCACGCGGGTGGTGCCGAAGCGGCCGAGCGGCCCCGCGGCGGGCAGCCCGTGGTGCGGCAGCCAGCCGAACGCCCAGGCGAGCAGGCCCAGCCCGAGCCGTTGCGGCAGCAGGTACACCAGCAGCAGGTCCAGGCCGTGACCGGAGGCGACCAGCGCGACCCCGGCGAACACCGCCACGGACAGCACCACCAGCGTCTCGGCCAGCTCGTGCGACGGCCGGGTCCGCAGCCGCGAGACGTAGCAGCGCGCGTACGAGACGTCGAGGGTCAGCCAGCGCAGCGGCAGCAGCCACGCCGGACCCCGCGACGTCCAGGCGTCGGGATCCGCGCGGAACGACGCGTTCGTGTGGCGGTGGTGTTCACCGTGGACGTACCGCAGCGACGGGAACGACGCGTACGCCGCGACGAACAGGACGGCCAGCCGGCCGAGCGTTTCGTTGACCCAGGTGAGTTTCCCGGCCGAGTGGTGCGCCGACTCGTGCACCACCGTGTACACCGCGAAGGTGACGGCGGTGTTCAGCACCACGGTCACGACTGCCGGGACCAGCCCGGCCAAAAGCAGCCAGGTCGACGCCGCCCAGACCGCGAGGGTGCCGGCGAACAGCAGCACCGCGGGCACCGAGACGGCGGGCAGCGGGAGCCGGGGAACGGGGACCGCGCGGGGGGAGGGCTGTCCGGGTGCGGGCTCCAGAGAGCCCCGCGTCGGGGTGTCGACGACGGACATCGCGCGGTCTCCTCGGTCGAGAAGCTCCTGGTTAGGCGGGTGTCACCGTAGACAACCCGCCGGCGTTTGTAAACGTCGCCGCACGCTTCGAAAAAAGGCGTCGGCCAGGGAACCGGAACCGGTCGCTAAGATCGCCTTGTGAACGCCGTCACCCACACCGACCCGGCCAGTACCCGGGACCGGCTGCTGGCCGCGGCGGCCGGGCTCACCACCGCGGACGGCTGGGCCGGGGTCACCATGGGCAAGCTGGCCGCGCACGCCGGCGTCAGCAGGCAGACCGTCTACAACGAACTCGGGTCCAAGGCCGAGCTCGCCGAGGCCCTGGTGCTGCGCGAGACCGACCGGTTCGCCGGCCACGTCACCGAGATCGTCGCCGCGTACCCCGGCCGGGCGGTCGACGGCGTCACCGCCGCGTTCCGCGAGACCCTCGAAGCCGCCCGCGGCAACCCGCTGCTGGAAATCGCGCTCGGCGGCCGGCAGGGCGGCCGCGACGACTTCCTCCCGCTGCTCACCTCGCGGCCCGAGGCGGTCCTCGGCCGGGCCGTCGACACCGTCGCGGAGCTGTTCTCGCGCTGTTACCCCGAGGCTCCGCTGACGGCGTCGGAGTGGACGGTCGCGGTCGAGGCGTTCGTGCGGTTGCTGCTTTCCCACCTGGTGCAGCCCAGCGGCTCGGCCGAGCACGCGAGCGGCCAGATGCGCTGGGTGATCGGCCGGATGCTGGGCGCGTGACGCCGCAGGTGGCCCCCGCCCCGGTGGCGTGGGCCACTGGCCTAGACTCGGACGTCCCGGTCTGACAGGTGACCGGGACCATTTCCGCTGGATTGTCCACACAATCGTTACCGCTCGAGGAGAAGACCTTGAAGAGCACCGTCGAGCAGCTCAGCCCGACGCGAGTCAAGATCAATGTCGAGGTGCCGTTCGACGAGCTCAAGCCGAACTTCGACCGCGCCTACCGCAAGATCGCCCAGCAGGTGCGCATCCCGGGCTTCCGGCCCGGCAAGGCGCCCGCTCGCGTCCTGGAAAGCCGGATCGGGCGTGGCCCGGTGCTCGACGAGGTCGTCAACGAGGCCATCCCGGCCAAGTACATCGAGGCGGTCCGCGAGAACGAAGTCCGCACGCTCGGGAACCCGGAGTTCGACGTCACGAAGCTCGAGGACCGCGACGTCCTCGAGTTCACCGCCGAGGTGGACGTGCGCCCGGAGATCGAGCTGCCGGACCTCGAAGGCTTCGTGGTCACGGTCGACGACGTCGAGCTGACCGACGCGGAGGTCGACGAACAGCTCGACGAGCTGCGCGCCCGCTTCGGCACGCTGACCGGCGTCGAACGCCCGGCCGAGACCGGCGACTTCGTCTCGATCGATCTGGCCGCGACCGTCGACGGCGAGGCCGTCGAGGAGGCCGCCACCAGCGGCCTGTCCTACGAGATCGGCTCCGGCCAGCTCGTGGACGGCATCGACGAGGCGATCGTGGGCGCGAACGCCGGCGAGACCAAGTCGTTCACCACCGAGCTCGTCGCCGGCGACCACGCCGGCAAGGCGGCCGAGGTGACCGTGACGGTCCAGTCGGTCAAGCAGCGCGAGCTGCCGGAGGCCGACGACGAGTTCGCCCAGATGGCCAGCGAGTTCGACACGATCGACGAGCTGAAGAGCGACCTTCGCGAGCGGCTCGCCCGCGTCAAGAAGATGCAGCAGGGCGTCCAGGCGCGCGACAAGGTGCTCGAAGAGCTCCTCGAGCGCACCGAGGTGCCGATCCCGGAGAAGGTCCTCGACGCCGAGATCGAGAACCGCAAGCACGACGCGATCCACCCGTTCGACCACGACGAGGCCCAGTTCGCCCAGGCTCTCGAGGCCGAAGGCCGCACGCTCGAAGAGTTCGACACGGAGACCCGCACCGAGTCGGAGAAGGCCGTCCGCACGCAGCTGCTGCTGGACACCATCGCCGACAAGGAAGAGGTCTCGGTCAACGACGGCGAGCTGACCGAGCGGATCATCTACCAGGCCCAGCGCTTCGGGATCAGCCCGGACGAGTACGTCCAGCGGGCCCAGCAGTCCGGCCAGCTGACCGCGATCTACGCCGACGTCCGCCGCGGCAAGGCGCTCGCCTCCGTGGTCCGGAAGGCCGCGGTGACCGACGGCTCGGGTGCCGAGGTCGACCTTTCCGAGCTGTTCGGCGCCGAGGACGCGGCCGCCGATGCCGCAACCGAGGAGACGCCGGCCACCGACGAGGCGGCGAAGACTCCCGCGGAGTGAAGCTGTGAGCGAACTTGGGCGGTGTCAGGCATTCTGCACCGCCCAAGTTCGTTAGGGTCGGTTGCAAGATCTCAAGCATCTGAAACGACAGCGGCGGTCGTCAGCACGAGACCGCCGTCGGCGAAAAGGCAGGCAGACGTGACGCAGCACACGCCCGAGGCGCGGACCGGAACCGCAGGGCTCACCCTCACCGACTCGGTGTTCGAGCGGTTGCTCCAGGAGCGCATCGTCGTCCTCGGTTCCGAGGTGAACGACGAGATCGCCAACCGGATCACCGCGCAGCTGTTGCTGCTCGACGCGGACGACGCCGAGTCCGACATCCGCTTCTACATCAACTCGCCGGGTGGCTCGGTGACGGCCGGGTTCGCGATCTACGACACCATGCAGCTCATCCGCCCCGACGTCGCCACCTACGCGATGGGCATGGCGGCCTCGATGGGGCAGTTCCTGCTCTCCTCGGGCACGCCGGGCAAGCGGTACTCGCTGCCGCACGCGCGGATCCTGATGCACCAGCCGTCGGCCGGCGTCGGCGGCACGGCGTCGGACATCGCGATCCAGGCCGACCTGTTCAACAAGTGGAAGCAGGAGCTGGCCCGGATCACGGCGGACCAGACCGGCCAGACGGTCGAGCAGATCATCGCGGACGGCGACCGCGACCGCTGGTTCACCGCGCAGGAGGCGAAGGACTACGGGTTCGTGGACCACGTCCTCACCGCCGACATCGCCCGTCCGGGCTCGAACTGAGCCGAAGCACCAAGGAGACTTCACCATGAGCAACTTCAGGCTCCCGGGTGACTTCCGGGCACCTTCCGTCCCCCAGTCGCGGTACATCCTCCCGTCGTACGTCGAGCGCACCAGCTACGGCGTCAAGGAGTCGAACCCGTACAACAAGCTGTACGAAGAGCGCGTCATCTTCCTCGGCGTGCAGGTGGACGACGCGTCGGCCAACGACGTGATGGCCCAGCTGCTGCACCTCGAGCACGAGGACCCGGACCGCGACATCCTGATCTACATCAACTCGCCGGGTGGCTCCTTCACCTCGCTGATGGCGATCTACGACACCATGCAGTTCGTCCGCCCGGACATCCAGACCTACTGCCTCGGCCAGGCCGCCTCCGCGGCCGCCGTGCTGCTGGCGGCCGGCACCCCGGGCAAGCGCTACGCGCTGCCGAACTCGCGGGTGCTGATCCACCAGCCCGCCACCGAGGGCACGTACGGCCAGGTCTCCGACCTGGAGATCCAGGCGAACGAGATCCAGCGGGTGCGCCGCCAGATGGAGGTCATCCTGGGCAAGCACACCGGCAAGGACCCGGATCAGATCCGCACGGACATCGAGCGGGACAAGATCCTGACCGCCGACGAGGCCAAGTCGTACGGCATCATCGACGAGGTCCTGCCCTACCGCAAGGCGTCGGCTCTGTAGATCCGCCAGGCCGGTGTGTGTCGAGAAGACGACACACACCGGCACTCTGGTTTAGGGTCGTCCTTCTGACGTGCTCCCGGTGCTCGTGGGTGTTCCCGCCCACGGCATCGGACGGGTACCGTCAGTGGCAATGCGTGAGGCTCCGCTCGGTCGTTCTCGACCGGGGTCGCACCGTCGCAACACACGTCAGGCGCGGACAACCGCGCCGGAGGGGACGAGGTCAACGGCCATGGCACGGATCGGTGACGGCGGAGACCTGCTGAAGTGTTCTTTCTGCGGGAAGAGCCAAAAGCAGGTGAAGAAGCTCATTGCCGGCCCCGGGGTCTATATCTGCGATGAGTGCATCGACCTCTGCAATGAGATCATCGAGGAGGAGCTGGCCGAGGCCGGCGACGTCAAACTCGACGAGCTGCCCAAGCCCGCCGACATCCACGAGTTCCTCGAGCAGTACATCATCGGCCAGAACGATGCCAAGCGGACCCTCGCGGTAGCGGTCTACAACCACTACAAGCGGATCCAGGCGGACGACAAGGCCGGGCCCAAGGACTCCAAGGAGGAGTCCGTCGAGCTGGCCAAGTCGAACATCCTGATGCTCGGCCCCACCGGGTGCGGCAAGACCTACCTCGCCCAGACGCTGGCGAAGATGCTGAACGTCCCGTTCGCGATCGCGGACGCCACGGCGCTCACCGAAGCCGGCTACGTCGGCGAGGACGTCGAGAACATCCTGCTCAAGCTCATCCAGGCGGCGGACTACGACGTCAAGCGGGCCGAGACCGGGATCATCTACATCGACGAGGTCGACAAGATCGCCCGCAAGTCGGAGAACCCCTCGATCACGCGGGACGTCTCCGGCGAAGGGGTGCAGCAGGCGCTGCTGAAGATCCTCGAGGGCACCACCGCCTCGGTGCCGCCGCAGGGCGGCCGGAAGCACCCGCACCAGGAGTTCATCCAGATCGACACGACGAACGTGCTGTTCATCGTGGCCGGCGCGTTCGCCGGGCTGGAGAAGATCATCAACGAGCGGGTCGGCAAGCGTGGCCTCGGCTTCGGCGCGGAGATCCGCACCAAGTCCGAGATCGAGGAGAGCGACGTCTTCTCGGACACCATGCCCGAGGACCTGATCAAGTTCGGGCTGATCCCGGAGTTCATCGGCCGGCTCCCGGTCGTGGCGACGGTCAACCACCTGGACAAGGAATCGCTGGTCAGCATCCTCACCCAGCCGCGCAACGCCCTGGTGAAGCAGTACAAGAAGCTCTTCGAGATGGACAACGTCGAGCTCGAGTTCACCAAGACCGCGCTCGAAGCGATCGCCGACCAGGCGGTCCTGCGCGGGACCGGTGCCCGCGGGCTGCGCGCCATCATGGAAGAAGTGCTCCAGCCGGTGATGTACGACATCCCGAGCCGCGACGACGTGGCGAAGGTCGTCATCACCGAGCAGACCGTCCGGGAGAACGTGAACCCGACGATCGTCGCCCGGCAGCCGACGCGGCGTGCGCGCAGCGAGCGCGGCGAGAAGTCGGCCTGACCCGGGCGTCTCCGGGCACCCGGCCCGGAGACCCGACAGGAAAGCTGAATGACTGCTGACTCATTCCCGGGTACCGGGGCCACGGCCACCGGTGGGGGCGTGCAGGCACCGCCCCCACCGGAGCCGTCCCCGGCACCCGCCGGGGACGTCCCGGCCGGGACGCTGCTCGGGTTCCGCGAACTGAGCGAACGCGTGATCGCGTCCGCTTTCGAGCGCTACCGGTGGCTGAACCGCGTCCTGATGGGCGTGCTGGCCGTGTGCACCGGCACCTGCGTGGTCGCCGTCGTCGCGCGGCTCTCGCCGTTGCCGCTGATCCCGGTGCCGCTGTTCCTCGTCGCGGGCTACGGCCTCTGGCAGGCCCGCGGCGCCCGGGAACGACGTCAGCTGTTCAGCTGGGTCCTCCTGTTCGGCCTCGCGACGATCGTGGGGTTCTGGCTGATCGCCGTCGTCGGCCGCTGGGTGGAGTGACCGGGTTCCTCCGGCCGGTCCGTTTGAAGTTCACCGAACCGGGGTAGCACCCACCCGTGGTAGATGCCCTCAGTCCGTTCCGGCATCCGGCATTGCTCTACCACGGTGACGGGGAGTACTTGGACGGTGTCGTTCCGTTCCTCCTCGAAGGCCTCGACCGGGGCCACCCGGTCGCCGTCGCCGTTCCCGGCCGCAATCTCCTGCTCGTCGAAAAGGCCCTGGGCTCTCGCGTGGGCGAAGTCCGGCTGATCGACCTGCACGAGGCGGGCCGCAACCCCGGCGCGATCCTGCCGACGGTCCTGCTCTCCTTCGCGGGCGAGCACGTGGGCCCGGTGCGGATCGTGGTCGAGCCGGTCTGGCCCGGTCGGACCGCCGCCGAGTACTCGGCCTGCGTGCTGCACGAGGCCCTCATCAACACCGCCTTCGCCGGCCGCGCGGTCTCGGTCCTCTGCCCGTACGACACCGCGGCGCTGGCCCCGGAGGTGCTGGCCGACGCCGGCCGCACGCACCCGGAGCTGTGGAACGCGGCGGGCCGGACAGCCAGCCCGCACTACGACCCCGACCGCGTCCGCGCCGACCTGACGCGGCCCCTCGAATCCCCGGCGGCCGCCGTCGAGCGCGAGTTCGACGTCGGGCAGCTGGCGACGCTGCGCGGCTTCACGGAGATCTGGGCGGCCCGCCACGGCCTGCGCCGGCCCCGCCGGGACGACTTCGCGCTGGCGATCGCCGAGCTGACCACGAACAGCGTGCTCTACGGCGGCGGCACCGGCGTCCTGCGGCTGTGGGCGGAGGACGCGCAGGTCGTCGGCGAGGTCACCGACGACGGCACGATCACCGAGCCGCTGGCCGGCCGTGTCCCGCCGGCGGCCGCGACGCTGGGCGGCCGCGGGCTGTTGCTGGTCAACCGCCTGGCCGACCTGGTGCGCACGTACTGGGTCCCGGGCCGCACGACGACCCGGGTCCACTTCCGCTGTTGACGCCCCCGGCGGGCCGGTGGGTCAGGCGCCGGTGCGCGGGACGTGCTTGCCGAGGAAGCTGATCAGGCTCGGCACCACGGTCTTGTTGAACGTGTCCCCGTGCTTGCCGTGGGCCGTGTGGGCGACCGCCGGGTGGGCTACGTCGATGTAGCGGCGGACGCCCGTGATGAACGAGTCCTCCGTGCCGCACCAGATGGCGTTCGGCACGCCCTCGGTCTCATCGATGTGGCGCAGCGGGTCGAGGGACACCCAGTCCTCCATGCCCGTGAAGATGTGGCGCTTCGCCATCTCCGGCCAGTTCGTGATCAGGGCCGGCGCCAGCGTGGCGACCGCCGCGGGCGGCTGCCGGCGCTCGACCCGGCGGCGCGTGTACAGCAGCGCGCCGAAGCCGCCCATCGAGACGCCCGTGCAGGCGAACGGCTGGCCGGTGTCACCCGCGAAGCCGCGCGCGCGGAGCCACTGGGGGACCTCCTCCAGCAGCATCGCCATCGGGTCGTCGCCGGGGTGCACCTGGTGCCAGTAGTTGTCGCCGCCGTCGACGGCCACGAAGCCGTAGGCCGGGACGGCCTTGCGGGCGACGTCGCTGGAGAGCTGCTTGAGCGTGCCGGTGGGGACCGCGCTGCGGGCGTTGCCGTGCAGGCCGTGCAGCATGAGCGACATCGGCAGCCCGCGCGGCGGGGTCTTCGACGGCAGCAGGAACACCAGGTCGACCATCCGGCCGCGGGCCGCGGAGTAGACACGCTCGACGCGCGTGCTGCCCAGCTGGGTCGTCGGGTTCGAGGACGCCACGCCCAGCGCCCGCTGCAGGGCCTGGCTGAAGGGCAGCTTGCCGGTGGCGGTGCCCACGGCGAGCCCGGCCACGGCCACCCCGGACGCGCCCGCGATCAGCACGGACCGCCGGCTCAGCCACCGCCGGGCGTCGCGGACCGCGGCGCTGCCCAGGGTCGGCGGCGCCTCGGGACCCTCCTCGGCCCCGGTGGCTCGTGCCGGCCCAGCAGACGTGCGGTCGCCGTCGTCGAGAGGCGCTTCGGAGCCCGCCCCGGCAACCCCTGCCGATGCGGCGGCCGCGTGGTCGCGGTGGCTGTCGCTGAGTGACGCTTCGGAGCCTGCCCCGGCGCCAGCGGTGGTTGCCGGCCCAGTAGGCGTGCGGTCGCCGTCGTCGAGCGGCGCGGCAGAGCCCGCCCCGGCGCCAGCGGCGGCTGCCGGCCCAGTAAGCGTGCGGTCGCCGTTGTCGAGCGGCGCGGCAGAGCCCGCCCCGGCCACCCCCGCCGATGCGGCGGCCGCACTGTCGCCCTCGCCGTGCGGTGCCTCAGAGCCCTCCCCGGCTCCGGAAACCGCGCCGGATCGCGCCTCGGCCGCGGCCTGAGGCTCAGCCTCGGTCCGCTCCGCGTCGCCCCGATCCCCGTCTTCCTCGTTCACCTGTCTCCGTCCCCCGCTTGCCACTTCCTGGGACGCCGCGCACCCGCTCCGCGTTCCCCCGCGTCCAGCCCTCCGCCGGGTTGATCGTTCCCACCTTGCCCGGCGTTTCCGATCCGCGCGCGCCAAGCCGCTTTCGCGGCCTCGGACGAGCGTCCGGCCTGGTCCACAGTGTCTCCGAGCCCCACGGCGAGGGTGACGCCGAGGGGTATCAAGATGTGGTCTATACCCTGTTCGCCGGGCCCGAAGTGCCCGGACGCCTCCAACGTGACGAAACCGTGCAGTGCGCTCCACAATTGCGCCGCGGCCTGGTACTTGTCCGCCGGCCGGAACCGGCCGGCCTCGATGGCCCGTTCGGTCGCCCGGACGATGTGCTCGAAGGCCTCCAAACCCTCCTGAGCGGCTTCGCGGCCTTCCTCGGTGGTGAGGTCGGACAGCGTCGCGCGCTTGCCGCCGGGCGCGCTCTGCCCGAACGTCACGGCGAACAGCTGCGGCTGCTCGGCGACCGCCTGCCGGTAGGTGCGGGCCAGGGAAAAGATGTCCGCCACCGGGTCGTCGGTCGCCGGGACCCCGCCCAGCCACGCGGACAGCCGCAGGAACCCCGCGCGCGCCACCTCGTCGACCAGGGCCGCCATGCCCCCGAAGTGCGTGTAGACGGCCATCGTCGAGACGCCGACCTCCGCGGCCAGTTTGCGGGCCTGCAGCGTCTCGGGGCCGCCGTCGTCGAGCAGCCGGATGGCGGCGTCGACGAGCCGTTCCTTGACGTCGGTCGCTCGAGGTTTCGGGCTCATGCTTGCCAGTATCCCATAACCCTGTTATAAAAGTATCTATAACCGAGTTATGGCACGTTCTGAGGGGTCAGCCATGGGCACCAAGTTCCTCGAAGGCAACTTCGCCCCGGTCAGCCGGGAGCACACGATCACCGAGCTGGCCGTCACGGGGGCGATCCCGGACTTCCTCGACGGCCGCTACCTGCGCAACGGCCCGAACCCGCTGTCCGAAGTGGACCCGGCGGCCTACCACTGGTTCATGGGTGACGGCATGGTCCACGGCGTCCGCCTGCGCGACGGCAAGGCGGAGTGGTACCGCAACCGCTGGGTGCGCAACCCGGCCGTGTCGGCGATGCTGGCCGGCGAGGACGCGAGCCGCTACTGCGGGCTGGACGCGCTCGGCGCCAACACCAACGTCATCGGCCACGCCGGCAAGACCCTCGCCCTGGTCGAGGCGGGCGCGCCGATCTACGAGCTGACCGACGAGCTCGACACCGCCGGCCGCTGCGACTTCGACGGCACGCTCCCCGGCGGCTACACCGCCCACCCGAAGCGCGATCCGCGCACCGGCGAGCTGCACGCCGTCTCGTACTTCTTCGGCATGGGCAACAAGGTCCAGTACTCGGTGATCGACGCCGCCGGCCGCGCCCGCCGCACGGTCGACGTCGAGGTCACCGGCTCGCCGATGATGCACGACTTCTCGCTGACCGAGCGGTACGTCGTGTTCTACGACCTGCCCGTGACGTTCAACGCCGAGATGGCCGTCGCCGCCAACGTGCCCAGCGCGTTGCGCACCCCCGCGAAACTGGTGCTCTCGGCGATGGTCGGCAAGGTGCGCGTGCCGGACCCGGTCACCGCGATGATGGCCCGCAAGATCGGCGCGAACGGCGGCCTGCCCTACCGCTGGGACCCGAAGTACTCGGCGCGGATCGGCGTGATGCCGCGTGAAGGCGGCAACGGCGACGTCCGCTGGTTCGACGTCGAGCCGTGTTACGTCTTCCACCCGCTCAACGCCTACGACGACGGTGACTCCATCGTCCTCGACATCGTGCGCCACGCCCGGATGTTCGACCGCGAGCTGCACGGCCCGGACGAGGGCGGTCCGACGCTGGACCGCTGGACCGTCGACCTCAACGCCGGGAAGGTCCTCGAGGAGCGCCTCGACGACCGCGGCCAGGAGTTCCCGCGCGTCGACGAGCGGCTCGTCGGCCGCCGCCACCGCTACGGCTACGCGATGTCCGCCGACGGCGGCGCGACCCCGGCCGGTTCCCTGTTCAAGCACGACTTCCAGACAGGTTCGCGGCAGGAGCGCGCGTTCGGCGGGGGACGCCAGCCCGGCGAGTTCGTGTTCGTGCCGTGCCACGAAGACGCGGCCGAGGACGACGGTGTGCTGATCGGCTTCGTCTTCGACCCGGCGACGCAGCGCAGCGACCTGACCCTGCTCGACGCGGGAACGCTGGAGACCGTGGCCGCGATCCACCTGCCGGACCGCGTGCCCCACGGGTTCCACGGCAACTGGGTGCCGGCTACGCCTTGAGGATGACGCCGCGGGCGAAATGCTTCCCGCGGCCGACGCGGCCCGCCGTCGCGCGCTCCTAACGTCGGTGCCTCACCAGCACCGAGCAAGGGGGACGACATGCGATTCACGGCGGTTCTGGCCGTGCTGACGGGACTTCTGGCCCTGCCCGCACCGGCGTCGGCGAGTGAGACGCCGTACCTGCCGCGGCCGACCGGGGACCACCCGGTCGGCCTGACCACCCTCGACCTGACCGACACCTCGCGCCCCGACCCGTGGGTCCCGAGCGTCAGCGCGCGGGAGCTGATGGTGTCCGTCTGGTACCCGGCGGCCGCGCCGGGCCGGCACCGCGCCGAGTACATGACACCGGAAGAGTCCCGGCTCCTGCTCGCCGACGGCGGGATCACCACGGTTCCGGCGGACATCCTGAGCACGGTCCGCACCAACGCCTCCACCGACGTCCGGCCGGCCGGACGCGCGCACAGCCTGCCGCTCGTCGTGCTCTCGCCCGGGTTCAAGCACGGGCGCGGCACGCTGACCGGCCTGGCCGAGGACCTGGCCAGCCACGGGTACGTGGTGGCCGCGGTCGACCACACCTACGAGAGCGTCGGCACGAGCTTCCCCGGCGGCCGCGTCACCACCTGCGCCGCCTGCGACGTCCCGGAGCGCGACGAGGCCTACTGGCGGAAGGTCGACGACGTCCGGGCGCGGGACGTCTCCTTCGTGCTCGACGAGCTGACCGGGCCCCGGCCGAAGTGGTCGGGCGCGAGCCTGATCGACCGGTCGCGGATCGCCATGGCCGGGCACTCGGCGGGCGGCACGGCGGCCATCACAGCGTTGCTCACCGATTCCCGGATCAAGGCCGGGATCGACATCGACGGCTCCCCGAACCCGGTGCCGCGCGACGTGTCCCGGCCGTTCCTGCTGCTGGGTCGCGTCGAGCAGTACACCCCCGGGTCCGGCCCGGCCGCTTCGACCTGGGAAGCCGCTTGGCCGCGGCTGACCGGCTGGAAGCGCTGGATCCTGGTCGACGGCGCGGTGCACCAGTCGTTCTCCGACATCGTCCTGCTGACCGACGAGGTCGGCATCCCCAACGGGGCCACGTTGCCCGGCACGCGGGGCCTGGCACTCACGCGGGAGTACACCAGAGCGTTCCTCGACCTGCACCTGCGGCACCGGCCGCAACCGGTGCTGGACGGGCCGACGGCGGCGAATCCCGAGGTCTCGTTCTGCGACCCGGGTGGCTGTTCCTAGGTGAGCACCCGGTGGTCGCCGGTGTAGAGGTTCATCGACTCGCCGCGCAGGAAACCGATGAGCGTCATGCCGTTCTCCTCGGCCAGTTCGACGGCCAGCGACGACGGCGCGGACACCGCGGCCAGCAAGCCGATCCCGGCCATCGCGGCCTTCTGCACCAGCTCGAACGACGCGCGCCCGGACACCAGCAGACCGTGTCCGGGCGCCGGGATCCGGTTTTCCATGACGGCCCAGCCGAGCACCTTGTCGACCGCGTTGTGCCGGCCGACATCCTCGCGCACGACGTCGAGCCCGCCGTCCGGGGTGAACAGTGCCGCCGCGTGCAGGCCGCCGGTGCTGGCGAACACCTTCTGCTGCGCGCGCAACGCGTCCGGCAGCGTGGCGAGCGTCTCGCTCTTCACCGCGAAGGGCGCGTCGGCGGGAGAGAAGCGGGTCTTGAGCTTGACCGCTTCGAGCGCGGCCTTGCCGCAGACCCCGCACGAGGACGTCGTGTAGAAGTTGCGCTCGACACCGACGTCCGGCGGCGGCACGCCGTCCGCGAGCGCGATGTCGAGCACGTTGTAGGTGTTGCGGCCCTGGTCGTCGACGCCGTCGCAGTAGCGGGCGACCGCGATGTCCTCGCGGCCGCCGATGACGCCTTCGGACAGCAGGAAGCCGTGGGCCAGCTCGACGTCGTTCCCCGGCGTGCGCATGGTGACGGCCAGCGCCTTGCCGCCGACGCGCAGTTCCAGGGGTTCTTCGGCGGCCAGCGCGTCAGGGCGGCGCCGGTCCCCGGTCGCGGAGATCCGCCGCACCGGCCTGCGCACGGTCACCCTGCCCATCGCCCACACCCTTCTCCGCCGGAAAGTTTGACACTCGCATGGTGCAACGCCGGGTATTTAGTAATACATTCCCTCCATCATCCCCACTCTACGGAGGGATCCGATGGCTCTCGGCTTCCTGGACCGTTCCCGGATCGTCGCACCCCCAGGCTGGACGCGCTGGCTGGTGCCCCCGGCGGCCCTCTCGGTGCACCTGTCGATCGGGCAGGCCTACGCGTGGAGCGTCTTCAAGACCCCGCTCGAAAAGACCATGCACCTCACCGGCACGCAGAGTTCGCTGCCGTTCCAGCTCGGCATCGTCATGCTCGGGCTGTCCGCCGCGTTCGGCGGCACGCTCGTCGAGCGCAACGGCCCGCGCTGGGCCATGTTCGTCTCGATGTGCTGCTTCGTCACCGGATTCCTGGTCTCGGCGCTCGGTGTCTCGACCGGGCAGTTCTGGCTCGTCGTCGTGGGATACGGCGCGATCGGCGGCGTCGGCCTCGGAATCGGCTACATTTCCCCGGTTTCGACACTGATCAAGTGGTTCCCGGACCGGCCGGGTATGGCCACCGGCATCGCGATCATGGGCTTCGGCGGCGGCGCGCTGATCGCGTCGCCGTGGTCGTCGTCGATGATCGGCACCACACCGACCACGGGCAGCATCGCGACCGCGTTCCTCGTGCACGGCGTCGTCTACGCGGTGTTCATGTCGCTGGGCTGGCTGATCGTGCGGGTCCCGGCCGACGGCTGGAAGCCGGCGGGCTGGGAGCCGAAGACCGACCACGGCACGGCGATGATCTCCACCGCGAACGTCTCGGCGGCCAACGCCATCAAGACGCCGCAGTTCTGGCTGCTGTGGGTGGTCCTGTGCTTCAACGTGACCGCGGGCATCGGGATCCTGGAGAAGGCGTCCCCGATGATCGTGGACTTCTTCAAGGGCACCTCGACGCCGGTCGGCGCGGCCGCGGCGGCCGGGTTCGTCGCGCTGCTGTCGCTGTGCAACATGCTCGGCCGGTTCGTCTGGTCGTCCACATCGGACGCGATCGGGCGCAAGAACATCTACCGCACCTACCTCGGCGTCGGCGCCGTGCTGTACCTGGTGATCGCGCTGACGTCGAATTCGTCGAAGCTCGTGTTCATCCTGTGCGCCATGGTGATCCTGTCGTTCTACGGCGGCGGGTTCGCGACGATCCCGGCGTACCTGAAGGACCTCTTCGGCACCTACCAGGTCGGTGCGATCCACGGCCGGCTGCTCACGGCGTGGTCGGTGGCCGGCGTGCTCGGCCCGCTGATCGTCAACGCCATCGCCGACAGCGAGAAGTCGGCCGGCAAGTCCGGCCCGGACCTCTACGCGACGTCGTTCTACATCATGATCGGCCTGCTCGTGGTCGGCTTCGTGGCCAACGAGCTGGTGCGGCCGGTCAAGGCGAAGTACCACGAGCCCGCCGCGGCGGGCGAGACCGCGAAGAGCGAGGCGTGATGAGCGAGCAGAAAGCCGGGCCCAACCGCGTCCCGCTGATCGTGCTGGCCTGGGCGTGGGTCGTGCTGCCCTTCGCCTACGGCGTCTACCAGCTGTTCCTGAAACTGGTGCAGCTCTTCGGCTGACCGGCGTGCCCGGGACCGCTTCGCGTGGTCCCGGGCACTCTTTTGATGTCTCAATGTTGACATTAAGACATCAGGCCTTCAGGCTGGAACCAGCCGACCCTGTTGGAGGACCCCTGTGACCCGTCCCGCCTTCCACCTCGCCATCCCCGTCGACGACCTGGGCCGCGCCCGCGCCTTCTACGGCGAAGTGCTCGGCCTGAGCGAAGGCCGATCCGCCGACAAGTGGGTCGACTGGGACTTCCACGGCCACCAGGTCGTCACCCACGTAGTCGCCGGCGCGCGGGCCGAGGCCGGGCGCAACCCCGTCGACGGCCACGACGTCCCGGTGCCGCACTTCGGGCTGGTGCTGACCGTCGAGGACTTCCACGTCCTGGCCGGGCGGCTGCGCGACGCGGGCACCGAGTTCGTCATCGAGCCCTACCAGCGGTTCGCCGGTGAACCGGGGGAGCAGTGGACGATGTTCCTGCACGACCCGGCCGGGAACGCGCTGGAGTTCAAGGCGTTCCGCGACGAGTCGCAGTTGTTCGCGCTGTGAGCGGCTCCGGGAGCGGGGTTCTCGTCACCGGTGCCTCTCGCGGGATCGGGCGCGCCGTGGCAAGCGCTTTCGCGGCGAACGGCCACCGCGTCGCCGTCCACTACGGCAGCCGGCGGGCGGACGCCGAGGCGACGCTCGCGGCCCTGCCCGGCGACGGGCACGTGCTCGTCACCGGCGACCTCGCCGACCCGGCGGCCGCCCAGCGGATCGCCGACACGGCCGAGGCGGGCCTCGGCGGCGTCGACATCCTGGTGAACAACGCGGGCGTCGCGCCCACGCCGGAGACCGCCCACCCGGTCACCGGGGTGTCCTACGCGGACTGGCAGCGGATCTGGCGGCACACGGTCGACGTCAACCTGCTGGGCGCGGCCAACCTCAGCTACTGCGTCGCCCGGCACCTGATCACCCGCGGGGTGCCCGGCCGGATCGTCAACGTCGGCTCGCGCGGCGCGTTCCGCGGCGAACCCGACAACCCGGCCTACGGTGCGAGCAAGGCCGCGCTGCACGCGTTCGGCCAGTCCCTCGCGGTTTCGCTGGCGCCGCACGGGATCGCGGTGACGTCCGTGGCGCCCGGCTTCACCGCCACCGAGCGCCAGCTGGACCGCATCGACGACGCGTTGCGCGCGCAGAGCCCGTTCGGCCGGGTCGGGACGCCCGAGGAGGTCGCGGCGGCCGTGCTGTACCTGGCTTCCGCCGAGGCGACCTGGGCGTCCGGCGCGATCCTCGACCTCAACGGAGCGTCCCACCTGCGGATGTGACGTGACTCACCCGTGCAGCATATCGGGCGGCGGTGGCGTCAGGAGGGCGTGCATGCACTGGGGAAGGTCGTCGTCGCCGGGGTCGCCCTGGTCGTGTTCTGCGGCACGGCCTACGGCTACGCGAACCTCCGCTCGCTCGACGAGGTCACCCGCGACGACGTGATCGGCGCCGCGGCGAAACCGGGCGAACAGCCGGCCGACGGCTCGCTCGACATCCTGCTGGTCGGCCGCGACTCGCGGGACGACCAGCAGGGCAACCCGATGCCGGCGGACCTGCTGCGCGAGCTGCGCGTGGGCCCGAACGGCGACGACCTCACCGACACCCTCATCGTGCTGCGGATCCCGAACGGCACCCAGGAGGTCAAGGCGTTCTCGATCCCCCGGGACAGCTACGTCTCGATGCCGGGCGGCAAGGGGAAGATCAACGCCGCGTTCGGCCGCGCCAAGGCCGGGGAGGCGCGCAACCGCCGGGAGGCGGGGGAGACGGACAAGAAGAAGATCGACCAGGAGGCGCTGACCGCGGGCCGCCGCGCGACGCGGCAGGCGGTCGAGGACCTCACCGGCGTCACGATCGACCACTTCGCCGAGGTCAACCTGCTGAGCTTCTACGAGATCAGCAAGGCGGTCGGCGGCGTCGACGTCTGCCTGAAGGCGGACACGAAGGACAAGAACTCGGGGGCCGACTTCAAGGCGGGCCCCCAGCGGATCGCGGGCGCGGACGCGCTGGCCTTCGTGCGCCAGCGCGACTACGTCAAGGGCGGCGACCTGGGCCGCGCCCGGCGGCAGCAGGTCTTCCTGGCGGGGCTGGCGAAGCAGGTGCTGTCCTCGGGCACGCTGAGCGACCCGGGCAAGCTGTCGGACCTCATCGACGCGGTGAAGCGCTCGGTGGTGCTCGACGGGTCCTGGAACCTGCTCGACTTCGTGGCGCAGATGCGCGGCGTCTCGGGCGGTGGCATCCGGTTCGCGACGATCCCGACGGTCAACGTGGACTACCGGTACGACCCGGCCAACCCGAAGGCCACCGCGGTGCAGGTGGATCCGGCTCAGGTCAAGGCGTTCGCGGCGGGCCTGATCGGCACCGCGGCCCCCGCGGCACCGGCGCCCGTGGTCGACGTGTCCAACGCGAGCGGCCGCTCGGGCCTGGCCGCACGAGTCGGTGATCTCCTGCGGGACAAGGGATTCGCGCCGGGCACGGCGGGCAACACGACCTCGCGCCGGACGTCGTTGGTCCGTTTCGGCCCGGACCTCGCGGACCGCGGCGCGGAGGTGGCGAAGCTCCTGGGCGGCTTGACGACCCAGCAGTCGCCGTCCGTCCCGGCGGGACACATCGAGGTCCTCCTGGGAACGGTCTATTCGGGCCCGGGAGTAGTAGCCGCCGGCGGCGGCGCTCCCGGCGGCGCCCCCGGTGGGGACGAACCGATCACGTCGGGCGGCGTCGTCTGCGTGGACTGAGCCGCGCGGTGAAACGCGGACAGTCGCGATCGCGACTCCGGGGCCATGGGCGAAGAGAACAGGGACACCTTGGTCCTTCAGGCGCGATCGGCTCTGATCATGGCGGCGTTGCGCCGGTCGATCGTCACCTACAAGGAGCTCGGGTTCGCGATCGGGCTGAAAGACATCCAGCTGCGCAACGAGATGCCGCGCGTGCTGGAGGCGTTGGCGAAGGCCTGTTACGACGCCACTGAGCCTCCCTTGACTGCGCTCGTGGTGAACACCCAGACCGGCAAGCCCGGGTCGGGCCGGCACGGCGATGGTGAACCGTGGCACGCCGACGTACAACGGGTCTTCCGGTACCGGGCCGCACGTGGTTGACCAAACGCCGACCCGCGCGGGTCATTTTCCGGAAATGTGCGGAAGTCGTTTTCTCCTGTCGGTGACCGGACCACAGTGGACCACCGGGCACGGTGGTCCTTGACCTTGCTGCCCTGGTGAGGCAGTGTTCATCGGACCGTGAAACCCCGGGTGCCGAAACGGTTTCGGCGCCGCTCCACCGCACCTGATCACCGGATCGGCGATCATCAGGAAAACCGATTTCCACCATTTTCGTCCCAGGAAAAACGAATGCGCAGAAGCTCCGTCCGCCAATGGAGGTGGACAGTTCCGATGATCGCTTCAGCGGTTCTGCTCGCCGGGTGCCAGTCGATGTCCTCCTCGGTGCACTACCCCGACGCCGTGGACGCCTGCAAGCTGCCCGGGCCCAACGCCCCCGGCCAGCTCGCGCCCGGGACCGTCGAGATCCCGGCCGGCTCGATCAAGACCGCCGACGCCAAGGTCGTGCCCGAGGACCGCTCCAGCACCGACAACGAACTCACCAGCTGCAAGCGGCTGTTCGCCCGCGACCTCGGTCACGGGAAGCCGAACCTGCAGGACTACCGGCTCGTGACGATCGCCGTCGTGCGGTTCACCGGGCCGGACGACGACCAGGCGGCCGCCAAGGCCACTCAGCTGATGACCGACGCCCTCGGCGACCACTCGGGCGTCCGGCTCGCCACCGGCGTCGGCGACGAGGCCGGGTTCTCCGAGTCGTGGGCGGCGGTGCGCACCGGCAACGTCGTGCTCGGCATGAGCATCGCCGACGGCGGGACCGAGGCCGCGCTGATCCCGCCGGCCACGCTCGACAACGTCCAGGCCATGGTCACCGACATGACCGGCACGCTGCGGCGCGACTACCAAGGCTGACGGTCAGGGCTGTGGCTCGAGCCGCACCACGATGGCCTTCGACACGGGCGTGTTCGACTTGTCGGCCACCGAACCGAGCGGCACGAGCGCGTTCGCCTCGGGGAAGTACGCCGCCGCGCACCCGCGCGCCGTCGGGTAGGACACCACGCGGAACGCGGGGGCGCGGCGGTCGCCGTCGTGCCACTCCGAGACCAGGTCGACCATCGCGCCGTCGGCCAGGCCGAGGTCGCTCAGGTCGTCCGGGTTGACGAGCACGACGCGGCGGGCGTTCTCGATCCCGCGGTAGCGGTCGGACAGGCCGTAGATCGTGGTGTTGTACTGGTCGTGGCTGCGCATCGTCTGCAGCAGCAGCCGCCCTTCGGGCACCTTCGGGTACTCCAGTTCGGACACCGTGAAGTTGCCCTTGCCGTTGGCCGTGCCGGTGAACTCGCGGGAGTCGCGGGGCGCGTTCGGCAGCACGAAGCCGTCGGGCTCGCGGACGCGGCGGTTGTAGTCGTCGCAGCCGGTCACGACCCGCGCGATCCGGTCGCGGATCAGGTCGTAGTCGCCTTCGAACGTCCGCCACGGCACGGCGTGCCCCTCGCCGAACAGCTTCTCGGCGAGCCGGCAGACGATCGCGACCTCGGACAGCAGGTGCTCGCTCGCCGGCTTCAGCCGCCCGTGGGAGGCGTGCACCTGCGACATCGAGTCCTCGACCGTGACGAACTGCGCACCCGCGGCCTGGACGTCGCGTTCGGTGCGGCCGAGGGTCGGCAGGACCAGCGCGGTGCGGCCGTGGACGACGTGCGAGCGGTTCAGCTTCGTCGAGACGTGCACGGTCAGCGAGCACGACCGGAGCGCCTTCTCGGTCGTCTCCGTGTCCGGCGTCGCCGAGGCGAAGTTGCCGCCGACGGCGAAGAAGACCTTTCCGCGGCCGTCGCGCATCGCGCGGATCGAGTCGACGGTGTCGAGGCCGTGCTCGCGCGGGACTTCGATGCCGAACTCGCCGGCCAAGGCGTCCATGAAGGACTGCGGCATCTTCTCCCAGATGCCCATCGTCCGGTCGCCCTGGACGTTCGAGTGCCCGCGCACCGGGCACAGGCCCGCGCCGGGCTTGCCGATCATCCCGCGCATCAGCGCCAGGTTCGCGATCTCCGAGATCGTCGGGACGGCGTGCTTGTGCTGTGTCAGGCCCATCGCCCAGCAGTAGATCGTGCGTTCCGACGACGCGATCATCCGCGCGACGCGCTCGATCTGCTCCCGCTCCAGGCCCGTCGCCCGCTCGACCTCGGCCCAGTCGATCTCGCGCAGGTGCCGGGCGTAGTCGTCGAAGTACTCGGTCGAGCGCCCGACGAACTCGCGGTCGACGATCGCGCCCGGCGCTTCTTCGTCCCAGGTCAGCAGCAGGTGCCCGACGGCCTGGAACAGCGCCAGGTCGCCACCGAGGCGGATCTGGGCGAACTCGTCGGCCAGCGGCGTGCCCTTGCCGACGACGCCGCGGACGTTCTGCGGGTTCTTGAACCGCATCAGCCCGGCCTCGGGCAGCGGGTTGACCGCGATGATCTGCGCGCCGTTGCCCTTGGCCTCCTCCAGCGCCGAGAGCATCCGCGGGTGGTTGGTGCCCGGGTTCTGCCCGACGACGACGATCAGGTCGGCCTTGTGGATGTCGGCCAGGCTCACCGAGCCCTTGCCGATGCCGGTGGTGGCCTGCAGTGCCGCGCCAGAGGACTCGTGGCACATGTTCGAGCAGTCCGGCAGGTTGTTGGTGCCGAAGGAGCGCACCATCAGCTGGTAGAGGAACGCGGCTTCGTTGCTGGTCCGGCCCGAGGTGTAGAAGAACGCCTCGTTCGGGTCGGTCAGCGCCTTGAGCTCGCCGGCGACCAGCGCGAAGGCGTCGTCCCAGGAGATCGGCTCGTAGTGCGACGCGCCTTCGCGCAGCACGAACGGTTCGGTGATCCGGCCCTGCTGGCCCAGCCAGTAGTCGGTCTTCCCGCGCAGCTCGGCGATCGGGTGCGCGGCGAAGAACTCCCGCCCGACCCGCCGTTTCGTCGCCTCCTCGGCGACGGCCTTCGCGCCGTTCTCGCAGAACTCGGCGAGCTTGCGGTGTTCGCCGTCGACCTCGCGGGGTTCGGGCCACGCGCAGCCCGGGCAGTCGAAGCCGTGGCGCTGGTTCAGCAGCCGCAGCGCCTTGACCGTCCGGCCGGTGCCCATCTGCTCGACGCTGCGCAGGAGCGACACGGCCACGCCGGGTATCCCGGCCGCCCAGCCCTTCGGCTTGCCCACCTCGAGCTGGGCTTCGTCCACGTCCTGCGACGGCGCTTCACGGGTCATGTGTTCATGGTGCGCCCCGATGACCGATGACGCGACCAGGGGGTCCGTCACACTACCGACACGTCACTTTCCCTAGGAAAGATGCGCCGTCACCCCCCGTGAGACGTCACTTTCGCTAGGAAAGATGCGTCGCCTCACGCGGATTTAACGTCGGCGGCGGCGGTGGTAGCGCGCAGTCCGCGGTCGACGACGGTGACCACGAGCAGGGCGGCGCTGATGACGATAAGTGCGATCGCCAGCCGGTGCAGCCCGGCCGAATCCGCGTGCGGGCCGTAACAAAGCGCGATGAGCGTCGAGGCGACGATCGCGCCGAGGTACTGGGCCGTGCGGAACAGGCCGCTCGCCGTGCCCATCTGCCCGGCCGGGGCCTCCTGGTACAGCGTCGTCTGGTTCGCGACGCTGGTCAGGCCCTGCGCCAGGCCGAACAGCGCGGCCAGCGCCAGCAGCGCGCCGACCCAGGTGCCGTCGTGGACGAACAGCAGCAGGACCGAGCCGCCGGCCAGCGCGACGGCGACCGTGATCAGCCGGGCCTTGATCCCGGTGCCGCGGCCGGAGAAGGCGGCGGCGCACACCGCCGTGCCCGACATCGGCAGCAGCATCAGCCCGGCGGCCTCCGCGCTGAGGTGCCGCGCGGTTTCGAGCCACTGGACGTAGCCGAACATGATCGCGTAGATCGCCATGAAGCTCAGCGCCTGCCGCAGGTAGGTGCGCAGGATCGCGCCGTTGGCCGCCAGCATCCGCAGGTCGAGGAACGGGGTGCCGCGGTGCAGCTCGACCAGCGTGAACGCGATGGCGAAGGCGGCGACGACGGCGAGCAGCCAGAGGTCGGCGCCGGGGTTCATCAGGAAGAACAGCAACGCCAGCAGCGTCGCGGAGAACAACACGATGCCCAGGACGTCGATCGGGGTCGCGGTGCGCGCCCCGCGGTCGTCCTTCGGCACCCACAGCAGCGCCAGCACCAGCGACAGCCCGGCGAGCGGGATGTTGACGGCGAAGATCGCCGGCCAGCCGAACAGGCCGATGAGCAGACCGCCCAGCGTCGGGCCGATCACCATCACCGTCTGCGCGGACATCGACAGCAGCGACAGCACCCGCGCGGGCACGCCCTGGCCGGACGCTTCGGCGTGGTGGCGCAGGACGGCCATCGCGGCCGGGAACCCGGCGCAGGTGCCCAGCCCCAGGACCACCCGGACGCCGGTCAGCCAGCCGACCGAGAGCGGGATCATGCCGGCGATCCCGGCGACGATCACCAGCACCGCCCCGCCGAGCAGGACCCGGCGGGCGCCGTAGCGGTCCACCAGCAGCCCGACCACCGGCTGCCCGACCGCGGTGGCCAGGTAGAGCGCCGAGATCAGCCAGGCCGTCCGGCCGGGGCCGGCGCCGAAGCTCTGCCCGATCGGCACGAGCGCGACGGCGATGAGGGTGGAGTTGATCGGGTTGAGCACCGCCCCGGCCACCAGCGGGGTGACCAGGCGGGCGCCGAACTTGGCGGGAGCGGTGAGGGTGGTCGTGAGGACTCCTTCGGTTCAGTGCTGGGCGACGCGCTGCAGCAGCGGCAACGCGCGGACGACGGTCTCGAGCTCGGCGGGGGACAGCTCGTCCACCAGCGCCTGGGCGAGCCACTCCTCGCGGTGCTGGAAGACGCCGCGCACGGTGTCGGTGCCGGCGTCGGACAGGCTGATCACCACGCGGCGCCGGTCGGCCGGGTCGGGGGTGCGGGCGAGGTAGCCCAGCTCGTCGAGGACGCCGAGGGTGGCGGCCATGGACTGCTGCCGCACGTGTTCGGCGGCGGCCAGTTCGCCCTGCGTGGCGGGGCCTTCGCGGTGCAGCCGGTTGAGCACGGCGGACTGCGACGGCGTCAGGATCCCGGCGTTGTCGACCTGGCGCAGCCGCCGGTGCAGCTGCCCGACGACCCCGCGGATCCAGCCGGCGTGCTCGGCGACGTGCGGTGGTACTTCACCCATACCCACAGTCTAGACTGCACAGCCCAGACTGTGCATCTGGCTGTGACGCACTCCTCGGCGGGAGTGCGGGAGGTCAGTCCTTGCAGCCGTGGACGTCGGGCATGGGGAGGCTCGGGTCGTAGGCGCCCGGCACGTCCTGGTCGTCGCCGGGCAGCCCGGGCTGGTCCGGGTTGGCGTAAGCGGGCGCGAGATAACCCTGCTTGAGCGCCTCGCAGCCGATCGAGTCGTAGAAGCTCCCCCCGCCGTCGCCGGGCCACAGCCCGCGGCTGCCCGCCGCGAAGTTCTTGCCCTGGCGGACGACGTAGCTCTCGTCCGACCGCACGAAACTCACGATCTCCCACGGGCCCTGCAGCCCGTCGGGGTGGACGTTGTCGAAGGCGTACGCGGTGACGTACTTGACGTCGACCACCAGCTCGCCCGGTTTCGCGCCGGCCTTCGCGGTCATCGAGCCGAACGTGCGCGGGCCCTGGTCGAGCAGGTGATAGCCGTCGGCCAGCTCGGTGACGTAGGCCGAGAAGTCGGGCTTGGTCCCCAGTTCCTTCGCGATGGCGCCCTGGGAGTCCTTCGCGAAGAGCGTCAGGACGCCCTTGGTGTCGTGCCGGTCGAGCACGGCGGGGTCGAGCCGCGCGGCGGTGATCGCCTGCTTGACCTTCGCGTAGGCGTCACCGACCTGCGGGGCGGTGAACGACCCCACCGCGGCCGGCGCGGGGGCGGTGATCCCGTCGATGCCCTTCTTCCAGACGTCCGCCGGGGTCCGCGCATACGCGTGCTTCAGGTCCACCGGCGCGTACTGGGCGACCGAGGTCGGGTTGACCGTCGTCGGCACGGGCGTTTCCGGCGTGTCCGCTTCGCTCGCGGGCGTGCGACGGCCGAGAGCGACGATCACCGCCGTCGTCACCGCCAGGATCAGCACGAACGCGATCAGGCCCCACCGCCGGCCCCGGCCGGGCGACGGCGCGTTCCGCCGGGCGCGCTTCTGCTGCTTGCGGAACTTCTTCCGGTCGCTCTTCGCCCCCAGCCAGGCGTCCGTCTGGGCGTGCTTGCGCCACTCCGGGTCCATCAGATCCGGGTGCGTTTCGAGCAGGTTGTCCTCGTCCACGTGCTTCCCCCACAGTCGATGACTGATCATCGACGGAAGCGCGGGTTCGTTACGCGGAAGTGTGCAGTGAGGCGCCGAAGAACAGGAACGGGTCCTCGTTGACGCCGACGCCCTGGACCTGGTGCACGACGACGGCCGCCGCGACCAGCGCGACGACCAGCAGCAGGGCGAGCAGCCCGGGCCACCGGCTGCTGCCGGGCCGCTGGGTGCCGCCGGTCCGGCGGTCGCGCTTGCGGCGTTTCCTCAGGTCCTTCTTGGCGCCCAGCCAGGCGTCCCGCTCGGCGTAGCGCTGCCAGTCGGGGTTCATCAGGTCCGGGTGCGTCTCGAGGCGCCGGTCGTCCGGATCCTGCGGCTGGTGAGGCTGTGCCATCCCGAGTGCCTTCCCCCTGGGTGACCCGCCGTGACGGGTTCGTAGACTTGTCCATTGTGACCGAGAACGCTCCGCAGCAGACCACCGACCTTCCGGGTGCCTGGGACCCGGCCGCCGAGGAAGCACCGATGTACGACCGCTGGGTAGCGGCCGGGTACTTCACGGCCGACGCCTCGTCGGAGAAGCCGCCGTTCTCGATCGTACTGCCGCCGCCGAACGTGACCGGTTCCCTGCACATGGGCCACGCGCTCAACCACACCCTGATGGACGCGATGAGCCGCCGCCGTCGCATGCAGGGCTACGAGGTGCTGTGGCTGCCGGGCATGGACCACGCCGGCATCGCGACGCAGAACGTCGTCGAGCGCCAGCTCGCCGGGGAAGGGCTTTCGCGCCACGACCTGGGCCGCGAGAAGTTCGTCGAGCGCGTCTGGGAGTGGAAGGCCGAGTACGGCGGCCGGATCCTCGGCCAGATGAAGCGCCTCGGCGACGGCGTCGACTGGTCGCGTGAGCGCTTCACCATGGACGAGAACCTGTCGAAGGCCGTCCAGACCGTGTTCAAGAACTTCTTCGACGAGGGCCTGATCTACCGCGCCGAGCGGATCATCAACTGGTGCCCGCGCTGCCAGACCGCGCTGTCGGACATCGAGGTCGACCACAACGACGACGACGGCGAGCTCGTGTCGATCCGCTACGGCGACGGCGAAGACGCGATCGTGGTGGCCACCACCCGCGCCGAGACGATGCTGGGCGACACCGCGGTCGCCGTCCACCCGGACGACGAGCGCTACGCGCACCTGGTCGGCACCACGGTCGAGCTGCCGCTCACCGGCCGCCGCATCCCGATCGTGGCCGACAAGCACGTCGACCCCGAGTTCGGCACCGGCGCGGTCAAGGTGACCCCGGCGCACGACCCGAACGACTTCGAGATCGGCCGCCGGCACGACCTGCCGATGCTCACGGTGATGAACGAGCGCGCCGAGATCACGGTGAAGGGCCCGTTCGAGGGCCTGGACCGGTTCGAGGCGCGGCCCGCGGTCGTCGCGGCGCTGCGCGAGCTCGGCCGGATCGTCGCCGAGAAGCGGCCGTACGTGCACGCCGTCGGGCACTGCTCGCGCTGCGACACGGTCGTCGAGCCGCGGCTGTCGCTGCAGTGGTGGGTCAAGGTCGAGGAGCTGGCCAAGCTGGCCGGCGACGCGGTCCGCGACGGCCGCACCAAGATCCACCCGCCGGAGCTGGGCAAGCGGTACTTCGACTGGGTCGACAACATGCACGACTGGACGATCTCGCGCCAGCTGTGGTGGGGCCACCGGATCCCGGTCTTCTACGGCCCGGACGGCGAAGTCGTCTGCGTCGGACCGGACGAGCAGCCGCCGTCGGGCGAGGGCTGGACGCAGGACCCGGACGTCCTGGACACCTGGTTCTCCTCGGGCCTGTGGCCGATGTCGACGCTGGGCTGGCCCTCCGAGTCGGAGGACCTGGCCAAGTTCTATCCGACCAGCGTGCTGTCGACCGGTTACGACATCCTGTTCTTCTGGGTCGTCCGGATGATGATGTTCGGCGTGCAGCAGATGGACGGCCAGCAGCCGTTCGACCACGTCTACCTGCACGGGCTCATCCGTGACGCGCAGGGCAAGAAGATGTCCAAGTCGCGCGGCAACGTGATCGATCCGCTGGAGTGGATGGACGCCTACGGCGCCGACGCCACCCGGTTCACCCTGGCCCGCGGCGCCAACCCGGGCGCGGACATGGCGCTGGCCGACGAGTGGGCCGCGGGTTCCCGAAACTTCTGCACGAAGCTGTGGAACGCCACCAAGTTCGCGATGATGAACGGCGCCTCGGTCGCCGCGCCGCTGCCGCCCGCTGCTGAGCTGACGGAGTCGGACCGCTGGATCCTCGGCCGCCTCGGCGCGCTGGCGTCCGAAGTGGACGGCCTGTTCGAGGACTTCCAGTTCGCCAAGGTGGCCGGCGCGCTCTACCAGTTCACCTGGAACGAGCTGTGCGACTGGTACCTGGAGCTGGCGAAGGTCCAGCTGTACCAGGGCGATGACGCGCGCGTTTCCGCCACTCGCGCGGTGCTGGGCCACGTGCTGGACACGGTGCTGCGCTTGCTGCACCCGTTCATCCCGTTCATCACCGAGAAGCTGTGGACGGCGTTGACCGGCGGCGAGTCCCTGGTGATCGCGGCGTGGCCCGCTCCCGCGGCCGGTTACGCGGACGCGGTCGCCGACGCGCACATCGCGGACGTCCAGAAGCTGACCACGGAGATCCGCCGCTTCCGCGCCGACCAGGGCCTCAAGCCGGGCCAGAAGGTCGCGGCCCGCTTGGGCGGCTACACCGGCGGTCACGAAGAGGCGATCCGGTCGCTGGTGCGCCTGACCGCGCCGTCGGACGAGTTCGCGGCGAGCGCGTCGCTCGAAGTGGCCCTGGCGGACGGCGTGGTCACGGTGGAACTGGACCTCTCGGGCACGGTGGACGTCGAGGCGGAGCGCAAGCGCCTGCAGAAGGACCTGACGGCGGCTCAGAAGGAGCTGTCCCAGACGGAGGCCAAGCTCGGCAACGAGGCGTTCATCGCGAAGGCCCCCGCGCCGGTGATCGACAAGATCAAGGTCCGCAAGGAAACGGCGGTCGCGGACATCGACCGCATCACCGCCCGCCTGGCCGCCCTCCCGGCTTCCTGACGCCAACGGTGGAAAGGCGGCACTTTCGTAGGAAAAGTGCCGCCTCGCGAAACCCCCGGACGCCACTTTCCTAGGGAAAGATGCGCTTCCCGACGGGAGATTGTCGTACCCCTTCGGTAGCGTGGAAAACGGGGGCTGCTCAGCGCGATTCGGTCTCGCGGGCGGCTTCGATCAGCGCCACCAGTTCCGGCGTCACCCGCTGGTCCGCGCGGGTCACCAGGTACGTCGGCATTCGCGGTGCCGGGTCGCGCAGGGGGCGGAACGCCACCCCGGGCACCGGCAGCAGGTTGGCGTGCGCGCGGTAGAAGACCGTCCAGTGTGGACGGCCGTAGCCGAGCGTACCCAGGGTGTCCTGTGCGGTGGTGAAGTCCTTGCCCAGTACCGGTTCGAAGCCCGCTTCGCGGCAGCAGGACAGCACCAGGTCGTACAGCGGCTGGTTCCGTGAAGGCGGGCTCAGGCGTGCCGGCAGGGAAGCCAGATCCGCGAAGGCGACCACCTCGCACGAAGCCAGCGGGTGCGACGCGGGCAGGGCGACCATCACCTCGTCCGTCCACAGGGGAGTGAAGTCCAGCCCGGAACCCGGCCAGGACCCGCGGACGATCGTCGCGTCCAGCGAACCGTCGCGGACGCGTTGCAGCCGTTGGGTTGTCGGTGCGTGGACCAGCTCCAACGCAGCCGAAGGCGCGAGACGGGCGAACGCGTTCAGCAAGAGATCCAGCCGGTCGCCGAGGCCTTCGCTCGTGCCCAGGCGGACCAGCGTGGCCGAGACGCGGAACTCCGCCACCGAATCGGCCGCGCGATCGGCCGCCGCCAGCACCGCCCGCGCGTGCGGCAGGAACCGCTGGCCCGCCTCGGTCAGCGACACGCTCCGCGTCGTCCGGCCGAACAGCGAAACGCCCAGCTCCCGTTCCAAGCGCCGCACCTGCTGGCTCACCGCGGGCTGGACGATGTGGAGCCGCTCCGCCGCCCGCCCGAAGTGCAGCTCCTCGGCGACCGCGAGGAAGTACCGCACCTGCCGCAGCTCCACCGTGCCCCCATTCATCAGCGTTCGTGATCAGTGTAGGAGCGGAGTGCCCATCGGAAAACCCGCGCCCGGGCGGTTGGCTGGAAGCCGGAAGAAAGGAACCGGACATGCCCTACCTGCACGTTCGCGGCACCCGTCTGCACTACGAAGACGCCGGAACCGGCCCCGCCCTGCTGCTCCTGCACGGCTGGGGGACCAGCGGCCGCGCCTGGCAGTCCTGCCTGCCCGACCTGGTGCGCGACCACCGCGTCGTCACCCTCGACTGGCGCGGGTGCGGCAAGTCGGATCACCCGCTCGAGGGCAACACGATCGACGGCCTGGCCGCCGACGTCGCCGCGGTGATCGAAGAGCTGGGGATCGAAGGCGCCGTGATCGTCGGCTCCTCGTTCGGCGCGGTCTTCGCCACCGAGGTCGCCCTGGCCCGCCCCGAGCTCGTCGGCGGTGTCGTCGCGGTCGACGGGCCGGCCTACTGGCCCGCGGCCGCGATGCGGGAAAAGGTCCTCGACCTGCGCGAACGGATGGCCGACGACCGGATCGGCACCCTCGCGGAATGGGTGCCGAGCTGGTTCGCCCCGGGTGTCTCGCCGGGCGTGGTCGACTGGACCGTGCGGCAGCTGGCGGACTCGAGCGTCTACAGCGACGACCTGTTCACCGAGGTGACGACGTACGACCCGCGGCCGCGGCTGCCGCAGCTGACCGTCCCGATCGCCTACCTGCACGGTGAGCTCGACACCGAGATCCCCCTGGAGGTCCCGCGCAGCTGCGCGGCCGCCACGCCGGGGGCGCGGGTGCACGTCATCGCCGGCTGCGGGCACATCCCGCACCAGGAGAACCCCCGCGCGTTCACCGCGGCCCTGCGCGCCGCCCTCCCCGTCGCCGTCTGAGGAAGGAAAGCCATGCCCACCGTCCCCGTGACCCTCGCCGGCGGGGAAGCCGCCGTGCACTACGACGTCGACGGCCGCGGTCCCGCGCTGCTCCTGCTCCACGGCACGGCCGCGTCCCGCGAGCAGTGGGGGCCGCTGACGGCGCTCGCCCGCGACCGCTTCACCGTGTTCGCCCCGGACTTCTCCGGCTCCGGGCTGACCACCGATCACGGCGGGCCGGTCGACGTCGCCGATCTGGCCGCCGAGGTGCTGGCCGTGCTGGACGACGCCGGGGTCGCGGCCGCGCACGTCGTCGGGCACTCGCTCGGCGCCGTCGTGGCCGCGCACCTGGCCGGCACCCACCCGGACCGCGTGCGTTCCGCCGTGCTGCACGCGGCCTGGCCGGTCACCGACGTCCGCCAGGACGCCGAGTTCCGCTACTGGCTGGAGCTCCTGGCCGACGGCCCGGCGGCGTTCGCCCGGATGCTGCCGCTGATGGCGTTCGGCCCGCGCTACTGGTCCACGGCGACCGCGGCGGGCAACGAAGCGCTGGTCGCGGACCTCGCGAAGGTGATCCAGCCGGGCACCGATCGCCAGACCGAAGCCGACCGTCACGTCGACCTCCGGCCGGTGCTCGGCGCCATCACCGCGCCGACGCTGGTGCTCGGCAGCGCGCACGACCGGATCGTCACGGCCCACCAGCAGCGCGACCTGCTGGCGGCGATCCCCGGCGCCCGCGCCGCCACGATCGACGCCGGCCACGGCGCCCCGGCCGAGCTGCCCGACGAGTTCGCCCAGCTGGTCCTGGACTTCGTGTCCGCGACGGTCTCCGTCTGACCGAAAGCCGTGAGGGGCACCCTCAGGGACGCAGAGTCCCTGAGGGTGCCCCTCACGCGCGAATCAGCGGGCCTGCTTGAGCACCACCGCGGCCACACCGGCCATGCCTGCCTTCAGCGGGTGGTAGGCCGCCGCGGCGAAGACGTTCTGGTTCTTGCCGTTGATCCACGCCGAGCCGCCGCGGGCGCAGGCGTCGTGCCCGCGGGACGGGCCGAACGTGTCCACGTAGGTGGCCTTGCCGTCCGCGTCGACGGCGTCCGACAGGGCCTGGTTCAGCTCCTGCTCGACCTCGTTCAGCCAGCCGTAGTCGCCGTCGGCGAACGGCAGGACGTCCGGGCAGTAGCCGCTCGGCGGCGCGATCCGCGGGTAGCCGACGACCAGCACCCGCGCGCCCGGCGAGCGCTGGTGGATGGCGGCGAGCACGGCCTCGACGCGCGGCTCGATGTTCCCGATGGCCGTCTTCACCGTGTTGACGCCGTTGGGCGTGAAGTGCTCTTCGCACGGGCTGCCGGTCGGGTCGCCGGCCCGCAGGCCCGGGCACGTCCCGACGATGCCGCCGAAGACGCCGAAGTCGTTGCCGCCGATGCCGAGGGTGACCAGGTCGGTGTCGATCCGCAGGGCGCCCAGCTGGGGCGGGTTGGTGCCGTTGAACGGCACCGACTGCGGCCGGGTCATGTTCGTGGTGTCGGCGCCGGCGCAGCTGACGTCGTCGAAGTCGCCGACGCGGAGCGCGTCCGCCAGCACCGACGGGTAGTTCGCCGTCGACCTCCCGCAGCCGAGCGGGTCGGTCCGCTGGACCGGGATGAACGGCCCCGAGGTGTAGGAGTCGCCGAGAGCGACGTAGTGGTGGATGCGAGAAACCGAGAGCGCCGCCGACGCCGCGGTGGCGGACGCGGGAAGCAGGATGGCTGCCGAGACGACGGCGACGAGCAGCCGGGTGATGCGCATGAAAACCCCGTTCTGTTCTGAGAAAAACTCCCTCCACATCTAGCGAGCACGGGGTGGTGCGGGGGCGGACTTCACCCGCCCGTGGTGTCACAACGGGTGATCGACTTCTGGCTCACGGTAAGTGATCAGGGTGCGCCAGAACAGCAAGGGCCGGACCGTGCTCCCGGGCAGCAGCCGGGCCGCGTCGCGCCGCACCTCGGCGACCGAGGGGAACCGGGCCTGCGTGGGGGCCCGTGGCCCGTCGTCCCCGCCGCCGTTGAGCCGCTCGCCGGCGTAGACGACCAGCCGGGCCAGCGCGTTCGCGGGCACCGCCGCCAGCTCCCGCAGCCAGTCCCGCGGGCCGCTCGGCCGGGCCGGGGTCAGCACCACGAGCACCCCGCCCGGCACCAGGGCGCGGCGCAGCTTGGTGACCGTGCCGAACGGCACGTGGTGCAGGGACGCGAGGCACGAGATGTAGTCGTAGTGCTGCTCCGGCAGGTCGTCGGTGGTGACGTCCGCCTGCCGGTAGACGATCTTGCCCGGGCCCGGCGACCCGAGGCCCGACGCCGCTTCCACCATGGCCGCCGACACGTCGAGGGCCTCCACCGCCATCCCGGTCGCGGCCAGCCGCCGCGCGAACCGGCCGGTGCCGCAGCCGACGTCCAGCGCGATCCCCGGCCCCGGCGGCAGCTGGTCCAGCAGCAGCGGGTGGTAGTGGTCGTTGTGGTTGAACGGCATGCGTCGAGAGTGCCACCAATCGCGCACGTAGACTCGACGGGCAAGTGCGAAAACCCCAGGCCGGAGGAGATTCAGTGCCGCAGGATGAGACAGGTCGCAGGCCGGACCTGTCGGATCTGGACAGCTTCGCGGGCGTCGACGAGCTGGGCGCCCAGGGGTACGAGGACGACGACGACACCGACCCCGAGCTGAACGCGCGGGACACCGCGTTCGACGCGGGTGGCGGCGCGCGCGGCGGGATCGGCGGGATCGGCCAGCTGGGCGACAACCTCGCCACCGGCCCGGTGCCCGACATGATCACCGCCGAGGACGCCGAGCTGCACGAACTCGACGACCAGGGCATACCCGAGGCGTACGGCCACCCGGACGGCCCCGAGGCCCGCCGTGAGCTGATGGCCGTCGAGGCCGAGCTGAACCAGCGCTGGCCGGAGACGAAGATCGAGCCGTCGCTGGCCCGCATCTCCGCGCTGGTCCAGCTGCTGGGCGAGCCGAACCGCGGCTACCCGGTGCTGCACGTGGCCGGCACGAACGGCAAGGGCTCCACCGCCCGGATGATCGACGCGCTGCTGACCCGGATGGGCCTGCGTGTCGGCCGCTACACCAGCCCGCACCTGCAGCTGGTCACCGAGCGGATCGCGCTCGACGGCCACCCGATCTCCGCCGCGCGCTACGCCGAGCTGTGGCACGACCTCGCGCCGTACGTGGCCATGGTGGACGGTGCCGCCGCGGACGGCGTGGCGATGAGCAAGTTCGAGATCCTCACCGGGATGGCCTTCGCCGCCTTCGCCGACGCGCCCGTCGAGGCCGCGGTGGTCGAAGCCGGCCTGGGCGGCGCCTGGGACGCGACGAACGTCGCGGACGCCGAGATCGCCGTCATCACGCCGATCGGCCTCGACCACATCGAGTACCTCGGCCCCGACATCCTCGGCGCGGCCAAGGAGAAGGCCGGGATCATCAAGCCCGGGTCCGTCGCGGTGATCGCCGAGCAGGACCCCGAGGTCCTGAAGGTGCTGCTGGACCGCGCCGTCGAGGTCGACGCCGCGGTGGCGCGCGCCGGCAGCGAGTTCGGCGTGCTCGAGCGCGAGATCGCCGTCGGCGGGCAGATGCTGAAGCTGCAGGGCCTCGGCGGCGTCTACGACGAGATCTTCCTGCCCCTGCACGGCGCCCACCAGGCCCAGAACGCCGCGCTCGCGCTGGCCGCGGTCGAGGCGTTCTTCGGTGCGGGCAAAGACAAGCAGCTGGTCATGGAGGCCGTGCGCGAGGCGTTCGCGGAGGTCGAGAACCCGGGCCGGGTCGAGCGGGTCCGCGCGGCGCCGACCGTGCTGCTCGACGCCGCGCACAACCCGCACGGCGCCCGCGCGCTGGCCGCGACCGTGGCCGAGGAGTTCGCCTTCCGCCGCCTGGTCGGCGTCGTCGGCGTGATGGCCGAGAAGGACGCGCGCGGCATCCTCGACGCGCTGGAGCCGGTGCTGTCCGACGTCGTCGTCACACGCAACTCGTCCCCGCGGTCGATGCCGCTGGAAGAGCTCAACGACCTGGCGATCTCGATCTTCGGGGAAGACCGGGTCGTCGCCGAGACCGATCTGCAGACCGCCGTGGAGACGGCGATCGCGCTGGTGGAGAGCAGTGACGACCCCGAAGAGGCCCTCGCGGGCGGCGGCGTGCTGGTCACCGGCTCGGTCGTCACCGCGGGCGAGGCGCGCACGCTGTTCGGGAAGGAGCCGGCGTGAGTGAGACCCCGGAAACCACGGAAACCGCACCGAAGCCGAAGGACCCGATGAAGGGGTTCCGCGGCGTGATGTCGGGGATGCTGATCCTGGAGGGCATCACCGTCGCCCTCGCGCTGCCGGTGGTGAACAAGCTGGGCGGCGGGATCGGCACCGGCACCGGCTGGACCGTGCTGGGCGTCGCGCTCCTGCACGTCGTCCTCTGCGGGTTCGTCAAGCGGCCGTGGACGGTCCCGGTGCTCCTCGCGCTGCAGGTCGTGCTGATCGCGCTGGTGTTCTGGCTGCCCGCGATCGCCGTGCTGGGCGTGATCTTCCTGGCGGTCTGGCTGTGGCTGCTGTGGCTGCGCAAGGACGTCGCCCGCCGGCTGGCGGCCGGCACCCTCGCGAGCCAGCAGCAGCCCCAGCCCTGACTCACCGCAGGACGACGACCCGCAGCGCGGGGGAGCGCAGGATGTCGGCTTCGCAGAAGCGGTCCTTCACCCACTGACCCCGGCTGTAGAGCTTCGTCTGGTCACTGAAGTACGGCGACTTCGGGTTCGCCGACTGCGAGTAGGTCAGCACCGTCGAGGAGTCGGGGCACGCGTGCCCGCTGAACCCGACCACCTGGATGTAGCTGGACCCGTGCTGGATGTCGACGACCCCACGCGAGGGGTCCCACAGCGGCGTCATCACGTTGAGGATGCCGAGCTGCCCCGGTCCGCCGTGGATCGGGATCCGCTCGCCATTGCGGGTGACGGCCTGGCCGTCCCGCAGCGGCGCGTCCGGCGCGAGCCCGGCCTTGCCGAGGTCGGCCAGCGCGTCCCCGAACGCCTTCTGCACGCCGGGATCCGCCGTGTTCAGCGTGTTCGGTGTGGTCACCGGGGCCTTCGGGTCGAACGGCACGGTGAACCGCGCCGCGCCGCCGAGCCGGACGGTGAACCGGTGGAACAGCAGCGAACCGCGGCTGTCGAGCGAGTACGTGTGATCCCACTTCGCCAGGGCCGCGCACGCGGGCCCGACCGGCTGCGGGCCGGTCGACGACGGGGCCTGCCCGCCGGGGAACGACGCGCACAGCTTCGCCAGGTCCGCCGCCGTCAGGTCGGCGAGCAGGCTGTGGTCGGCGAAGAGCAGCTGCTTCATCGAGTCCGTCGTGAACCCGCCCTTTTCGGCGCTCAGCAGCGCTTCCCGGGTCCGCGGTGAGCGTTCGGTGCCGATGTCGCCGGCGATCCGCGGGTAGCCGGTGATCGGGGTGGCCGCGTTCGCGAGCCACGCGCTGTCGTTCGTGTTCAGCTCGTAGTCCCGGCTTTGCTGCTGCGGCAGCCGCGACGGCGCGAAGATGCCCGGCTCCACCGCGCCGGGGTCGGAACCCCAGCCGCACGACGACTTCGAACCGTCCAAGATGGACAGTCCTTCGGCCGGGAACGTCTGCTGCCCCAGCGGAGTGCTGCACGTCTTCGCCTGCTCATCAGTGACGTGCGGGACGACCTGGACGTCGGAGTACAGCGCGTGGCCCGCCCGGTCGGTGGCGATGGTGTTGACCCACGGCACCCCCTGGGTGCTGCTCAGCGCGCGGGTGATGTCCGCCGTGCTGCGCGCCTGGTCGAGCTCGAACCAGGTGTTGAGGCCGCGCAGGTTCGTCGCGTTGGCATCGCGCACCGCGTACGCCGACTTCGCCGTCCACGGCACCGGGATCCCGGCGACGTCGCCGATCACCGGCCCGTACCGCGTCGACCAGAACGTCTGCCGGACCGGCTTCAGCGAGCCGTCGGCCTGGCGCACCTGGACCGAGACGTCGCGCGAAGTCATCTTCTCGGCCTTGCCGTCGACCAGGTAGGTCGTCGGGTCGCCGGGCTTCAGCGGCACTTCGAACAGGCCGAAGGTGATCGGCGTGGACACGGTGTGCGTCCAGGCCGCGTCGGCGGTGTGCCCGATCTGGATGAACGGCATGCCGAGCAGGCTCGCGCCGGCCACGTCGAACCGGCCCGGGATGGTCAGCTGGCTCTGCCAGAACCGGCGCCCGGCGTGCCACGGGTAGTGCGGGTTGCCGAGCAGCACACTGCCCTTGCCGGCCGCGGTGCTGTCGGCGCCGATCGCGATCCCGTTGCTGCCGAGCCCGCCGCCGCCGAGCGTCTCCCGGACGCGCGTCGCGAGCTGATCCGCCGTGCCGGGGGCCGGTGTCGCGCTCGTGGTGGGTGGCGCGGTGAACAGGCCGTCGGTGATCGCGCCCTGTCCGCCGGTGATCGCGATGGCGTAGTAGTGCCGGTAGAAGTCCTGCTCGGTGATCGGCCGGACCCAGTCCGCGCCGCGGCAGGCCGGGTCGGAGATCCCGGCCCGGCCGGTGCGGGCGAGGTAGGCGTTGAACCCCCGGACGTAGCCGGAGACGATGTCGCGGACCTCGCGCCGCGGCCCGAGCGGCGCGGGCTGCGCGACCAGCCGGTCGACGACGTGGGAGTCGTTGATCCGCTGGAAGAACAGGTCGCTGTGCAGGTTGCTGCCCGCTTCGGACAGGGACGGGTACCCCTCGCCCTCCGGGCCGAAGTACTTCGAACGCTGCGCGGTCACCGTCAGGTAGATGTTCGCGAGCTCGCAGACGTTGTCGGTCGCCGCCGCGAAGCCGTACCCGTAACCGAGCCCGGCGAAGTCCTTCGCGACGATGTGCGGGACGCCGTGTTCGGTGTAGCGGAGGACGGCCCTGCCGCCGTCCTGGCCCGCGTCCGCGATCCCGGTGCCCAGCGTGGTGGCGGCGAGTGCCGCAGTCAGCACCGCCAGGGTTTTCCCGAATGGTCTCATCTGACCCCCTTGTCGTGCTCGCCACGCTACCGACGGCGAGCTCGCGCGACATGGGGGAAATCCCCCGGGATCCGGGCGGCGCGTCCGGAGCGGATCGCCCGCTCACCGGCGTCGGGGCGGCCTTTTGGGGGCTTTCCTTCGCAAGGCTAAGCGTTAGTCTGTGGGCATGATCAAGCGTACGGTGCTGGACGCCACCCGTGAACTCCTCCGCGACCTCGGCCTCACCACGGTGTTCGGCAATCCCGGCACGACCGAAGTCCCGTTCCTGACCGACTGGCCGGACGACTTCGACTACATCCTCGGCCTGCAGGAGTCCGCCGTTGTGGCGATGGCCGAGGCCTACTCCCAGGCCGCGCGCAAGGCCGTGCTCGTCAACCTGCACTCCGCGGGCGGGGTGGGGCACGGGCTCGGCAGCCTCTACACCGCGTACAAGAACCGGACGCCGTTGATCGTCGTCGCCGGCCAGCAGAGCCGCTCCCTGCTGCCGCACGATCCGTTCCTCGGCGCCATGGACGCCCCCGAATTCCCGAAGCCGTACGTGAAGTGGTCGATCGAGCCCGCGACCGCCGAAGACGTCCCGGCCGCGCTCGCCCGCGCTTACCACATCGCGACGCAGGCGCCGTCCGGTCCGGTCTTCGTGTCCGTCCCGGCCGACGACTGGACCGCCACCACCGAACGCCCGATGATCAACCGGGCGCGGATCCGGGGCTTCGCACCGGATCCCGAGGCCGTCGCCGAACTCGCCGCCGCGCTGGAGGCCGCCGAACGGCCCGCCATCGTCGTCGGCGGGGCCGTCGACCAGGACGGCGCCGTCGAAGAGACGATCGCCCTCGCCGAGCGCGTCAACGCCGGCGTGTGGGTCGCGCCGATGTCGTCCCGGTGCTCGTTCCCCGAGAACCACCCGCTGTTCCAAGGCTTCCTCGACCCCGAGCGCGGCGCCGTCTCCGACCGGCTCGCGCAGCACGACCTCGTCGTCGTGCTCGGCGCGCCCGCCTTCACCTACCACGTCGACCGCGGCCGCGGGGAAGCTCCGCTGCCGCCGCTGTTCATCCTCAGCGACGACGAGCAGATCCTCGCGCGCGCGTTCGAAGGCACCGGGATCCGCGCCACGCTGAAGCTCGGTATCCGCGCGGTCGTCGACGCCGTGGGTGAGACGAGCCGGCCCGCGCCCGCGCCGCTGGAGCGTCCCGCGAAGCCGAGCGGCGAGACGCTGACCGGTGAGTTCGTCTACTCGACGCTCGCGGACCTGTTGCCGGACAACGCGATCGTCGTCGAGGAGGCGCCGAGCCACCGCGGTGTCCTGCACGACCACCTGCCGATCGCCTCGACCGACACGGGTTTCCTCACGGTCGCCAGCGGCACGCTCGGGTACGGCGTCCCGGGTGTGGTCGGCGCGGCGCTCGCCCGGCCGGACCGCAAGGTGATCGGCGTGGTCGGCGACGGCTCCAGCATGTACGGCATCCAGGCCCTCTGGACCGCCGCGCGCCAGGAACTCCCGGTGACGATCCTGATCCTGGACAACACGGAGTACGCCGCGGTCCGCATCTTCGGCGACTCGATCGGCGGCGGGAAGCTGCCGGGCACCGTGCTGGGCGGCATCGACTTCGCCGCGCTGGCCTCGAGCATGGGCTGCCAGGGCGTGACGATCACGGAGCCCTCCGGCCTGGTCCCCGGCCTGACGGCGGCGTTGGCCGACTCGCGTCCGACGCTGGTGCACATCCGCGTCACCTCGGCGGAGAAGTCGCCGTACTGACGCGGTAGTTCCTTCGGTCCCACCGAAAAGGCCGGCCCGGCCGACGACCTCCCGAGCGGGAGGAAGTCGGCCGGGCCGGCCTTTTTCGCCGAGCGGTTCCGCTAGCTCAGCTGCCCGCTTGGGGGGCGATCATCGACGAGGCGTCCACCGCGGTCGTGATCGCGCCCATCTGGAGCATCAGGTCGGGCACGCGCTGGAGGCGCCGGGGGTCCAGCTTGGCGGTGAAGGCGGGCAGGTTGAGCAGCTTCGCGGTGCCTTCGTCGATCTTGGCGTACTTGACCAGGATCGGCTCGATCTTGGACCGGTCCGCGGCGGTGTCGCTGGTGGCCTTGGCCAGTGCGCGCTGGAAGGCGGCGAGCGTCTTCGGGTTGGCCTGCACCCACTTCTTGGTCGAGGCGTAGCCCGACAGCGGGAAGTCCTGCGTCGCGCCGGTGTTGACGTCGACGACCGGGATCGCGCCGGCGGTCTTGGCGGCCTGCGACAGGAACGGTTCGGGCAGCAGGGCCGCGTCGACCTGACCCGCCGCCAGGGCCGCCGCGACGTTCGGGAACGGGATCTGGGTCCAGTTCACCTTGTCGATGGGGACGCCGTGGTCCTTCATCAGGGACTTGGCCAGCAGGTCGCTCGCGGTGTTCTTGGCGGTCATCGCGATCCGCTTGCCGGCGAGGTCGTTGATCGTCTTCACCGGCGAGTTCGGCACGGTGACGATCGCGAAGGACTTCGGGCTGATCGACGTCGCGTCCGAGACGAACTGCAGGTCGGCCGCGCCGGTGCTCTTCGCGACGAAGAACGGCATGTAGCTCGAGATCGCGATGTCGGCCTCGCCGGAGATCGCCTTGGTCATGGACGCCTGGCCACTCGCGGCCGTGACGGCTTCCACCTCGAGGCCCTCGGCCTTGAAGTAGCCGCCGTCCTGGGCGAGCCACAGCGGGGCGGTGTCGATGGTGGGCAGGATCGCGACCTTGATCTTGGTCTTCTCCAGGCCGCCGCCCCCGGACGACGAGGTGTTCGAGCTGTCCGAGCCGAGCGCGCTGCAGCCGGTGAGGGCCGTGGCGGCCGCGACGACGAGGGCGAGCCCGAGCGTGGTGCGGCGAGTGCGAACCCGGCCTCTGCTCATGGCGTTTCCAAGCAAGGCCTGCTCCTTGAAGAATGTGGCGGTTGGTGTACCGAATCCGATGGGAGTGTGTGACTCATTCTCGGGAGCCACGCGGGCCACTGTAGAGAAGGCGACAGCTCGCTCACAACGGGTGTGATCAATACTTGACTAGGTGACACACGTCACTCTTTCGCCTTATGGCCTAGATCCGTTGGGCTACTTGCCGTAGCGGTCTTACCCACAGTAGGGCCAATGTCGTGAACAGGACACGGCGGAGCCTCGCGACTTCGGGTGGGCCGGCTCTCGGCGAGGGTCGCCTTCGCGACACCGGCGCGCTGTCTTCCGCGTCCGCGCCGAGGGCCGATGTTGCGCACGGTGAGTGGCCGGTGACCGGTTCGTTCTGGTGAAATCTGCTCTTCAGGGCGGCAAGCGGGCTCGCTCCGGCCGGCGAACCGGGCCGTCCGCTCCGGACGCGACGTCGTCCTCATCCGCCTCGCCCCACCGTGAACGAGCATCGGCCGGCCCGGCTCCGGCGCGGGGCAACGGGACTTTCCCTTGGCGCTGCGCGAATCGAAGCGGCACAACGACTCTTCGGCGCTCGACGGCAGGAAACGCCTTCACGGCTTTTTCACACCACCGTCCCGGCTGCCCGGTTTGTGACCACGACTACGGAGGCGGCCGAGGGGGTCGGCTAGGCTCCGCGCACCGACACGCAACCGCAACAAGGAGAAATTCCGTCGTGACTGAACGCACGCTGGTCCTGGTCAAGCCCGATGGCGTCGCGCGCGGCCTCGTCGGCGAGGTCATCTCGCGGATCGAGCGCAAGGGCCTCAAGCTCGTCGCCCTCGAGCTGCGCACTGTGCCCCAGGCCCTGGCCGAGGAGCACTACGCCGAGCACAAGGAGCGTTCGTTCTTCGGCGAGCTGCTGGAGTTCATCACGTCGGGCCCGCTGGTCGCGCTCGCCGTCGAGGGCCCGCGCGCCATCCCCGCGTTCCGCCAGCTGGCCGGCGGCACCGACCCGGTCGAGAAGGCCACCCCGGGCACCATCCGCGGCGACTTCGCCCTGGAGACCCAGTACAACCTGGTCCACGGCTCGGACTCGGCGGATTCGGCCGAGCGCGAGCTGAAGCTCTGGTTCCCCGACCTGTGATCGGCCCCGGGGCCACCCTCGGGTGGCCCCGGCCCGCCCCGGAGACCCGATGACGACGATGCCGTTCCCGGCCCGTGACTACCTGCCCGTGCTGCGGGAGCTGACCGGCGGGTTCGCCGAGGTCCTGCGCGCCGCCGACCCGGCCGCGCCGGTGCCGGACTGCGCGGGCTGGACCCTCGCCGACCTCGCCACGCACCTGGGCAACGTGCACCGCTGGGCCGCTGCCGTCGTCACCACCGGTGAATCGCAACGGCAGAGCTTCGCCGACGACCCGGGTGCCGACCTCGTGTCCTGGTACGCCGCAAGCGCCCGGCAGCTGGTGGACGCGCTCGAAGCCGCCACCCCCGAGGACCCCTGCTGGCACTTCGCGGGCACCGGGAAGGTCAAGGCCTTCTGGTTCCGCCGTCAGGTCCACGAAACCGCCGTCCACCTGGCCGACGCGCACGCCGCGGCCGGCACCGCCGTCGCGCTCGACCCGGCGGTCGCCGCGGACGGCGTCGACGAGGTCCTCACCGCCTGGCTCCCGCGCGTCACCCGCTGGCACGCCCCGCCGCCGCTGGCCGCGCCCCTCGCGCTGCGCACCACCGACACCGGCGACGCCTGGACGCTGCACCCGGGTGAACCACCTGCCCTCGGTCCGGCCACCGGCTCCGTCGCGACTGCCGAGGCCACGGCGCAGGACCTCCTGCTGCACCTGTGGAAGCGCACGGCCCCCTCGCCGCGTCTCACCGGCGACACCGCGACCGCCGAACAGTTCCTCCGGGCACCGTTCACGGCCTGACGCGGTAGCTGTTCTAGACCATTCAGGCGGCGTTCACCGCGAAGCCTTCCCGTGGCCGCGTCGCTGCGCTGTGCTGGTCCGGCTCACTCTCACTCGATACTGGGGTACCCGGTGAAGAAGTCACGCATGGTGCTTTCCGGCGCGCTGATCTCGCTGTTCGCGTCGGTGCTCGTCGTCCCCGCCCACGCCGATCCGCTCGCGGCACCGCTGGGCACGCCGCCGATCGAGGCCGCGCCCGCCGCGTCGTCGGCCCACGAAGGCCCGGCGACCTTCGCCGCCGCGGACCCCGACGACGGCCTCGTCACCGGCAGCGCCACCACCGAGGTCGCGCCCGGCCTGGACCTCACCCAGTTCGACCGGTACGACCCGGCGGGCTGGATCCGCGGCGACACCCTCGCCGTCGACCTGGGCAGCAAGGTGCTCCGGCCGACGTACCTCAGCCCGGGTACGGTTTCCGCGCGCACGCCGCTCTCGCAGCAGGTCGCGCGCGCCGGCGCGGTCGCCGGAGTGAACGGCGACTTCTTCGACATCAACGCCACCGGCGCGCCGATCGGCGTCGGCGTCGACCACGGGCAGCTGCAGACCGCGCCCGCGTCGGGGCACAACCTCACGGCGTCGATCACCGACGAGGGCAAGGCCCGGCTGGCTTCGGTGTTCCTCGAGGCGACCGTGACGCTGCCCGGTGGTGCGGTCGAGGCGACGAACTTCAACAGTCCCGTCCTGGACCGCGACGCGATCGGCGTCTACACGCCGTTGTGGGGCGCGTCCGGCCGCGCGACGTCCGTGGCCGGAGCCACGCGGGTCCTCGAGGTGGAGCTGCGCGGCGGCGTCGTCACGCAGGTGCGCACCGCGCCGGCGGACGGCCCGATCGCGGCGGGCACGACGGTGCTGCTGGCCCGCGAAGCCGGTGCGGACGCGCTCGCCGCGCTGCAACCGGGCGACGCGGTCGGCGTCACCTACGCGCCGCGCACCGACGCCGGGAAGATCGCGGTCGCGGTGGGCGGCAACGAAGTCCTGCTGCGCGACGGCGTCGTGCAGCCCGTCGACAACGTCGCGATGCACCCGCGGACCGCGGTCGGGTTCTCCGCCGACGGCACGAAACTGTGGCTGGCCACTGTGGACGGACGGCAGGCCGACAGCCGCGGCATGACCGAGCTGGAACTGGCGCGGCACATGAAGAGCCTCGGCGCCGACGACGCCATCAACCTCGACGGCGGCGGCTCGTCGACCCTGCTGGCCCGCAACGAAGGCGAGGCGGCGCCGAGCATCCGCAACTCGCCGTCCGATGGCGGGGAACGCCTGGTGCCCAACGGGATCGGCTTCGGCACGGCCCCCGGCAGCGGGCGGCTGACGGCGTTCGCGCCCGCGCCCGCCGTCGCGACGGCGGACGCGACCCGCGTCCTGACCGGCCTGACCCGGCACCTGGTCGCCGACGGCCACGACGAGACCGGCGCCGCGGTCGCCGCCGAACCGCGCTGGACGACGTCCGATCCCCGGCGCGCCACCGTGACGCACGGGGTCGTCACGGGCCACGGCCCCGGCGGGGTCGACGTCGTCGCGAAGTCCGGCCGGGCGTCCGGGAAGACGGCGCTTTCGGTGCTGGGCAAGCCGGTCCGGCTCGGCACGAGCACCGAGCAGGTGGCGCTGTCGGCGGCCGGCGCGACCAGCACGTTCAAGGTGTACGGCTACGACGCCGACGGCTACGGCACCTGGCTGGAGGCCGACGACGTGAAGCTCGACTACGACCACTCGGTCGTTCGCGTGACCCCGGCGGGCGACGGCTACTCCGTGACGGCGCTGACCGCGTCCGGCGCCTCCGCGATCACCGCGACGGCCGCGGGCCTGACCACCCACCTCGCCGCGTCCGTGGGCACGGTCGCCCAGGTCGCGGCGCCACTGGACGGCCCGGCGGGCTGGACCGCGACGGTGTTCCCGGCGGTCGTCGGCGCGGCGCTGTCCGCGGCGCCCGGGCGGGACGGCGGCGCCGGTCTCGCGCTGGACTACCGGCTCACCGGCACGACCGCGACGCGAGCCGCCTACGTGACGCCGTCCGCGGCGCTGCCGGTGCCGAAGGGCACGCAGAAGATCGGCGTGTGGGTGAACGGAGACGGCAAGGGCGCCTGGCTGCGGGCGGAACTGCGCGACGGCGCGAACGTCGCGTCCATTGTGGACCTTGCGCTGAGCGTGGACTGGACGGGCTGGCGCTACGTCGCCGCCGCGGTGCCGGCCGGACTGCCCGACGGCCAGCGGCTGGCCCGGTTCTACGCCGTCGAAAACATGCCGGACCAGCAGTACGAGGGCCGGCTGGTGTTCGACGACCTGACGTTCGAGGTGGCGCCGTCGGCGACGGTGCCCGCGGACCCGGCGCCGCGCGACCCGGCCCTGGTCACCGACGGCGTCCTGACCGGCGGCCTGCGCGTCGCGGTCGTCAGCGACGCGCAGTTCACCGCCGACGACCCGGCGGGCCCGCTGGTCGCCCAAGCGCGGCGGGCGCTGCGCGAGGCCGTCGCCGCGAAGCCGGACCTGGTGCTGATCAACGGCGACTTCGTCGACCGCGGCACCCCGCCCGACTTCACGCTCGCGCGGCGGGTGATTTCCGAGGAGCTGGACGGCAAGGCGCCCTGGTACTACGTGCCGGGCAACCACGAGGCCGAGGGCGGCAACGGGCTGGCCAACTTCCAGGCGGTCTTCGGCGACACCCACCGCGTCGTCGACCTGCGCGGGATCCGGCTGGTGCTGCTCGACTCCTCGCGCGGATCGCTGCGGGCCGGCGGGTTCGACCAGGTCCGGCTGCTGCGCTCGGCGCTCGATTCGGCGGCGGCCGACCGGAACGTGCGCGGGGTCGTCGTCGCGATGCACCACCCGGTGAAGGACCCGAGCCCGACCGGGAACTCCCAGCTCGCCGACCCGAAGGAGGCCGCGCTGCTGACCGGCTGGCTGACCGGCTTCGAGCAGACGTCCGGAAAGCCCGCGGCGTCGATCGCCTCGCACGCGGGCGTGTTCTCACTGTCGCGTGTGGACGGTGTGCCCTACCTGGTCAACGGCAACTCGGGCAAGACACCCGCGGCCGCGCCGGGCGACGGCGGGTTCGTCGGCTGGACGCTGCTGCGCGTCGACCCGGCCGACCGCGCGCAGCCGGTCCGGTTCGAGACCCGGCCGAACGTCGACTCGCTGGCTCTGGCGGGTCCGGCCGAGCTTTCCCGGGGTGCGCACGCCGACGTCCGCGCGACGCTGCGCCAAGGCACCCGCGACGTCCCGGTGTCGTACCCGGTCAGCGCGGACTGGACGGGGGCGTGGGGCACGCACATCGTGTCCGGGACCTGGCCGCCCGCGCCGTGGGACGTCGCGTCGTTCGACCCGTCGACCGGGGTGCTGACGGCACTGCGCCCGGGCGTCGCCAAGCTGTCGGTGACGGTCAACGGGGTGACGAAAACGCTGGTTTCGACCGTTCGCGGCTAAACCGTTCGGTTTTTGTCGGTGGCGGGTCCTATCGTCGGGGTGTGGATCAGACGGAGGAGCAGGAACCGGCGCTGGTGCAGGCCAAGGCACTGGTGAAGCGGTTCGGCGGGTTCGAGGCCGTGCGCGGGATCGACGTCGAGGTCCGGCGCGGCGAGGCGTTCGGCTTCCTCGGCCCGAACGGCGCCGGGAAGTCGTCGACCATGCGGATGATCGCGTGCGTGTCCCCGAGGAGCGACGGCGACCTGCGGGTGCTGGGGCAGGACCCGGACGTCGCCGGTCCGCGGATCCGCGCGCGCCTGGGTGTGGTGCCGCAGCTGGACAACCTGGATGTGGAGCTGACGGTCCGGGAGAACCTGATCGTCTACGCCCGGTATTTCGGGCTGTCGCGGGCGGTGGCCAAGCGGAAAGCCGCCGAGCTGATGGAGTTCGCCCAGCTGACCGACCGGGCCGACGACAAGGTGGATCCCCTGTCGGGCGGCATGAAACGGCGCCTGACGATCGCGCGTTCGCTGGTCAACGACCCGGAGCTGCTGCTGCTCGACGAGCCGACGACGGGTCTCGACCCGCAGGCCCGCCACCTGTTGTGGGACCGCCTGTTCCGGCTCAAGGCCCAGGGCACGACGCTGATCGTCACGACGCACTACATGGACGAGGCGGAGCAGCTGTGCGACAGGCTGGTGGTGATGGACCACGGCCGCATCGCGGCGGAGGGCTCCCCGGCCGAACTGATCAGCCGCTACTCGACCCGCGAAGTCGTCGAGCTGCGGTTCGCGTCGGGGGAGCAGGAGTCGGCGGCATCGCGGGTGGAGGGCCTCGCGGAGCGGGTGGAGGTGCTGCCGGACCGCGTCCTGCTCTACAGCAACAACGGCGAGGCGGCCTTGGAAGGCACCCACGCCCGAGGCCTGCGGCCGCTGTCGAGCCTGGTGCGCCGGAGTTCCCTGGAGGACGTCTTCCTCAGGCTGACCGGCCGAACGCTGGTGGACTGATGAACTCGGCTTCTCTTGGCGCACACCACCGCCCCGCGCCTCTCCGTCCCCCCGGCGAGCCAGCCACTCCAGTCGGCGAGCCAGCCGCCCCAGTCGGCGAGTCGGCCACCCCGGTCGGCGAGTTGGCCGCCCTGGTCGGCGAGTTGGCCGCCCCCGTCGGCGAGTTGGCCGTTCGGGGCGGTGTGTTGGCTGCTCCGGGTGGTGTGTTGGCCGTTCGGGGTGGTGAGTTGGCTGCTCCGGTCGGCGAGTCGGCTGCGGGCGTTGTGTTGGCCGTGCCGGGTGGCGAGTCGGCTGTACCGGTCGCGACGGTGGCCCTGGCCCGGCGGCCACGGCCACGGCTCCGCCGGGATCCTGCCGATGCCCCTCGCCGGAGGGATCCGCGGGGGCGTAGCTCCCGCGCCCTACGCGCGCACCCCCGCCGGGTCACTCGGCGGTCGTGTCTCCGTCAGGAGACCTCACGCGCGCACCCGTGCCGGGAGATTCGGCGGTCGTGTGTCCGTCAGCAGACCCAGCGCGTGTGCCCGTGCCGGGTGACTCGGCGATCGTGTGTCCGTCAGGAGACCCAGCGCGTGTGCCCGTGCCGGGTGACTCGGCGATCGTGTGTCCGTCAGGAGACCCCGCGCGTGTGCTCGTGCCGGGAGATGCGGCAGTCGTGTCTCCGGCAGGGGACCTCACGCGCGCACCCGTGCCGGGTGACTCGGCGGTCGTGTCTCCATCAAGGGACCTCACACGTGTGCCCCCGCCGGGAGATTCGGCGGTCGTGTCTCCGTCAGGAGACCTCACACGTGTGCCCCCGCCGGGAGATTCAGCGGTCGTGCCTCCACGGGAAGGACCGGCCATGACCACCGTCGCATCCAGCGGCCGGGTCGTCGGCCGGTGGCACGGCGCTTGGCTGCGCGTCGAAGGCCACTGGACCTGGTACCGCCGGCACTGGCTGTCCACTTTGTACTCCACCGGCCTGCAGCCGGTGCTGTTCCTCGCCGCGATGGGTCTCGGCTTCGGGTCGCAGGTCCGGCCCGGCACCGTCACCGGCGGCCTCTCGTACCTGCAGTACATCGCGCCCGCGCTGCTCGCCGCCGGTGCCGCGCAGCAGGCGGTCGGCGAGTCGAGCTACCCCGTCCTTTCCGGGTTCAAGTGGCAGAAGGACTACCTGGCCGTCACGGCCACGCCGGTCTCGCCCGGCCAGGTGCTCGGCGGTCACCTGATCTGGTCGGCGCTGCGGCTGACCCTGGCCGGCGCGATCTACGCGTTCGTCGCGGTGTTCTTCGGCGCCTGGACCGGGCCCGGCGTGCTGCTGGTGATCGTCGCCGGCACGGTCACCGGCCTCGCCTGCACGACACCGATGGCGGCGCTGGCGGCGAGCACCCACGACGAGGGCCAGCGCTTCGGGATGATCTTCCGCTTCGTCGTGATGCCGATGACGTTGTTCAGCGGCACGTTCTTCCCGATCTCCCAGCTGCCCGCCGCGATCCGCTGGCTGGCCTGGCTTTCCCCGCTGTGGCACGGCTCGCAGCTGGCCCGCGGCGTGAGCGTCGGCGGGGTCGGCGGCTGGGCGATGCTCGGCCACTTCGCCGTGCTCGCGGCGTTGTTCGCGGCCGGGTGGGCGCTGGCGCACCGGGCCTTCTACAAGAGGCTGGTGGTCTGATGGTGCGCGTCCAGGCCCCGCCGCGCCGCGTCGGGCTGCTGCTGCGGATCCTCCCGCCGGGGCTGTACGCCGGGCGGGCGAGCGCGCTGATCGAGCGCGCGACGATGGTCTACCGGAACAACTGGCTGATCTTCCTGTCCGGCGCGGCCGAGCCGTTCCTCTACCTGCTGGCGTTCCAGCTGGGGTTCGGCAGGCTCGTCAGCGAGGTGACCGGCCCCGACGGGCAGCCGATGAGCTACGTCGCGTTCGTCGCCCCGGCGCTGCTGGCGACGTCGGCGATGAACGGCGCCGTCTTCGAGTCGACGTTCAACCTGTTCTTCAAGCTGCGCTACGCGAAGCTGTACGACGCGATGCTGGCGACCCCGATCGGCCCGCTGGACGTCGCGCTGGGCGAGATCGGCTGGGCCGTCCTGCGTGGCGGCGTCTACGCGGTGGCGTTCCTCGGCATCGCGGCGGCGATGGGCCTGCTGGTGTCGTGGTGGGCGTTGCTGATGGTCCCGGCGGCCCTGCTCGTCGGCCTCGCCTTCTCGGCGATCGGCATGGCCCTGGTGACGTTCGTGAAGTCGACCGCCCAGTTCGACTACATCCAGCTGGTGCTGACCCCGATGTTCCTGTTCTCGACGACGTTCTTCCCGCTCTCGGTCTACCCGGAGCCGCTGCAGTGGGTGGTCCGCTGCTTCCCGCTCTACCACGCGATCGAGCTCATGCGCGGCCTCGCGACGGGCATCCTGTCCGCCGGCATGCTGGGCAACCTCGCCTACCTGCTGGTCCTCGGCGGAGTGGGCCTGTGGGCCTCGACCCGCCGCATCGCGAAACTCCTGCTCACGTGACGCCGTGTCGTCCACCCACGTACGCGTGTCGTCCACTGAGGCACGCGTGTCGTCCGCCGGATCACGCGAGTCGCGTCTCCGCTCACGCGAGAACCGGGCGGTGACGTCAGCGGGCCGGGTCCGGCCGTCCGGTCCGCGGCGCCACCGCCGCCATCGCGTCCACCATGCCGTGCCCGTAGAAGCCGTTGAACCCCTCGTACCCCGCGCAGTACGCGTCCTGGGTCCCGTCCCCGGTCAGGTCGTAGTCGGCCGGGCAGGCCATCGGCGTCGCCTGCCCGTCCAGGTACCGCCGCAGCTGCCGCGGGCCCGCGCCGGGATGCGACGACGCCAGCAGCGCGAGCACGCCGGCGACGTGCGGGGCCGCCATCGACGTCCCGCACAGCGGCGCGTAGCCGCCCGGGACCGTCGAGAGCACGCACTCGCCGGCCTCGCCGCCGGGGGCGGTGATGTCGATCACGCCCAGGCCGTACGAGCTGTACCCCGCCTTCACCCGGTCCGCTCCCACGGCCGACACCGCCACGACGTCCCGCAGCCCGGCCGGCAGGGCCTCGCACCCCGTGCCCGCGCCGGGTGTGCCCGAACGCGCGGACGGCGTCAGGTCGACGGCCTCGTTGGTCGCCGCCGCGACGTTCAGCGTGCCCGCCGACGTGCTGTATTCCACAGCTCTGGCCAGGACCTCGTGCACGACGCCGCGGTCGTCGCCGCGGATGCACGACAGCGACCACGGGTTGACGAAGAAGCTGCTGTTCGTCAGCTGCATGTGCCGTGACGCCGCCCACATCAGCCCGCACACCGCGGCTTCGGGATCGGCGTACCCGCGGTCGTCGATCACCTTCACCGAGGCGACGCGCACGCCGGGCGCCACGCCGGTGACGCCGTGGCCGTCGTCGGCCGCCGCGATGATGCCCGCGACGTGCGTGCCGTGGACCGACGTCGTCGGCGCCCACGCGCTCTTGTCCTGGTCGGGGGCGCCGGTGAGGCAGCCGGCGGAGTCGTCGCGGTCCAGGGCCGTGGTGAGGTCCGGGTGGGCCGGGTCGATCCCCGAGTCGAGCACGCCGACCACGACGTCGCGGCGCCCTTCGGACACCTTGTGCGCCCAGCCCGCGTTGATCGCCTGCATGTCCCACTGCCGCTCGCTCAGGTCCGCGGTGGGCACCGCCGCGGGGTCGGTCGCCGGCAGCGTCGCCCGCGCGGGCTGCGGTTTCACCGGGTCGGTCGCGTGCTGTGCGGCCAGCCGCTCACCCTGGGCGCTGAACGTCCGGTCGAGGCCGATCCGCGCGCCGAACCCCGCGTCGCCGGACGTGGCCACGGCGACGGCGATCTGCGGGTAGTACACGGTCGTGGCACCACAGGCACCGGCGATCCGGGCGCGCGCGGTGGACTCGGCGGTGCCGCGGTCGAAGGTGACGACGTAGCGCAGGGGCCGGCCGTGGCCGCAGGAGAGCTCGCCGGCCGTCGCCGGAGCGGCGGTGACGCATCCCGAAAACACCAGCACGATGCCCACGACCGCCCGCAGCGGCCGCGCCAGCAGGGACACTCGACCTCCCACCGGATGCCGGAACCGCGGGTGCCGGCGCGCGTGCGCCCGGCCACCCCGAGCCGCACGCTAGCCACCCCGCGCCCGGCGGACAAGCTCTCCGGCCAAGTTCGCCCGGCCGGTACCCCCGCGGCGCGCCCGGACGGCCTGCGGGAGGTACCGAGTACGACGGAGCGGTCACCGGGTGTGGGATACTCGGGGTGGCCGCTGGGCCGCGGGGCACACGTGAGAGGTGCTGCCTGCGGCGTTGCGGCCCGGTGAAGTGCATGAACCAGCACCACGCGCGTCGCCGCCCGCAGACCGGGCGGCTGGACGACGTGGCGGGCGGCCCGGGGGCCGTGAGGCCTGGGCAGGTACCCGCCGAGCAGACCTTTGACCGGGTTGCGCGCCATCGGGAGTCGATGGTGCGGCGCCCGGTCGTCGGGCAAGGATTCCCGCCGCTGGTGACCACCACGGCGGAACGAACAGAAAGGGGCCCCTGCGCGGCCGCGTCCCTGCCGGGTTGAACCGGCAGACGCGCCCGGGGGCGGAGGAGACACATGTCGAACGCGGAAACACCCGCCGAGCACACCGGCGGGAATCCCGCCACACCCACGACCGGCCCGCTGGCCGACCTGCCCGCCCGGATCCGGGTGCACGCGCTGGCCAAGCTGCTCGAGTCGCACAGCCGGGACGTCCTCGCGAAGCTGACCGAACTGGGCGAAAGCGTCCGCAGCGCGCAGTCGAGCGTGACCCGGGAAGTGGCCCTCAAGGTCGCCGAGGCGTTCTCGGGCGGTGACGTCGAGGCCGCGCCGGCCTCCGGCGGTGACGTCGAGGTCGCTCCGGTCTCGGGCGGCGATGTCGAGGTGGCCCCGGCTTCCGGCGGTGACGTCGAGGTCGCGCCCACCGGGCGGACCCGGCGCGAGCCGGAACCCGAACAGCCCGCCGCCGAGGCCGAGAAGCCGCGGCCGCGGCAGAAGAGCCGCGCGCACCTGCCGGTGTTCGCCGCGCCGTCGCCGGTCTTCCTGCCGCCGGAGCCCGCCGCGACCAAGCCGGCGCGCAAGCCGGCCGACCCGTTCGCGGAGCCGCCGGCCCCGGCGCCCGCGAAGCAGAAGCACCAGCGGCCCGAGCCCGAGCCCGAGATCGCCGAGGAAGAGGAGGCCGAAGACACTTCGCCGGCCACCGACTCCGACGACGACGGTGACGACGCCAACAGCCGCCGTCGCCGCCGCCGTGGTCGCCGCGGCCGTGGCCGGGGCAAGGGCGCCGACGGCAGCGACGAGAACGAGGGCGACGACGCCCAGGCCGAAGAGGAGCCGCAGCAGCAGCCCGCGCGCCGCCGCTCCCGCAACGGCAACGCGGACGAAAAGCCCGCGAAGGACGAGTCGGACGCCACCGAAGAGCCGGAGGGCGACGACGCCGACAACGACGACAACGACGGTGAAGGCGGCAGCAAGCGCCGTCGCCGCCGTCGCCGCCGCAAGGGCTCGGACGGTGACGACGCCGGGGACACCGGCACCGACGACCCGCCCAACACGGTCACCCACGTCCGCCAGGCCAAGGCCGAGCAGGCCGAACGCGCCGAGCGCGAGCGCCCGGCGCGCGACGAGGTGCGCAGCGTCCGCGGCTCGACCCGGCTCGAGGCCAAGCGCCAGCGCCGCCGTGACGGCCGCGAGGCCGGCCGCCGCCGTGCCCCGATCCTGTCCGAGGCCGAGTTCCTCGCCCGCCGCGAGGCGGTCGAGCGCACGATGGTCGTCCTCGAGAAGGGCGACGCGACGCAGATCGCCGTGCTCGAGGACGGCGTGCTGGTCGAGCACTTCGTGACGCAGTCGGGCTCCGGTTCGATCGTCGGCAACGTCTACCTCGGCCGCGTCCAGAACGTGCTGCCGAGCATGGAGGCCGCGTTCATCGACATCGGCCGCGGCCGCAACGCCGTGCTCTACGCCGGTGAGGTCGACTGGGACGCCGCCGGCCTGGAGGGCAAGGCCCGCAAGATCGAGCAGGCGCTGTCCACCGGCGACTCCGTGCTGGTCCAGGTCACCAAGGACCCGGTCGGGCACAAGGGTGCCCGGCTGACCACGCAGATCTCGCTGCCCGGCCGCTTCCTGGTCTACGTCCCCGCGGGCGGCGCCACCGGCATCTCCCGCAAGCTGCCGGAGAACGAGCGCCGCCGGCTCAAGGACATCCTCAAGCGGATCGTCCCGGAGGACGCGGGTGTGATCATCCGCACCGCTTCCGAGGGGATCGGCGAGGAGGAGCTCGGTCGCGACGTCGACCGCCTGAAGGCCCAGTGGGACGTCATCAAGGAGAAGGCCGACGCCGGCTCCGGCCGCAAGGGCGGCGCGCCGACCATGCTCTACGAAGAGCCGGACCTGCTGGTCAAGGTCGTGCGTGACCTCTTCACCGAGGACTTCGCCAAGCTGGAGATCCAGGGCAACCGGTCCTGGGAGACCATCAACGACTACGTCAGCGGCGTCGCGCCGGAGCTGGCCGAGCGCCTCAGGCGCTACACCGGCACCGGTGACGCGTTCGCCGACCACCGGATCGACGAGCAGATCACCAAGGCCCTCGACCGCAAGGTCTGGCTGCCCTCGGGCGGCTACCTGGTGATCGACCGCACCGAGGCGATGACGGTCATCGACGTCAACACCGGCAAGTTCACCGGCTCGGGCGGCAACCTCGAGGAGACGGTGACCCGCAACAACCTGGAGTCGGCGGAGGAGATCGTCCGCCAGCTCCGGCTGCGGGACATCGGCGGCATCATCGTGATCGACTTCATCGACATGGTGCTCGAGTCCAACCGCGAGCTGGTGCTGCGCCGGCTCACCGAGTGCCTCGGCCGCGACCGCACCCGCCACCAGGTCGCCGAGGTCACCTCGCTCGGCCTGGTGCAGATGACCCGCAAGAAGATCGGCACCGGGCTGCTCGAGGCGTTCTCGACGCCGTGCGAGCACTGCAAGGGCCGCGGCGTCGTCGTCTCGACCGAGCCGCAGCGCACGGCCGGCGGCACCGCCCACTCCCACAGCGGGAACGGCGGCAACGGTGGCGGTGGCAACGGCGGCAACGGCGGTGGCGGCAACACCGGCGGCGGGGAGAAGAGCTCCCGCCGGTCGCGCGGTCGCGGTGGCAAGGGCGAGGAAGCCGCCAAGGAGCAGGCCGAAGCGGCCAAGGCCGAGGTGCACGCCGTTCCGCCGCCGGAGAAGCGCGAGTCGATCGCGTCCGCGGTGGCGGCGATGGCGAACGCGTCCAAGGTCGCCAAGGAACACCCGCACGAGCACGGTGCCCTCAACGGCAACGGGCCCGTCCCGGAGGTGACCGACACGGCGGAGGCCGGGCAGGCCACCGAGGTGCCGGACGAGGCCGTCGTGGCTCCCGGGCCCGCGGTGCCGGCCACCGAGGTCGCGGACGTCCCGGTGACCACCGAGGCGGACGAGACGCCGGTGCCGCACGAGGAGCCGGCCGTCGAGCGTTCCTCGGCTCCCGAGCCGGCGGAAGAGCCCGTCACACAGTCTTCGGAGGCCGCTGAGCCGGTCGCCGAACCCGAGGTCAGCGTGCCCGAACCGGCCGGACGCTCCACCCGGCGCCGTCCGCGCCGGGCCGCGTCACGCCCGGCCGGTCCGCCGGTCAAGGCCTCGGAGCAGAGCGCAAACTGAACGACTTGGGGACCCCGGTGGTAACGCACCGGGGCACCCCACGTAACCTGTAGTACGGCCTACCACCAGAGTAGGCCGCCTGCGTGAGAGCAGGACCGCCTTCCCGGAGGCGGGCCGATCGCGCGGGGCCCCCACCCATTGTCGAGTAATGCAGGAGACTTCCGTGTCGGCGTACGCGATCGTCAAGACCGGCGGCAAGCAGTACAAGGTTGCCGTCGGCGACGTGGTCGAGGTCGAGAAGCTCGAGGGCGAGCCGGGCACCGAGCACATTCTCCCCGCCGTTTTGTACGTCGACGGTGGCGATGTCACCACGGACGCTGACGCGCTGGCGAAGGTCTCGGTCACCGGCAAGGTCGTCGAGCAGACCAAGGGTCCGAAGATCCGGATCCACAAGTTCAAGAACAAGACGGGCTACCACAAGCGTCAGGGTCACCGGCAGAAGCTGACCCGCGTCGAGGTCACCGCCATCTCCCTGTAAGAACTTCTCCGGATCTGCTTTTCAGACCGAGTTTTTTAAAGAAGGGCTGAGCTATGGCTCACAAGAAGGGTGCGTCCAGCTCCCGCAACGGTCGTGACTCGAACGCGCAGCGCCTCGGCGTCAAGCGCTTCGGCGGCCAGGAAGTCAACGCCGGCGAGATCCTGATCCGCCAGCGTGGCACCAAGTTCCACCCGGGCGTGAACGTCGGCCGTGGCGGCGATGACACGCTGTTCGCGCTGGCCGCCGGCGCGGTCCAGTTCGGCGAGAAGCGTGGTCGCAAGACGATCAACATCGTCGTGCCCGTGGAAGCCTGAGTTTCGGCTTCGACGCTAGACCTCAAACGAGGGGTGGGGCCGGAATATCCGGTGCCGCCCCTCGTTTGTTTTGTGTAATCCCTGCTCGCGAGTGAAAGAGGCAAGTCATGGCGTCCCGTTTCGTGGACCGCGCGGTGATCCACCTGACCGCCGGTGACGGGGGCAACGGCTGCGCCTCGGTGCACCGCGAGAAGTTCAAGCCCCTCGGCGGCCCCGACGGCGGCAACGGCGGCAACGGCGGTGACGTCCTGCTGGTCGTCGACCCCAACGTGCACACCCTCCTCGACTTCCACTTCCGTCCGCACGCCAAGGCGGGCAACGGCAAGCTGGGCCAGGGCGGTGACCGCGCGGGTGCGGCGGGGGAGACCCTGGTGATGAAGGTGCCGTCCGGCACCGTCGTGTTCACCGAAGACGGCGAGATGGTCGCCGACCTGATCGGCCCGGGCACCACGTTCGTCGCGGCACAGGGCGGCCGCGGCGGCCTCGGCAACCGTGCGCTGTCGTCGAAGGCGCGCAAGGCGCCCGGCTTCGCGCTGCTGGGCGAGCCGGGGGAAGCCCGCAACCTCGTGCTGGAGCTGCGTTCGGTCGCCGACGTCGGCCTGCTCGGCTTCCCGTCCGCCGGCAAGTCGTCGCTGATCTCGGTGCTGTCCGCGGCCAAGCCGAAGATCGCCGACTACCCGTTCACCACGCTCGTGCCGAACCTCGGCGTGATCACCGGCGGCGACACCGTCTTCACGATGGCCGACGTCCCCGGGCTGATCCCCGGCGCGTCCGAAGGCAAGGGCCTCGGGCTCGACTTCCTGCGCCACATCGAGCGCTGCGCGGTGCTGGTGCACGTCGTCGACTGCGCGACGCTGGAGCCCGGCCGCGACCCGGTGTCCGATGTGGACGCGCTGGAGCTGGAACTCTCGAAGTACACCCCGGGCCTCGGCGGGAAGCTCGAAGAGCGCCCGCGCGTGGTCGTGCTCAACAAGATCGACGTCCCGGAAGCGGCCGAGCTCGCCGAGTTCGTCCGGCCGGAGTTCGAGGCTCGCGGTCTGCAGGTGTTCGAGATCTCCACGGCGTCGCGCAAGGGCCTGCGCGAGCTGACCTTCGCGCTCGCCAAGGTGGTCGAGGAGTACCGCGAGATGCAGCCGGTGCTGGAGCCGGAGACGATCGTGCTGCGGCCCCTCGCCGTCGACGACCAGGGGTTCACCGTCGAAGTCGACCCCGAGGAAGAGGGCGCCTACATCGTGCGCGGCACGCGCCCGGAGCGGTGGATCCGCCAGACGAGCTTCGGCAACGACGAAGCCGTCGGCTACCTCGCCGATCGCCTCAACCGCCTCGGCGTCGAGGACAAGCTGGCGAAGCTCGGCGCGCGGCCGGGCAGCCCGGTCACGATCGGCGACGTCCAGTTCGAGTGGGAGCCGTCGACGCCGAGCGTCGCGATGCACCTGTCCGGCCGCGGCACCGACGTCCGGCTCGAGAACCACGACCGGATCGGCGCGGCCGAGCGCAAGGAAGCCCGCCGGATCCGCCGTGACGGCCCGGACGAGCCGGAAGGCGCCGACGGGGACCTGGACGCGTGAGCGGCACGCGGGAGGCCATCGCCGCCGCCCGGCGGCTGGTGGTCAAGGTCGGTTCTTCGGCGCTGACCACCGCGGGCAGCGGCCTCGACCCGGGCCGGCTGAACGCGCTGGTCGACGCAATCGCTTCGCGAGTCGCGGCCGGTACGCAGATCGTGCTCGTCTCCTCGGGTGCGATCGGCGCCGGCCTCGCTCCGCTGTCGCTGGGTAAGCGCCCGAAGGACCTGGCCACCCAGCAGGCGGCGGCGAGCGTCGGGCAGCTCGCGCTGGCGCACGCCTACGCCGAGTCGTTCGGGCGGTACTCGCTGACGGTCGGGCAGGTGCTGCTCACTTCCGACGACGTGGTGCGCCGTTCGCACTACCGCAACGCGCAGCGGACGTTCTCGCGGCTGCTGGCGCTCGGCGCGGTCCCGGTCGTCAACGAGAACGACACGGTGGCCACCGAGGAAATCCGCTTCGGCGACAACGACCGGCTCGCGGCTTTGGTGGCGCACCTGATCGGCGCCGATGCCCTGATCCTGCTGTCCGATGTGGACGGTCTGTACGACGGCGACCCCCGCGAAGGCGCCACCCGCAAGCTCACCGAGGTGCTCTCGGAGTCCGATGTGGACGGAATCTCGGTCGGGATGTCCAGCTCCGGGCTGGGTACCGGCGGCATGGTGTCCAAACTGGCAGCCGCCCGCACCGCGGCCGGCGCGGGCATCCCGGTGCTGCTCGCGGCGGCGTCGGAAGCGTCATCGGCCCTGACGACGGCCTCCCCGGGCACGGCGTTCGCCCCAGCTGACACCCGCCTGTCGGCCCGCCGCTTCTGGCTGGGCTACGCGGCCGACACGACGGGCAGGCTCCGCATCGATGACGGCGCGGTGACGGCGGTGGTCCGCCGCCGCCGCTCGCTGCTGGCGGCCGGAATCATCGGCGTCGAGGGCGACTTCCAAGCCGGCGACGTCGTCGACCTGATCGACACGAACGACCGCGCGGTGGCGCGCGGCGTGGTGGCGTTCGACGCGACGGAGCTGCCGGACCTGATCGGCCGCTCGACCCCGGAGTTGCCGCCGGAGCAGCGTCGCGAGGTTGTGCACGCGGACGACCTGGTTCCGCTGCGCCGCTGACCGAAGGCAGAGCGCAGCTTCTTCGCGGCAGGCCGTGGCGACGGAACTGCCGGACCTGATCGGCCTCGACCCCTGAGCGGCCCCGGAGCGGCGTCGCGAAGTAGTCCACGCCGACGAGCGGGTCCCGCTGAAAGCCTTGTTCGGGGACCTGTCCCGAAGGCATTGTCCTAGGCTCCGCGCATGACCGGCCCCGCCGACATCCTCCGCACCGCCGCGCGGCGCCACCCCGGCCGGACCGCGCTCGTCACCGCGACGCACACGCTGACCTACCGCGAGCTGGACGCGGCCGCGGCGGCCGTCGCCGGCGGGCTGCGTGACCGCGGCGTCGCGCCGGGCGACGTCGTGACGCTCTACGCGCCCAACCGCTGGGAATGGCTGGCCGCCTACCACGGTGTCCTGCGGGCCGGCGCGATCGTCAACCCGGTCAATGCCCTGCTCACCGCCGAAGAACTGAACTACGTCACCGAGGACTGCCGGGCCGCGGCCGTCATCACGACCAGCGCGCTGCGAGAGCGGGTCGACAACGTCAAGCTCGTCGTGGACCTCGACAACGGCGACGACGCCGTCCCGTTCGCGGATCTGCTCGAAGCCGCACCCCGGGACCCGATCGACGTGGCCGGCCCGTGCACCATCGCCTACACCTCCGGCACCACGGGTCACCCGAAAGGCGCCGTGCAGAGCCAGTACGGCGTCCTGGTCAACTGCGCGCTCACCGCCACCATGCACGCCCGCCGCGAAGACGACGTCGTCGTCACCGCGCTGCCGCTCCCGCACGTCTACGGGAACGTCGCCGTGCACAGCACGTTCTGCGCCGGCGGGACCGTCGTACTGCGGGAACGGTTCGCACCCGAAGACGTCTTCGCCGCGATCGAAACGCACCGCGCGACCATCTTCGAAGGCGTGCCCGCGATGTACGCGATGCTGCTCGCCGACCCGGCCCTCGCGACCGCGGACCTCTCGTCGCTGACGCGCAGCACCGTCGGCGGCCAGACGATCGCCGTCTCGACCATGCGAGCCTGGCAGGACCGCAGCGGGGCGCCGCTGCTGCAGGTCTGGGGGATGACCGAGCTGTCCGGGCACGCCACCACGCACAGCCCGCACGCGCCCGAGGTCCTCGGCTCCATCGGCGTCGCCTACCCCGGCGTGCAGATCCGCGTCGCCGACCTCGACGACCCGAGCCGTGACGCCCCGGACGGCGTCCGCGGCGAGCTGGTGGTGCGCGGCCCGGTCGTGATGCTCGGCTACCACGACCGGCCCGGGGCCACGGCCGAGACGATCGACGCGGACGGCTGGCTGCGCACCGGCGACCTCGGCTACCGCGACCCCACCGGTCACCTGTTCGTCGTCGACCGCAAGAAGGACCTGATCATCACCGGCGGCTACAACGTCTACCCGGCCGAGATCGAGCGGGTGCTCGCCGGGCACCCGGCGGTCGCCATGGTCGCCGCCGGGCCGGTGCCGGACGCGGTCAAGGGCGAGCTCGCCTGCGCGTACGTCGTCCTGCGTCCCGGCGAGACCACCACGGCCGACGAGCTGATCGCGTTCACCACCCCGCACCTCGCCCCGTACAAACGGCCGCGGCTGGTCCGGTTCGTCGACCGGCTGCCCGCGACGCCGTCGGGGAAGATCAAGCGGCGCGAGCTGGCCGGGCTGTGAGACCGCGCTCAGCTCCGGCCGGCCAGCTGCGCGCCGAGCTGGCTGAAGAACACCCGCGTCCCGGCCTCCAGCGCCGCGAAGTGCTCGTCGGTCACCACGCCGGTCTGCCGGAACTCCTGCCGGGTGCCACCGTCGACCTCCGTCAGCGTCACGGTCATCTCGGTGCGCATCGGCTCGTCCGGCGACGGCTCGTCGCTGAGCCCCAGCACCAGCCGCTCACCCGGGACGACGTCGACGTAGAACCCGGCGAAGGGCATGGTGAAGTCGCCCGCCTCGGACGACTGCTTCGCGGCGAACCGGCCGCGCGGCTCGACCTCCATGACCAGGTCGTGGGTGCGGAAGCCGGGGCCGACCCACCAGGTCGCGAACCGCGCGGGGTCGGTCCACGCCGCCCACACCTCGTCGCGGGACACCGGGAAGGTGTCGGTGAGTACCAGCTCGTGCGGCGTTTCCACAGTTTCCATTGTTTCCATTTCGGACATCCGGACCACTCCTCGGGTTCTTCGGTTACTGGAGCCACCTTCGCCGGACGCCCCATCCGGCCGCTATCGATCCGCTATGGACGACACTGGTGGTGATGACCGAGCACCCCGCCCCGCCGCGGCTCCGCCTGCTCGGGCCCGCCGAGCTCGGGTCCCCGGCCACGCCGGTGGGCAGCCCGCGCGAGTCGGTCGTGCTCGCCGTGCTCGCGCTCGACGCCAACCGCGAGGTCGCGGCCGAGAGGCTGGTCGACGCGCTCTGGGGTGAGCGGCCGCCGGCCACGGCCCGGTCGCAGGTCCAGATCTGCGTGTCCGCGCTGCGCCGCCGGCTGCGTGACGCCGGCGGGTTCGCGACGATCACCACCCGCGCCCCGGGCTACCGACTCGACGTCGCCGCCGAAGACCTCGATCTGACGCGGTTCGCCGAACTGGCCGTGCGGGCCCGGACCGACGACGACGCCTGCGAAGCGGCGCTCGCGTTGTGGCGCGGGCCCGCGTTCGCCGGTCTGGACAGCGATGCCCTGACCCGCGCCGCCACCCGGCTCGCGGAACGCCGGCTGGACCTGGTCGAGCAGCGCGTCCGCGCCCGGCTCGAGAGCGGCGCCGACGTCCTGCCCGAGCTCACCGCCCTGGTCGACGAGCACCCGCTGCGGGAGAACCTGCACCTGCTGCTGATGCGGGCACTGCACCGCGGCGGCCGCCGGGCCGAGGCACTGACCGCGTTCCGGCGGGCCCGCGACGTCCTGGTCGACGAGCTCGGCGTCGAACCGGGTCCCGAGCTGCGTGAGCTGCAGGCCGCGATCCTGGCCGGGGAGCAGCCCGCCGCCCGGGCCGTTCAGGACGTCGTCGCGACGCCGGTGCCGCGTCAGCTGCCGGCGCCCGCCACGAACTTCACCGGTCGCGACGCCGCGTTGCGCGCCATCAGCGCGCGGCTGTGCGGGCCCGCCGACCCGCAGACGCCGTTCGCGGTCCGGGTCGTCGGGATCTCCGGCGCCGGCGGTGTGGGCAAGTCGGCGCTGGCGGTGCGGGCCGCCCACGAGCTCGCCGCGCACTTCCCGGACGGCCAGCTCTACGCCGACCTGCACGACGACTCGGCCGAGGACAGCACGACCTGGTCCGCGCGGGTGCTCGGCGGTTTCCTGCGCGCCCTGGGCATGGCCGAGGAGCTGCTGCCCCGGGACCCGCGCGAACGCGCCGAGCTGTACCGCACGCGGCTGGCCGACCGGCGGGTCCTGGTCGTGCTCGACGGCGTCCGGCGGGAGGCGGACGTCCTGCCGCTGCTGCCCGGTTCGGCCGGCTGCGCGGTCCTGACGACGTCGCGGGCACGGCTCACCGGCCTGCCCGGCGCGGCCGGCGTCCAGCTCGACGTGCTCGAGGACGACGTCGCGCTGCGGCTGCTCGCGACGTTCGTCGGCGACGACCGGCTGAGCGCCGAACCGGAGGCGGCCGAGGCGCTGGTCGCCGCGTGCGACCGGCTGCCGCTCGCGCTGAGCATCGCCGGGGCGAAGCTCGCGTCCCGCGACCACTGGGCCCTCGGCGATCTGCTGGACCGGCTGACCGACGAGAAGCGGCGGCTGGACGAGCTGTCCTTCCGCGGGGTCCAGCTGCGGTCGACGATCGCGTTGTCCTACCACGGCTTGAGCGGGCCGGCCCGGTCGCTGTTCCGCCGGATGGCCACGCCGCAGCACCCCGACCTGCCGCACTGGGCGCCGGGTGCGCTGCTCGACGTCCCGCACGTCACGGCCGAGGACGCGCTCGCGGAGCTGCTCGAAGCCAACCTGATCGCCGACGGCGCGCCGCCTTCGGCGTTGTCCCGGCGCTGGCGGTTCCACGACCTCGTGCGCGTCTTCGCGACCGAGTGCGCCGCCGCCGAGGACAGCGTCGCCGAGCACGCGGCGGCCCTGCGCCGGCTCGGTTCCGGCTGGCTCGGCCTCGCCGGACAGGCCCAGCGTCCCGAGTTCGGCGGCCGCCTCGACCTGCGGGGGACCGCGCCCCGCCGGGAGCCGCCGGCCTCGGCGACGGCCGCCGTCCGCCGGGCGCCGTTGCAGTGGGTCGACGAAGAACGCTTCGCGCTCGTCACGGCGGTGCGGGAAGCGGCGGCCGCGGAGTGGGACGACCTGTGCTGGGAGCTGGCCGTCACGGCCGCGGCGTTGTTCGAGATCCGCGGCTACTTCGACGACTGGCGGGAGATCGCCCAGCTCGCGGTCACGTCGGCGGACCGGGCAGGTGACGCGGTCGGCGCCGCCGCGGCCCGCCACTCCCTGGGCGCGTTGCTCGTCCACCAGGGCCGTCCGGACGACGCGGCCCGGTACCTCGAACCCGCGCTGGCCGGGTTCCGCGCCGCCGGGATCGGTCACGGCGTCGGCGCGACGCTGCGGCAGCTCGCCACGGTCCGGCGGCTGAACGGCGACCTCGCCGCGGCCCGCGCGTGCGCCACGGAGGCGTTGCCGCTCCTGCACGCGGCCGGCGACCGAAGCGGCGAAGCACACGCGCGGTCCGAACTCGCCCGGCTCGACCTCGACGCTCGCGCGCTCGGCGACGCCGCCGGCCAAGTGGCCGAAGCGCTGCGGCTCGCGCGAGACGCGGGCGCGTCGCGCACCGAAGCGCAGATCCTCTACCGCAGCGCCGACGTCGAGCTGGCCGCCGGGCACGTGGGCGCCGCCGGGGTGGCGGTGGACCGGGTCCTGGAGATCGCCTCCGGTCTGGGGGACCGGATCGGCGTCGGCTACGCGTTGTTCGGCCAGGGCCGCGTCGCCGTCGCGGCGGGAGACGCCGGCACGGCCACCGCCCGGTTCACCGAGGCGGTCACGGTGGCCGGGGTGACCGGCGACCGGCACCTGCAGGCCCGCGCCCACCGGCGGCTCGGCGAGCTGGCCGAAGACGCCGTGACGGCCGCGGAGCACGCCCGCCGGGCCGAGCGGCTCCTCGCCGACGTCGCCCAGCACGCGAGCGGGAACCGATAGCGCGTCGATAGCCCACCGGAAGGGCCGCGGCCGAATCTCGGGGCACCACGAACGAGACCGGGAGCATCCGATGCGCAAGATCGTCAACTCGACCTACGTGACCCTCGACGGCGTCGTCTCCGACCCGCACCTGTGGTCGCTGGACTACTTCGACGAGGCCGCCGGCGCCTTCGCCCTCGACCAGCTGCGCGCGAGCGACGCCCTGCTGATGGGCCGCGGCACCTACGACGGTTTCGCCGAAGCCTGGCCGGCCCGCAGCGGCGACGAGTTCAGCGACACCATGAACAAGATGGCGAAGTACGTCGCTTCGACCACTCTGACCTCGCCGGCGTGGAACAACACGACCGTGCTGTCCGGCGACCTGCCCGGCGCCGTGCGGGAGCTGAAGCAGGCGCCGGGCGCGGACATCCTGATGTACGGCTACGGTCCGGTCGCCCGCACGCTCGTCGCGCACGGGCTGCTCGACGAGCTGCGGCTGTGGATCCACCCGGTGCTGCGCGGCGCCGGCGAGCAGCTCTTCGGCGAGGGCGTCACCGGGGTGTTCGGCAAGGTCGAGACCCGGACGTTCGCGAGCGGCACGGTGGTCCTCGTCCTGTCCGAGCCCCGGCGCTGACGGCCCTCGGCCCACCGACACCAGGTGGGCCCGGCCGCCGGCTTCCGGGACGCTGACGACCTGGTGGCGCCTACGTCCCGCTGATGCGGTCCGGCTTGATGGTCAGCAGCAGCCGCGTCTGGTCGCGCCCGCCCCACCACGGGTACGGGCCGCCCAGATACCGCTGCGCCAGCTTCTCGATGTGCTCGACGGCGCCGTCTTCGGTCATCCCGACGACCTGGCCGCGGATCGCGTAGTAGCGCGACGGCCGCTCGCGGTCGGCCACGTTGAGCGCCACCCGCGGGTCACGTTCGATGTTGCGCTGTTTCTGGTGGCCCAGCACGGTGTTCACCAGGACGTGCGTGCCGTCGGTGTCCACCCAGGTCTGGGTGAGCTGCGGCGAGCCGTCCGGCATCGACGTCGCCAGGAAGCAGAGGCTGGGCTCGCGCAGCAGGGCGAGCAGGTCGCCGGGCAGTTCCACAATGGTCTCCCGCTAGAGCTGGTCGGGCGCGTCGATGCCGAGCAGGGAAAGCCCGAGCGCGAGCGTGTGCGCCGTCAGCGTAGTCAAGCGCAGCCGGGACGCGCGCAGCTCGGGGGTCGGCGCCTTGAGCACCGGACAGTCGTCGTAGAACCGGGAAAACGCGACGGCGGTCTCGTAGAGGTACGTACAGAGCTTGTGTGGCGCGTAGGCGCTTGTCGCCGCCTGAAGGGCTTCGCCGAACCGCAGCAGCTTGAGCGCGAGCGCCCGTTCCGCCGGTTCGTCCAGCAGGATCCGCGTCCCGTCGGGCTCGCCGCCCGCCCTGCGCAGGATCGACCGCGTCCGCGCGTGCGCGTACTGGAGGTACACCGAGGTGTTGCCCTCCTTGGCGAGCATGCGTTCCCAGGCGAAGACGTAGTCGCGCTCGCGGTCGCCGGAGAGATCGGCGTACTTGACCGCGCCGATGCCCACGGCCCGGGCGACTTCGGCCTGCCCGGCCGCGTCGAGCTCACTGCGTTCGGCGACGACCGCGGCGGCCTGCGTCACGGCTTCGGTGAGCAGGTCGACCAGCTTGATCGTCTCGCCGGCCCGCGTCCGCATCGTCTTGCCGTCCGCGCCCAGCACGGTGCCGAAGCCGACGTGCTCGGCGTGCCCGGTCAGCCAGCCCGCCGTGCGGCAGGCCGAGAACACCATCGCGAAGTGCTGCGCCTGCGGCGTTCCGACGACGTAGAGCAGGTCGGTGGCGCCGCGCTCGGTCGTCCAGTACCGGACGGTGGCCAGGTCCGTGGCCGCGTAGCCGTACCCGCCGTCGCGCTTGCGGACGATCAGCGGCAGCCGGTCGCCCTCCCGGTTGCGGAACCCTTCGGGGAAGACGCAGACGGCACCGTCGCTGAGTTCGGTCAGCCCGGCGGCCTCCAGGTCGTCGACGACCGCGGCGAGGTACGGGTTGTAGTAGCTCTCGCCGTAGATGTCCTTGTCCGTCAAGGAGATCCCGAGCAGGGCGTAGACCTCGTTGAAGTGCCGGGTCGACTCGTCGACGAGGGTCTGCCACACGGCGAGGGTCTCGTCGTCGCCGCTCTGCAGCAGCACGACGCGGGTGCGTGCCCGCGTCGCGAACGCTTCGTCGCTGTCGAACTTCCGGCGTGCTTCGCGGTAGAAGGCGTCGAGGTCGGCGATCGCGCGCTGCTCGGACGGGACGTCGAGCAGGTGCTCGATGAGCATGCCGAACGGCGTGCCCCAGTCGCCGAGGTGGTTGTGCGGCAACACTTCATGGCCCGCGAAGCGCAGCAGGCGCGCGAGGGCGTCGCCGATCACGGACGAGCGCAGGTGCCCGACGTGCATTTCCTTGGCGACGTTCGGGCTGCTGTAGTCGAGCGCGATCGTGCGCGGACCGGCCGTCTTCGGCACGCCGAGCCGCGGATCGCCGAGCACCGATTCGACGCGCGTTTCCAGCCAGTCCTTGCGCAGCGCGAAGTTGAGGAAGCCCGGCCCGGCGATTTCGGGGGTCTCGGCGATGCCGTCCAGCTCCAGGGCTTCGGCGATCAGCGTGGCGACCTCGCGCGGCGGCCGGCCGAGCTTCTTGCCGAGGCTCATCGCGAGGTTGGCCTGGTAGTCGACGCCGTCACGCGGCGACGCCTGGATCAGCGCCTGCTCCGAGGTCAATTCCACGTCCAGGGCCCGGCCGGCGGCGGCCACCACGCGGCGCGCCAGCTCCTCGGTAACGTCGGCGGTGTGCACGGTGTCCCTCCTTCGGGCTCGGTCAGCGGAGTCCGAAGCCTAGCGAGCGCCACTGGCCGGCGACGACGGGATTACCCCAGCTCGCTGCCCTTCGTCTCCGGCAGCGTCAGGATCACGGCGAACGCGATCGCGGCACCGGCGGCGACGTACCAGAAGTAGAGCGTCGGCGAGATCGCGCCGAACACCGTGATGAGCAGCGGAGCGGTCCCGCCGAAGATCGCGACGGTCAGGTTGTACCAGGCGCCGATCCCCAGCCCGCGCAGCTCGGTGGGGAACAGCTCGCTCATGATCGCCGGCGCGATCGACGTCATCGCCGTGTACAGCCCGAGCCCGACGCAGAACACGACGAGCAGGCCGCCGACGTCCGGGCCGATCAACGTGGACAGCGGCACGATGACGACGGCGGTCGCCCCGGACCACACGAGCAGCTGCGGTTTCCGCCCGACGCGGTCGGCGAGCGCGCCCATCGGGTACTGCAGCGCGATGAACAGCACGGTGCCGACGGAGAGCGCGAGGAACACGGCGCCGGCGTCGGCGTGCCGGTTCTTCACCGCGAACGACGTGAGCGCGCTGAAGAACGTGTAGTAGCAGAGCGTCGAGAGCATGGAGAAGCCGACGAGCCGGCCGACGGCCTTCGGGTGGTGCGTCAGCGTGGTCAGCAGCGGCCGCTCGAGCTTGCGCGCCTTGGTCTTCGTCTGCTCGAACAGCTCGGTCTCGGCGAGGCTGCGGCGCAGCCACAGCCCGACCACGCCGAAGACACCACCCAGCAGGAACGGCAGCCGCCAGCCCCACGACGCGAGCTGCGCCTTGTCGAGGGTGCGCGACAGCACGAACCCGAGCACGGTCGCGACGAGCACCGCGGAGCCGGTCGAGATGTAGAAGAACGCCGAGTACCGTCCTCGCCGCGCGGCCGGCGCGATCTCGCCCAGGTAGGCCGACGCGTTCGACACCTCGCCGCCGAGCGAGAGCCCCTGCGCGATCCGGGCGAGCAGCAGCAGGAGCGGCGCGAGCCAGCCGACCTGCGCGAACGTCGGCAGCACACCGATCGCGACCGAGCCGCCCGCCATGAGCACGATCGTCAGGATCATGGCGGGCTTGCGGCCGCGGGTGTCGGCGAAGCGCCCGAGCAGGACTCCGCCGAGCGGGCGGAAGAAGAACGCGAGCGCGTAGGTGGCGAACGTGTTGATCAGGGCGAGGGTGTCGTTGCCGGAAGGGAAGAACGCGCCGGCGAAGTAGATGCTGAACGTCGCGTAGATCGTCCAGTCGAACCACTCCAGCGCGTTGCCCGCGCTCGCCGCGAACAGCTTGCGCACCGGCAGCCGGTGCTGGACCCGCACGGTCATGGCAGCCTCCACGTCCCCCGAAGGTGGACGCGACTTTGCCACATTAGCCCGCAGTACGAAAGATCCCGACCATCCGGTCCGGCGGCGGGAACCCACCCCGCCCACGACTCCCAGCTCAACACCGTGTCGTCCACCCAGGTACGCGTGTCGTCCCTCCAATCACGCGAGTCGGCTGCCCAATCACGCGAGACCCGGGCTCGATCACGCGAGATCCGTCTCCGAACACGCGAGTCCCGCCGTCGTCCACGCGAGATCGGCTTTCAACCACGCGCGCCGGCCCGCCCGGCAGGAAGGACTTACCGAGCGGCTCCCGGATCAGGCCGTGCTGGCCAACGCGAACGGCAGCACCGCGGGCGCCCCGGCCCGCCGGAGCAGCCGCGTCGCCAGTGTCATCGTCCAGCCGGTGTCGATGACGTCGTCGACCAGCAGGATCGGCCCCGCGGGCAACGTCGCGGCCAGGTCGGCCGGCATGCTCAGCCGACGCCACAGGTCGGCCAGCCGTTGCGCGCTGTTCGCCTGGCGCGGCGGCGGGCCGTCCGCGTCGAGCGCGCCGAGGAAGTCCAGCTTGCCGATGTCGGCCAGCCGCGTCGCCAGGCTGTAGACCAGCCGCGGCCGCGTCGACGACGGCACCGCGACCACCGCCACCGGCCGCTCCGACCACTGCCACCCGGCCAAGACCTGTACGCACGCCTTGAACACCGAGTCCGGCACGTCCGAGTCCTGGGCGGTCGGGCCGACGAGCTCCCGCAGCCGGTTGCCCCAGCCGACGTCCGTCAGGCGCCCGAGGACCTGCCCCGGCTCGGCCTGGTCGTCGGCGCCGATCCGGCCGGAGACCGGAACGTCCAAAGAGGACATCCCCGTCGGCCACTGCTTCCGCGGCGCGACCTCGACTCCCGGGCGCTGCAGGCGTTCCCGCGTCGCGTTGACGACCTCGTCGGTCACCGACGTGTCCCAGTGCTGCCCGGTGCAGTTGTCGCACCGCCCGCACGGCGCCGCGTCCGGGTCGTCGAGCTGACGGCGCAGGTACTCCATCCGGCAGTCGCCGGTCGCCAGGTAACCGAGCATCGCCTCCTGCTCCCGATCACGCGCTTCCGCGACGCGCTGGTAGCGGCTGCGGTCGTACTGCCAGTCCTCGCCCGTGCTCTCCCAGCCGCCCTTCACGCGCCGGACCGCGCCGTCGACGTCCAGCACCTTGAGCACCATTTCCAGACGGGAGCGGGAAAGCTCCACGGACGGCTCGAGCGCGGCCGTCGAAAGGGGACGATCGGCGTAGGCGAGCGAGTTCAGCACCTGGGTCACCCGCAGCTCGTCGGGGAACGCCAGCGACCCGAAGTACGCCCAGATCGCCCGGTCCTCTTCGCCAGGCAGCAGCACGACCTCCGCGCGCTCCACACCACGCCCGGCGCGACCCACCTGCTGGTAGTACGCGATCGGCGACGACGGCGCCCCGAGGTGGACGACGAACCCGAGGTCCGGCTTGTCGAACCCCATGCCCAGCGCGGACGTCGCGACCAGTGCCTTGACGCGGTTGCCGAGCAGGTCGTCCTCAGCTGCCTGCCGGTCGGCCGGGTCGGTCTTCCCGGTGTAGGCCGCCACCGGGTACCCGCGGTCCTTCAGCAGGGACGCGACGTCGTGCGCCGCCGCGACCGTCAGCGTGTAGATGATCCCCGACCCCGGCAGCTCGGCCAGGTGCTCCGCGAGCCACGCGAGCCGCGCCTGCGACGTCGGCAGCCGGCACACCGACAGCCGCAGGCTTTCCCGGTCGAGGCTGCCGCGCAGCACGAGCGTGTCGCCGCCGCTGCCCATGCCCAGCTGCTCGGCGACGTCGGTGACGACGCGGTCGTTCGCCGTCGCGGTGGTCGCCAGCACCGGCACGCCGTCGGGCAGGTCGCCCAGCAGTGTGCGCAGCCGCCGGTAGTCGGGCCGGAAGTCGTGGCCCCAGTCGGAGATGCAGTGCGCTTCGTCGACCACCAGCAGGCCGGTGCTCGCGGTCAGCTTCGGCAGCACGTTGTCGCGGAAGTCCGGGTTGTTCAGCCGTTCGGGGCTGACGAGCAGGACGTCGATCTCGCCGGCCGCCACCGACGCCTGGACGTGCTCCCACTCCTGCGGGTTCGCGGAGTTCATCGTCGCCGCGTGGATCCCGGCCTTCGCCGCCGCCGAGATCTGGTTGCGCATCAGGGCCAGCAGCGGCGAGACGATCACCGTCGGCCCGCTCCCTTGTTCCCGCAGCAGCGCCGTGGCGAGGAAGTAGACGGCCGACTTGCCCCACCCGGTGCGTTGCACGACGAGCGCGCGCCGCCGCTGCGCGACCAAGGCCTCGATGGCCGTCCACTGGTCTTCGCGCAGCTTCGCCGAGTCGCCGGCCAGCGCCCGGAGAAGGGTTTCGGCGCGGTCGCGGAGTGCTGGGGTGGTGCTGGTGGTGTCCACGTCCCCACGTCTACCCCATGGCACCGACGAACCGGGAATCGGCGGCGGCGCGAACGGACCGTTCGTGTCGAATACGGGTCGTAATGTGACCTGAATCACAAATCCTGCACGGTCGGGCGAGGTGTGCTGCTGGACCGGACGGCCCACGGGTCCGGTGTATAGGCTCGGGACCCATGTCACCACGGCGGATCGGGGTCATGGGCGGCACTTTCGACCCCGTGCACCACGGCCACCTCGTCGCCGCGAGCGAGGTCCAGTCCCGGTTCGGGCTCGACGAAGTGATCTTCGTGCCCACCGGGCAGCCCTGGCAGAAGACCGACCGCAAGGTAACCAAGGCCGAGGACCGCTACCTGATGACGGTCATCGCGACCGCGTCCAACCCGGTCTTCTCGGTCAGCCGCGTGGACATCGACCGCGCGGGCCAGACCTACACCGTCGACACCCTGCGCGACCTCCACGCCGAGTACCCCGGAGATCAGCTCTACTTCATCACCGGCGCCGACGCGCTCGAGCAGATCCTCACCTGGCACAAGGCCGACGAGCTGTTCGACTTCGCGCACTTCATCGGCGTCACGCGGCCCGGCTACCGGCTCAATTCGCACCACCTGCCCAGCGGCAAGGTGAGTCTCGTCGAGGTCACCGCGATGGCGATTTCGTCGACCGGCTGCCGCGACCGCGTCGAGCGCGGGGAGCCGGTCTGGTACCTCGTTCCCGACGGCGTCGTCCGCTACATCACCAAGAAGGATCTCTACCGGAAGAGCGACTGAAGCGCCGCTGGTCGCGGCGGGTACCCTTCTCGGGCGAACCCGATCCGGAAAAGGAGCACCGTGACAGCCACGTCCGAGGCACGAGAGCTGGCCGTAGCGGCCGCACACGCGGCGGCGGACAAGAAGGCCAGCGACGTCGTCGTGCTGGACGTGTCCGAGCAGCTCGTCATCACCGACGCCTTCGTCATCGCCTCCGCGCCCAACGAGCGCCTGGTCGGCGCCATCGTCGACAACGTCGAGGAGCAGCTGCGGGTGGCCGGGCACAAGCCGGTCCGCCGCGAAGGCGCCCGCGAGGGCCGCTGGGTCCTGCTCGACTACGTCGACGTCGTCGTGCACGTCCAGCACGTCGAAGAACGCAGCTTCTACGGCCTCGAACGGCTGTGGAAGGACTGCCCGCGGATCGAGGTGGCCGGTCTCGAGGAGCCGCCCGCCGATGAGGACGCGGACGCCCGGTGAGCCCGCGGCGGCTGGTGCTCTGGCGCCACGGCGAGACGGACTACAACGCCGCCGGGCGGATGCAGGGTCACCTGGACTCGGCGCTGACCCCGGTCGGCTGGAACCAGGCTCGCTTCGCCGTCCCCGCGCTGGCCCGGTTTTCGCCGGACCTCGTGATCGCGTCCGACCTGCGCCGCGCGACCGACACGGCGACCGTGCTCACCGACGCCATCGGCGTCCCGCTGCGCATCGACAAGCGCCTGCGCGAGACGCACCTGGGCGAGTGGCAGGGGAAGACCGGCGCCGAAGTCGACGCCGAGTACCCCGGTGAACGCGCCCGCTGGCGCACCGACGCGACCTGGGCGCCGCCGGGCGGCGAGAACCGGCTCGACGTCGCCGAGCGCGCCGGCGAGGTCGTGTCCGACCTGCAGCAGGCCAACTCCGACGTGGGCGACACGGTGCTGCTCGCCGCGCACGGCGGGCTGATCATCGCGCTCACGGCCGGGCTGCTGAAGCTGCCGGTCGAGATCTGGCCCTCCCTCGGCGGGATCGCCAACTGCCACTGGGTCGAGCTCGGCCTGCGCGACGGCAAGTGGCGGCTGCACGCCTACAACGCGGGGATGACCGGCTAGCCGATGGGGCCACGCCTGGTGGTGTTCGGCGATTCGCTGAGCTTTCACGGCCCCGAGGGGCCCTGCGCCGCGGACGAGCCGCGACTCTGGCCGAACATCGCGGCGGCCGCCCTCGGCGGCACCGCCGACCTGGTCGCCGGGATCGGCTGGACCGCCCGCGACGTCTGGTGGTCGCTGACCGGCGATCCGCGGGTCTGGGCCGATCTGCACCACGTTGACGCCGTCGTGCTGGCGATCGGGAGCATGGACACGCTGCCTTCGCCGTTGCCGACCTACTTGCGCGGCGGGCTGAAGTACCTGCGGCCCGATCCGGTGCGGCGGGTGGTGCGCAAGGCTTATCTCGCCGCGCAGCCGCGGTTGTCGGTCGCGTTCCGCGGCCGGCCGCGGGTGCTGCCGGTGAAGCTCACCGTGCAGTACCTCGACACCGCCGTGGAAGCCTTGCGCGTCCTGCGCCCCGAGCTGCCGATCTTCGGGATGCTGCCGTCGGTGCACCGGGCCGCGGCCTACGGCGGCGTGCACACCGCGCGGCCGGCTGCCGAGGCCGCGATGAGGGCCTGGGGCGAGCGCGCCGGCGTACCGTTGCTGGACCTGAAAGAGGTCGTCGGCGAGCACGTGCTCAGCGGCGCGGGCAACCCGGACGGCATGCACTGGGGCTGGGCGGGACACGCCGCCGTGGGCGAGGCGATGTCCGTGTTGCTGGCACCGGTGGTGGCCCCCGGCCACGTAGGCTGACGGCGTGTCGGTCGCCGTAGTCACGGATTCCACTGCCCACCTGCCGGAGGGGTTCGCCGAACGGCACGAGGTCCGGGTGGTGCCGCTGCACGTCCTGGTCGACGGCGTGGTTTCCCTCGACGGCGTGGAAACCGGCCCGGCGGCGGTGGCCGAGGCGATGAGCCAGCGCAAGATCGTCACGACGTCCCGGCCGACCCCGGCCGAGTTCGCGAAGGAGTTCCGCGCGGCGCTCGCCGACGGCGCTGACGCGGTCGTCTCCATCCACCTTTCCCGCGAACTGTCGGGCACCTGGGAAGCGGCGGTGCTGGCGGCGCAGGAGGTCGGGCCGGACCGGGTGCGCGTCGTCGATTCGCGCACGACCGCGATGGGCCTCGGGTTCGCCGCGCTGCACGCCGCGGACGCCGCCGCGGCCGGAGCGGATCCGAAGGCGGTCGAGGCCGCGGCGATGACCGCGGCCAAGTGCTCGTCGACGTTGTTCGTCGTGGAAACCCTGGAGTACCTGCGCCGCGGCGGCCGGATCGGCCCGGCGGCGGCGCTGCTCGGGACGGCGCTGGCGGTGAAGCCCGTGCTGCACATGTCCGACGGCCGGATCCTGCCGCTGGAGAAGGTCCGCACGATGAACCGGGCGATCGCGCGGCTGGTCGAGCTGGCGGCCCGGGCCGCGGACGACGACGACGTCGAGCTGGCCGTCCACCACCTCGCGTCGCCCGAGCGGGCGGTCGAGCTGGCGAACCGGCTGGAGGAGGCCGTGCCGCGGTCGGCGGGCTGCGTGGTCTCCGAGCTGGGTGCGGTGATCGGCGCGCACACCGGCCCTGGCGTGCTGGGCGTGGTCGTGCAGCGCACCGTGCCGGCCCGGCCGGACGCCTGACCCTCCAGCATCTCATCCGGGTACGACGAAAACGGCCGTTCCCGGACCGGTCCGGCGTGATCCGTCCACAACACCCCGGTTGTCCACAGGTCGCGACGGCACCCCTGTCGGACGCCTCCCCGCGGGCCCTAACGTCGATCGTGTGTTCGAGCAGCCCGCCCGGGATCCGGGCCTCCCCGTCAACGACCGGCTCGCCTGGCTGGCCGACCAGCTCTCGCCCGACGCGAGCACGGTCGGGCCCGGTGGCCGGCTGGTCCGGCGCTGGCTCCCGGGCGGAGCGACCGGCGCGGGCCGGCGCCGCTGGGCGTTCGCCGGTGTCTTCGTGGCGGTCGTGGTGCTCGTCCTCGGCTCGGTCGCGCTGCTGGGCGGCCGTCCGGCGCCCGAGCCGCCACCACCGCTGCCCAGCGCGAAACCGGTGGGCGAAGCTCCGGCCGCGCCCAAGGCCGGTCTCGTCGTCAGCGTGGTCGGCCGCGTCCGGTCGCCCGGCCTGGTCACCGTGCCCCAGGGATCCCGGGTCGCCGACGTGCTGCGCGCCGCCGGGGGAGCCGACCCCGGCGCGGACCTCACGGCCGTGAACCTCGCCCGCAAGGTGACCGACGGCGAACAGCTCGCGGTCGGGATCCCGGCGCCCGCCGCGCCGCCCGGCGCCCCCGAAGGCGGCGGCGGGAAGGTCGATCTCAACGCGGCGTCCACGGACCAGCTGGACACCCTGCCCGGCGTCGGCGAGGTGATGGCCAAGCGGATCGTCCAGTGGCGCACCGAACACGGTGGCTTCACGAAAGTCGAGCAGTTGCGCGACGTCGACGGCATCGGCGAAAGCAAGTTCGAAAAGCTGCGCGAGCAGGTGACGGTCGGATGAGCGCCCTTCCCGCGACCGACACCCGGCAGGACCTGCGCCTGGTCCCGGCGGCGCTCGCGTGCTGGCTCGCCGCCCTGGCCGGGCTGCTCTTCGGCTGGTGGACGGCGGTCGCCGTCGGTCTCACCGCGGCCGTGCTGGCCGGGGTACTGCTCTGGCGGGCCCGCAGCCGGTCGCGCGGGCTGGGCGCGGCGGCGGCGTTGCTGGTGCTCGGCCTGGTCGCCGCGGGTCCGATCGCCTGGCGGATCCACGACGCGGAGCGAGACGGCCTGCACGCGGCCGCGGCCCAGGGCCTGCCCGCGAAGCTCGAGGTCGTCGTCGCGGAGCGGCCGAGGCCGGTGCGGAGCGCGGGGTACGCCGATCGGCAGGCGGGCGCCCGGTCCGTGGTGCTGACGGCCGACGTGCGCACGGCGTCCGTCGACGGGCAGCCGGTCGTCTCGTCCGGGCGGGTCCTGCTGCTCGCGCCGGTCACGGAGTGGGCGGGAATGGTACCGGGCCAGGAAGTTCTGGTGGCGGGCCTGCTGATGCCACCGCGTGGCTCGGATCTGACCGTGGCGGTGCTGTCCGTGCGTGGCCCGCCGGGCGAGGCGGGTCCGGCGCCGTGGTGGCAGGAGGCCGCGGCCGGGCTGCGGTCCGGCCTGCACGACCTGAGCCGGACCTTGCCGGAGGAACCCGCGGGGCTGCTGCCGGGGCTGGTCCTGGGCGACACGAGCGCGTTGTCACCTCGGGTCGAGCAGGAGTTCGTCACGGCGGGCCTGGCTCACCTGACCGCGGTCAGCGGGGGAAACCTTGCCGTCGCCTGCGGTGCGGTCCTGCTCCTGCTGCGGGTGCTCCGGCTGGGCCCGCGGTTGTCGGCCGTGGCGGCGGGCCTGTGCCTGGCCGGGTTCCTGGTCCTGGTGGGCCCGGAACCGAGCGTGCTGCGCGCCGGGGTCATGGCGGCGGTCGCGTTGCTGGCCTTGGCGCTGGGACGGCGAGGTTCGGCGCTGCCCGCGCTGGCCTTCGCGGTGTGCCTGCTGGTCGTGGCGGATCCGGCGATGGCCACGGACTTCGGGTTCGCGCTGTCGGTCTTCGCCACCGCGGGGCTGGTTCTGCTGGCTCCGCGCTGGGCCGGCGTGCTGGTCCGCCGCGGCGTCCCGCCGGGCTTCGCCGAAGGGCTGGCGATCCCGCTCGCCGCCTTCGTGGTGACGGCGCCGGTGCTCGCCGGGATGGCGGGCACGGTGAGCCTGGTGTCGGTGCTGACCAACGTGCTCGCCGCGCCCGTCGTCGCCCCGGCGACGGTGCTCGGGGTGCTGGCGACGGTCGCCGCGCCGTGGTGGCCGGGTGCCGGGACGTTCCTGGTGCGCCTGGCCGGCCCGGAGGCCGAGTGGCTGATCTTCGTGGCGCGGCACGGCGCGCGGGCCCCGGGCGCGGTCGTGGCCTGGCCGGCCGGCTGGGCGGGCGCGCTGCTCGCGGCGGCCGTGCTCGCGGTGCTCGTGTTCGCGGTGCGGTACCGGCGGGTCCGGCTGCTGCTGGCGGTGCTGATCGTCGGCGCGCTGCTGGTGTTCGTACCGGTGCGGGTGCTCGCGCCGGCGTGGCCTCCGCGGAACTGGGCGATGGTCGAATGCGACGTCGGCCAGGGCGACGCGGTCGTGCTGGCGACGGCCGAGCCGGGGCGGGCCGTGGTGGTGGACACCGGGCCCGAGCCGGGGCCGGTCGACGAGTGCCTGCACCGGCTCTCGGTCGACCGGATCCCGTTGCTGGTGCTGAGCCACCTGCACGCCGACCACATCGGCGGGCTCGCGTCGGTCTTCGACGGCCGGTCGGTCGGTGGCATCGCCGTCGGGCCGGGGCGGACGCCGGAGTGGGCGTGGCGGCAGGTCGCCGAGGAAGCGTTGAGCCGCCACGTGCCGCTGGTGGAACTGAGCCCGGGAGAGCGGGTCGACCTGCCCGGGCTGGCGCTTGAGGTGCTCGGGCCGACCTACGTGCCGGAACGCCCGGCCGGTCGGCAGGACGGCACGACGATCAACAACAGCTCGGTCGTCCTGCGGGCCGAGACGGCGGCCGGGCGTGTGCTGCTGACCGGCGACGTCGAACTGGCGGCCCAGGCGGACCTCCTGGCCGACGTCGGAGATCTGAAAGCGGAGGTGCTCAAGGTGCCCCACCACGGTTCGCGGTACTCGCTGCCGGCGTTCCTCGCCGCGGTGGCCCCGCGGGCGGCGCTCATCAGCGTCGGCGCGGGCAACACCTACGGCCATCCCAGCAAGTCCACAGTGGACACGCTGACGGCGCTCGGCGCCCTGGTGACCCGGACCGACACCGACGGTGACACGGCCGTCGTCCCGGACCCGTCAGGGCCTGCGATAGCCCGGCGGGGTGAGCCACGAGGGCCGCCTAGCCGCTGACCTGGGTCCGTTGCCCGGCAACGCGTTCCCACCGGGGGCAAGCCTGGGCTCGCCCCCGGCGGGGAGACGTCAGTAGCCGAGGGCCTGGTTCACGGCCGCGGCCGACGCCGGCACGGTGGCCTTGGGGCCCACGTGGTTCTCGATGGCGTCGAGGGTCTTGAGGCCGTCGCCGGTGATGAGGAGCACCGTCTCGGCGTCCGGGTCCAGCTTGCCGGTCTCGACGAGCTTCTTCGCCGTGGCGACGGTGACCCCGCCGGCCGTCTCGGTGAAGATGCCCTCGGTGCGGGCCAGCAGCCGGATGCCTTCGACGACCTCTTCGTCGGTGACGTCCTCGATCGAGCCGCCGGTGCGGTTGACGATGTCGAGCACGTACGGGCCGTCGGCCGGGTTGCCGATCGCCAGCGAGCGGGCGATGGTGTCCGGCTTCACCGGCTGGACGACGTCGTGGCCGGCGCGGAACGCGGCCGAGACCGGCGAGCAGCCGGTGGCCTGGGCGCCGAACACCTTGTACGGGCTGGCGTCCACCAGGCCGAGCTGGCCCAGCTCGCGGAAACCCTTGTCCACCTTGGTGAGCTGCGAACCGGAGGCGATCGGCACGACGATCTGCGGCGGGATCCGCCAGCCGAGCTGCTCGGCGACCTCGAAGGCGAGCGTCTTCGAACCCTCGGAGTAGTACGGGCGGACGTTGACGTTCACGAAGGCCCAGCTCGGGTGCTCACCGGCCAGTTCGGTGGCGAGGCGGTTGACGTCGTCGTAGTTGCCGTCGACGGCGATCAGGTCGCCGTCGTAGACCGCGGTGGTGAGGATCTTGGCGCGTTCGAGGGACTGGGGGATCAGGACGACCGACTTCCAGCCCGCGCGGGCCGCCGCGGCGGCGACGGCGTTGGCCAGGTTGCCGGTCGAGGGACAGGCGAGCACGTCGAAGCCGAACTCGCGGGCCGCGGCCAGCGCGACGGCGACGACGCGGTCCTTGAACGAGTGCGTCGGGTTGCCGGTGTCGTCCTTGACCCACACGCGCTTGAGGCCGAGTTCCTTGGCCAGGCGGTCGGCGCGGATCAGCCGCGTCGCGCCGGGCTCGGTGTTCGGGATCTCTTCGACGTTGGACGGAACCGGGAGGAGCTTCTTGTAGCGCCAGATGTTCTTGGGGCCGGCCTCGATGTCTTCGCGGCGGACGCGGCCGAAGTCGTAGGCGACCTCGAGCGGCGAGAAGTCTTCGGCGGAGACGAACTCGGGGGCGAGCGGCTGCCGGTGGCCCTCTTCCTTCGACACCAGTTCGACGGCCGGTCCGAGATCCGGGGTCTTGGTGGTGGAGGTCGTGCCGAGGGTTGCGGTCATCGCGAGGTTCCTTCCTCATCTGCCCCGCCGAAGCGGGCCGGAATTGGCACCGTGGTCGTCAGCTATCCCGCGATCGCGGGATGACAGGCTGTACGCCGGTTGCCGGGGCTTCGTCGGGCCGTTCCCTCTGCCCCTCTGGATGAGCGGTATTCAGTTGTCGGTGCGCGCCAAAGAGCGCGCCGCCTCGAGGACACCGTACGACATGGTGCTCGAGGCGTGCCATGGTGCCCGCTCGACATCACCGGAGCGGGCGCACCGGGAAGCAAGTGAGAGGATTCCCGGGTGACCGCGCAAGCCACCGCCCCGGCCCCGCTCCACCTGGTCCTGGGTGAAGAAGAACTGCTGATCGAGCGGGCCGTCCGCGAGACGCTGGCCGCGTCCCGCGCGATCGACGCGACGGCGGAGCTGACGCGGGCCCGGGTGTCCGATCTCACAGCGCCCGAGCTGGCCGAACTCGTCAGCCCGTCGCTGTTCAGCGAGGGCCGGGTGATCGTCCTCGAGTCGGCGCAGGACATCTCGCAGGAGCTGGCCGACGCCGTGGCTTCGTACCTGAAAGACCCGGCGGACGGCATCGTGCTCGTCGTCGTGCACACCGGCGGTGGGCGCAGCAAGGCGGGCAAGACGCTCCCGGCGGTGCTGAAGAAGGCCGGCGCCGAGGTGACGGAGTGCCCGAAGCTGACCAAGCCCGCCGAGCGGGAGCAGTTCGTGCGCCACGAGGTGCGCCGGGCGGGTGGCAAGATCGACCCGGCCGGGGTCGCGGCCCTCATCGACGCCGTGGGCTCCGACCTGCGGGAACTCTCCTCGGCGGCGATGCAGCTCGTGGCGGACGCCGGCGGGGTCGTCGACGCCGACGCGGTCCACCGCTACCACCGCGGCCGCGCCGACGTCACCGGGTTCGCGGTGGCGGAGAAGGCCGTGAGCGGCGACCGCGCGGCGGCCCTGGAGTCGCTGCGCTGGGCGATGCAGCTCGGCGTCCCGCACGTCCTGGTCGCCGACGCGCTGGCGGACGCGGTCCGCACGATCGCCCGCGTCTCCGGCGCGGGCCGCGGCAACCCGAACCAGCTGGCCGGGGAGCTGGGCATGCCGCCGTGGAAGGTCCGCAAGGCCCAAGGCCAGTCCCGCGGCTGGAACCAGGACGGCCTGGCCACCGCGATGCGGGTGGTCGCGCGGCTGAACGCCGAGGTCAAGGGCGTCGCGGCGGACCCGAACTACGCGCTGGAACGCGCGGTCCTGCAGGTGGCGGCGGCCAAGGGCGACCGCTGATCATGAAGAAAGCCCCGGCCGGGGCCGGGGCTTCTCCAGAGATCAGGCAGCTCAGAGCGAGTTGACGCGCTTCGCGAGCGCCGACTTCTTGTTGGCGGCCTGGTTGGCGTGGATGACGCCCTTCGAGACGGCCTTGTCCAGCTTCTGGGCGGCGTCGCGCTGCATCTCGACGGCCTTGGCCTTGTCACCGGAGTCAGCGGCTTCGCGGACCTTGCGGATCGCGGTCTTCACCGAGGACCGGATCGCCTGGTTGCGCTGACGCGCCTTCTCGTTCGTGGTGATGCGCTTGATCTGCGACTTGATGTTGGCCATGAGGCGCTCCTGCTTTCACTCGGTGAGCTTCGCCGCCGCGCTCGTGTGGCCCCGCGAAAAGCGGGTTTCCTCCATGACGGAATGCCGCACGGCAACGAGCCACGACTTTAACAGCCCAGCTCCGGCCGCCCGCGACCGCGTCCTGCGAGGCCCGGATCACCGGGAGTACGGTGGACGGCGGTAGTGCCTAGGGTTCCGTCACCGGTCCGCCCGCAGTTCGAGTCACCCCAGCGAGACAACCAGGAACCGGTGGGTCTGGTCCGAGCGGCACCATCGGCGGGTCCGGAAGGCCCGCCGTTCATCTGACGGGGCAAAAGCCTGGAGGACCCGGTTTTCGCGCGCGCGAAAACCCCTAAGGGGTCCTGTGAACACCACCGCTCTGTCCCTCGTCCTCGTCGCGGCCGTCGTGCACGCCGCGTGGAACCTGGCCGCCAAGCGGATCGAATCCGGCGGCACCCAGTTCGTCTGGCTCTACTACACGGTTTCCGCCGTCGCCCTGCTGCCGGTGACGGTCGTGCTGCTCGTCGTCGAGCCGCAACGTCCACAGTGGAGCTGGCTGCTGGCCGCGGCGGGCACGTCGGTGCTGCACGTCGGGTACGGCATCGTGCTGCAGCGCGGCTACCGCGTCGGCGACCTGTCCGTCGTCTACCCCGTCGCGCGGGGCACCGGGCCGCTGCTGTCGGTGCTGGCCGCCGTCCTGGTGCTCGGCGAACGGCCCGGCTGGCTCGGCCTGCTCGGCGCGTTCCTGGTGATCACCGGGGTGCTGGTGATCAGCACCGGCCGCCGCGGTGGCGCCGCGCACGACCCGGCCGCCGCGAAGGCACGCCGCGCCGGGATCTTCTACGGCGTGCTGACCGGCCTGACGATCGCCGGTTACACCCTGTGGGACGCGCACTCGGTGACCGGCATCGGCATGCCGCCGGTCGTGTACCTCGGCCTCGGCACGCTCATCCAGAGCGCCTTGCTCCTGCCCAGCGCGCGGGCCGGCCGCGCCGAGGTGACGCGGCTCTGGCGTGACCAGCGCCGCGAGGTGCTGATCGTCGGGCTGCTGTCGCCGATCGCCTACATCCTCGTGCTGTTCGCCCTGACGATGGCGCCGGTCAGCCTGGTGGCGCCCGCCCGGGAGCTGAGCATCGTGCTGGGCGGCCTCGCCGCGTGGCTGGTGCTGGGCGAGCGGGACGCCGTGCGGCGGCTGGCCGGGTCGGTGATCGTGCTGTCCGGCATCGCCGCGATTGCGGCGGCCTGAGGACCTCCGGTAGGGATGGTCGGATGGAAGTCCTGAAGAGCCGGCTGCTGATCCGCCCGCGGGACGTCGAGGCGACGACCGCGTTCTACCGCGACACCCTCGGCCTGGCCGTGGAGCGTGAGTTCCCCGGCGGCACGGTGTTCTTCCTGGGCCACGGCTCCGTGGAGGTGTCCGGCTCGGGCGAGACGGGCGCGTCGCCCGATCTGGTGCTCTGGCTGCAGGTGCGCGACCTGGCCGGCGAGCTGGCCGGGCTCAGGGCGAAGGGCCTGACGCCGGTGCGGGACGCCCAGCGTGAGCCCTGGGGCCTGGACGAGGCCTGGATCGCCGATCCCGACGGCACGCGCATCGTCCTGGTCGAGGTGCCGGAGGGGCACCCGATCCGCACGGACACCCGCTAGGCGGGTTTGACGGCCCGCAGCTGCGCGGCGAGCGCGGTGAAGCCGGGTGGTTCCCAGGTCCACGTCTGCAGGTCGGCGAAGCCCGCTTCGGCGGCTTCGTCGGCCAGGACGTGCCTGCTCACGGGCAGCCACTTCTCGTGCGCGGACAGCAGCAGTCGGCCACCCGGGCGCAGGACCCGGAACAGCTCGGCGAAGCCGGCCGCGCGGTCGTCCCAGAGCATGACGTTGTTCACGGTCAGGACGACGTCCACGGACTCGCCGGGCTCGCCGGTGTGCGCCGCCGACCCCTCCCGGAGTTCGGCCTGGTCACCGCAGCGCTCGTGGCACAGGGCCAGCATCTCGGGGGAGGGGTCGACGCCGATCGCGCGCCCGGCCAGCCGGGCGGCGGCGTGCAGGCCGACGCCGGGGCCGGGCCCGACGACCAGGACGGTCTCGTCCGGCTCGAGCTTCGCCAGGTCGACGACGCGGTGTTCGGTGGCGGAGTTGCCCCGGGCCATGAGCCGGCCGCCGAGGCGGCCGAGCACGCCCGAAGGGTGACCGAAGGCACGGTCGAGGACACGGCCGAAACCGTCCGGATCCGGCTGGGGAGGTGGTGCCGGCTGGTGCGAAGTGCTCATACTTCGAGGGCACCACGGTTCACGTGGGCTCGCATCGGGGATGACCCCCACCCGCACCCGGAGCGCCATGGGAGCATGGACGTGGCCATCCCCGACTTTCCGAGGACTCATTCGAGTGACAGCGCGCAACAAGTTCGCCGACACCACCTTCACGCCTCCGGAGCTCATCCGGAACTTCTGCATCATCGCGCACATCGACCACGGCAAGTCCACCCTGGCCGATCGCATGCTGCAGCTCACCGGCGTCGTGGAAGAGCGGGCCATGCGCGCGCAGTACCTCGACCGGATGGACATCGAGCGCGAGCGCGGGATCACCATCAAGGCCCAGAACGTCCGGCTGCCCTGGCAGGTCGACGGTCAGGACCACGTCCTGCACATGATCGACACCCCGGGCCACGTCGACTTCACCTACGAGGTCTCCCGGGCCCTGGAGGCCTGTGAAGGCGCGGTCCTGCTGGTCGACGCCGCGCAGGGGATCGAGGCCCAGACCCTGGCCAACCTGTACCTCGCGCTGGAGAACAACCTCCAGATCATCCCGGTGCTCAACAAGATCGACCTGCCCTCGGCCGACCCGGACAAGTACGCGGGTGAGCTGGCCCACATCATCGGCTGCGAGCCCGACGACGTGCTGCGGGTCTCGGCCAAGACCGGCATGGGTGTCGGCGCGCTGCTCGACGAGGTCGTGAAGATGGTCCCGGCGCCGCAGGGCGACGCGGACGCGCCGGCCCGCGCGATGATCTTCGACTCGGTGTACGACACCTACCGCGGCGTCGTCACCTACATCCGGGTGGTCGACGGCAAGATCACCCCGCGTGAGCGCATCAAGATGATGTCCACCGGCGCCACCCACGAGCTGCTGGAAGTCGGCATCATCTCGCCGGAGCCGAAGGCCAGCAAGGGGCTCGGCGTCGGCGAGGTCGGCTACCTGATCACCGGCGTGAAGGACGTCCGCCAGTCCAAGGTCGGCGACACCGTGACGTCCGAACGGCACGGCGCCAAGGACGCGCTGGCCGGGTACCGCGAGCCGAAGCCGATGGTCTACTCCGGGCTCTACCCGGTGGACGGCTCCGACTACCCCGAGCTGCGCGAGGCCCTCGACAAGCTCCAGCTGAACGACGCCGCGCTCGACTACGAGCCGGAGACGTCGGTGGCGCTGGGCTTCGGCTTCCGCTGCGGCTTCCTCGGCCTGCTGCACCTGGAGATCACGCGGGACCGTCTCGAGCGCGAGTTCGGCCTCGACCTGATCTCCACGGCGCCGAACGTCGTCTACGACGTGGTGCTGGACGACGGCAAGGAAATCCACGTCACCAACCCGTCGGACTGGCCGACCGGCAGCAAGATCGACAAGGTGCTCGAGCCGCTCAGCAAGGTCAGCATCCTGGCGCCGTCGGAGTTCATCGGCACGATCATGGAGCTGTGCCAGAACAAGCGCGGCCAGCTGCTCGGCATGGACTACCTGTCCGAGGACCGGGTCGAGCTGCGGTACAACCTGCCGCTGGGCGAGATCATCTTCGACTTCTTCGACACGCTGAAGTCGCGTACGCGCGGTTACGCGTCGCTGGACTACGAAGAGGCCGGCACGCAGGCGGCGGACCTGGTCAAGGTGGACATCCTGCTGCAGGGCGAAGGTGTGGACGCGTTCTCCGCGATCGTGCACAAGGACGACGCCTACGCCTACGGCAACCGGATGGTGAACCGGCTGCGCGAGCTGATTCCGCGGCAGAACTTCGAGGTGCCCATCCAGGCGGCCATCGGTGCCCGGATCATCGCGCGCGAAACGATCCGCGCGATCCGCAAGGACGTTCTGGCGAAGTGCTACGGCGGTGACATCTCGCGTAAGCGCAAGCTGCTGGAAAAGCAGAAGGAAGGCAAGAAGCGGATGAAGACCGTCGGCCGGGTCGAGGTCCCGCAAGAGGCTTTCGTCGCCGCACTGTCCACTGAGGACTCCGGCAAGAACAAGAAGTAACTGTTCCGCTGATGTGACGCCGGCGCCTGTATTCACGCTTCCGTGTGAATGCAGGCGCCGAACCCGTGTTCGACGCCGTTTCTGTCGGTGCCCTCTGGTGTGCTCTGGTGCGAAGAGCGAAAGGAGAGCACCATGACGGTCATGGCAGACATCGAGCATCCCGCCGATTCGGGCCCCCTGACGGTGCAGGACCTCGAGGGGATGCCGGACAATGGACGACGTTGCGAACTCATCGACGGGGTGCTTGTCGTGACGCCCGCACCGGGGAGACGGCACCAGGCGATCGTCGTGAGACTGTGGAGGGTCCTCGAAGTCGAATGCCCGCCTCAGTTCGACGTACTCGTCGCGCCGTTCGCGGTTCACTCGGGCGACAAGATCGAGCTGCAGCCTGACGTACTGGTCGGCCGGGACGAAGACTTCACCGAGAAGGATCTCCCGGCGCCGCCGGTGCTGGCGGTCGAGGTGTTGTCGCCGAGTACTGCGATCCACGATCTCAACACCAAGAAAGCGATCTACGAGCGGCTTGGCACGCACAGCTACTGGGTGATCGACCCGGCCGAGCCCGCCTTGACGGTGTTCGAGCTGGACGTGGACGGGAACTACCAGCAGGTGGCCAAGGCCGCGGGTGACGAGGTCTTCGAAGCCGAGCGGCCGTTCCCGGTGCGGATCGTGCCGCGGGAGCTACTGGGCCGGCTCGGCTGAGCCCGGCTGCTCCTGGGCCTGGCGCACCGCGTCGCGCAGCTCTTCGACCACGCCGGTGAACTCGGTGGGCCCGAGCTTGAGCCAGCGCCGGGTGCTCACCCGCTCGCCTTGCGGCGGGTGGTCGTAGCGCACCACCTGGGTCTGGATCCGCTCGTCGGCGGCGGTGACGATCCAGAGCGCGGTGTAGGAGGTGTCGGCGCCGAGGTGCTGCGCGGGCGCGGTCGTGACGTCGGCGACTGCGGACCACGGCAGCTCACGGACGGCGAAGAACTGCCGGAGGCGGAGTCCGTTCGGACCGGCCTGGATCCCCGAGAGAGCACTCAACGCCATCACCACGCCGGCGACGGCGATGAAGACGAGGAGAAAAATGGCCTGAGGTACGTGTCCGAGGGAGAGCGACACCCCGATCAGGGCGAGTCCGATGGCGCCGAGCACGACGGCGTTGCGCTTCGCGAGATGCCGGTGCGCCTCGGGAGGTGAGATGCGCTGCCATTCGCTCATGGCGGAAGTATGCCCGAGCGTCAACGGCGCCGGGGGCGGGGTTCGCCGCGGGTGTCGGCGTGCAGCCGGCGGTGGCCCAGTTCGCGGCGCAGGCGCTCGATCACGGCGTCGAACAGGGCCGGATCGAGGATCGCGGTCTGGTCGAACTGCCGTCTTCGGGCCGGCGCGGGTTCGAGACGTTTGCGCGGCGCGAAGCACTGCACCGAGCTCTCGACGCCTTCGCCGGTGACCAGGTCGAGCCAGATGGCGTCGCGCAGGTAGCCGTCGCCGAAGCGGGCCGAGCGGCGGGCGGTGACGTCGGCGATCTCGGCCCACAGCACGAGCCGGGTGCTCATCGTGCCCGCGGGCAGGCGGATGCCCTCGTCGCCGAGGGTGAGGTCGCGCAGGCCGTCGAACCCGCGCTTGAGCACGCGGGCGCGCGAGGCCCGGTAGACCAGCACGGCGACGAGTACGGACGCCGCGTAGGCGCCGGCGATCAGCCAGACGGAGAGGCCGCGCACCAGCCCCAGGGCGAGGGCCGCGCCGAAGCCCGCGTCGATGACGGCGAGCAGGCCGATGAGGACCTTCGCCGGGGTGGTGACGCGGGGCGGGGACTCGGACAACGGGACGACTCCTGGGGCCGGACGGGCTCAGCGGTTGCCGATTATCCGGTCCGCCGTCACGAACACGGCAACCCGCCGCTCTTCGGCCATCACACGGTCGTACTCGGCCCAGTCGTCGTGGGTCCCGGTGGCGGCGATGAAGACGTCGCGAAGCAGCTTCGGCAACCCGGCGGCGTCGAAGGCCGGGTCGGGGTCGTCCGGCCCGATCAGGTGGGTGGCGCCGGTGACAGAGTGCCAGTTCCAGCCGCGCCGGAACGTCACGGTGGCGTGCCCGGCCAGCCGCAGCAGCGCGAGCTTGTGCGCCCGGCCGAGGGCGACGAAGGCGACGCCCGGCGCCCCGGTCACCGGGTCCTCGAACACCCCGGCGTTGACGACGGAGGAGTGGACGGTGCCGTCGGCGCGCGTCGTGGAGATGGTGGCGAGGCCGTTTTCCTGCAGCGACAGGGTGCGAACCTGCTCGAGATCAGCGCTCATGCCTCAAGCTAACCCGGTTGCCGCGCCGGGTGTTCCGGTTTCACGGGGTGGAGTGCGGCCTTGACTGTCCGCAGCGGCGGGGGAAACCTCGTCCCATGCGGCTCGGTATCGCGCACCACTTCGGGTGGGCCGTGGCAGTGACGGCGTCGGCCGACCACCGGGTCGTGGACCGCCGGCGGATCGAGCTGGTCGAGCCCGGCGTGGCGGCGGCCCCGATCCACCACGACGGCAAGCACCTCGACGACACCGCCGCGGCCGACCTGGTGGCGAAGGTACGCGCATCGGCGGCCCGGGCGGCATCGGCCGAGCTGGACCGGCTCGCCGCCGCACTGCCCGAACCGATCGTGTCGATGTCGCTCAGGGCGTGGCCGCCCGATTTCCCCGAGGACATCGAGGTCCGGCGCCGCGTGCCGTACGAGGCCCGCGCCGACTCGGTCATGTACCGCCAGGTCCTGGCCGAACTCGCCCACGCCCGCGGCTGGGACGTGCACCTCTACGAGGCCAAGGACGTCGAGCGCCAGGCAGCCGCGGTCCTGGGGTCGCGAGCCGACGAAGTGCTCGACAGCCCGCGGGCGACACTCGGCCCACCGTGGACCAAGGACCACCGAATGGCCTTGGCCGCGACGATCATGGCCGGCTGAAGCAGGCCCTCACCCGGCCGCACAACCCGGCCGGGTCCCGTGCGGCGCGCCCGGCCGGTCGACGTCCGGCCGGCCGGTCCCGGCCGGCGTGCCGCGGAGCCGGCCGAAGACGTGCTGGTGGACGTGCGCCCGCGACGAAGGTGTGCACGGACTCCGGATCGAACTGGCGCGCAGTGAAGGCGCCGCCACTCAGACCGCCCGCGCGATCGCCTCGTCTTCGGCGAGCTCATCGAGGCCCGCGACGTGCCGCCGAGGCTCGACGAAGAGACAGCCGAGCAGATCGGGCTCGGCCCGATGGGTGACGGCAACCTGGACGTCGGACCGGACCTCCGGACTCGCGAGCGGCTCGCCACCCGGTGCTTGGCACAGATCGGGCAGGGCCCGGCCGGCACCGCAGACCGGCGGCCGCGTCCGGGTCAGCAGGGGCCGTTGTCCGTCCACACTCCCCACTGGCCGGTGGTTCCCGGCTCTTCGCCCTGCGTCCACCACTTCGCCGTCCACTTGTGGCCGTTGTGGGACACCACGGTGCTGCCCGTATACACCTGCGACGCGCTCCACGCCGGGTCCGTGCAGGTGCCCGGGGTCGTCGTACCGCCCGTGTCCCACGCGACCTGCGATGAGCGGTAGAAATTGATCGACTGGGCCACCCAGCGGGGCGCCTGGGCGCCCAGGCGGGTGCGGAACGCCGTCCAGTCGTGGGTCGCCCACGGGGACCAGCCCAGCTCCGCGTGGGCCGCCAAGCGGGGGAAGGCGAGGTAGTCGATGTCCGCCGAGGTGACCACCGTTTCCGCCCACAGCGGGGATTCCACGCCGCGGACCGCGGACTCGCCCACGCCCGACAGGTAGGCGCCCGGGTTCCAGTTGTAGGCGTCCTGGACCTCGATGTAGCCCGCCCATGACAGGCCGATCGGGGTTGCGCTGTTGTACTTCATGTCCAGGTACGCCTTGTTCGCCGGCGACAGGATCACCTTGCTGCCACGGGAAACCGCCGCCGACACCCCCGCGTCCGACGTGGACGTCCCCCAGAACTGCGGGGAAGCCGACGCGGGCAGCGTCGCCTTCGCGATGTCGTGCCAGCCGATCGCGGACTTGCCCGTGGCCACCACCAGGGGGAGGACCTTGTTCACGAACGTCAGGTAGTCCGCCGCCGACGTCGACGAGGCTTCGTCGCCGCCGATGTGCAGGTACGGGCCCGGGGTCAGGGCCGCCAGCTCGCGCAGGACGTCCGCGATGAACGTGTACGTGATGTCCTTCGAGATGCACAGCGAGCTGTAGCCGACCGCCGTGTCCGTCCGCAGCGCCGGCGCGACGCCGTTGCAGTTCAGCTCCGCGTACGACGCCTGCGCCGCGTTCACGTGCCCCGGCATGTCGATCTCCGGGATGACCGTGATGTGCCGCGAAAGCGCGTAGTTCACGATGTCCGTGTACTGCGCCTTCGTGTAGTAGCCGCCCGCGCCGCCGCCGACCTGGGTGCTGCCGCCGTACGTCGTCAGGCGCGGCCAGCTGTCGATCTGGATGCGCCAGCCCTGGTCGTCGGCCAGGTGCAGGTGCAGGTTGTTGATCTTGTACTGGGCCAGCTGGTCGAGGTAGCGCTTGACCGTCGCCACCGGGTGGAAGTGCCGGGCGACGTCGAGCATCGCGCCGCGGTAGCCGAACCGCGGGTAGTCCACGATCGTCGCGCCCGGCACGCTCCACGGCCCTGGCTGCGCCGACGGGCTTTCGATGCTCCCGGGCAGCATCTGCCGCAACGTCTGGACGCCCGCGAAGAGACCGTCCGCCGTCTGCGCCCGCACGGTGACCGACGACGCGGTCGACACGAGCTGGTAGCCCTGTGCTCCGACCGAGGACGGCGCGCCGCTCAGCAGCAGCGTGATGCTGTCGGCCGGCACGGACGCCGGGGCGTCGGACACCGGCAGCGCGTAGCCGGTCGACGGCCGCAGCACGCCGGCGAGGTAGGTGCCGACGTCCCTGGCCGGCGCCGATCCGGCTTCGGTGACGATCTTCGTCGTCGAGACCAGGGGAAAGCTGACCCCGGCCGCCGGGGTCACCGACACCGGCACCGGGACGATCGACTGCAACGCGGGCGTGGCCGCCGACGCGGCCGGGGTGAGCTGGGCGGCCGTCGCGCCGGGGCCGACCAAGGCCAGTACGGCGAGCGCGCGGCCGAGGCGCCGTGTGCGGGGTGTCTTCACCGGTCCTCCTGGCGGGAAGGGCGCGGCATCGCCGTCGCGCCTGCCCGGATCGTCGCATTTCTGCCGACGGTGGTCTAGACCAGATAGGGTGGTTAAGCTCGCGCCGTGCCGCGGGACTTCGAACCGGGATCGCCGTTCGCGCTGCTTTCCGGCGGCGAGACGGCCGTCTGGTACGCCTACATGAAGGTGCACCTCCGCCTCGAGTACGAGCTGAACCGGCAGCTGCGCGCCGACAGCGGCATCTCGCTCGCCGACTACCACGTGCTGGTCGCCCTGACGAGCGAGCCCGGCGGCCGGATGCGGATCACCGACCTCGCGATCCGCATCGGCTGGGAGCGCAGCCGGCTTTCGCACCACCTGAAGCGGATGCGCGAGCGCGGCCTGGTGGAGACGGCCGCCCGCCCCGAGGACCGCCGGGCCGTCGACGTGGTGCTGTCCGCGGCCGGCTGGGAAGCACTGCGCCAGGCCGCGCCGGACCACGTCGAGTTCGTGCGCAAGGCTTTCCTGGACGCGCTCGAGCCCGGTGAGATGGCGCGGCTGGCGACCTCGCTCGAGCGGGTCTACGACGCTCTCGTCGAGCACGGCAGCCTGCCGCGGCCGAACGACCACCCCTGATCCAGATGCGTGATGTTTCACGTAATGTGGTGCTCGATCCGCTCGAGAAAAGGGTGTGCGATGGCGACGGTGGCCGAGCTGATGGAAGCCAACCTGCTCCAGGTCTTCAACGAACGGGATGACGAGCGACGTGCGAAGGCGATCGCCGCGACTTACGCGACCGACGTCGCGTTCGCCGATCCCGAAGGGGTGGCGACCGGGCACGGCGAACTGGACGCCAAGGCCAAGGGCCTGCTGGACCGGTCGCCGGGGTTCGTGTTCTCCGCGGCCGGGCCGGTGCTGGTCAACGCCGACCTGGGCCACCTGGCCTGGGCTTTCGGCCCGGAAGGCGCGCAGCCGGTCGCGCGGGGGATCGACGTCGCCCTCGTCGAGGACGGGCGCATCAAGAAGCTCTACACCATGCTCCTGCCGGACTGAGCCGGATTAGGCTCGGAGACATGTTCGACGAGCTGACGTTCCCGGTGATCGCCGCGCCGATGGCCGGCGGCCCGACCACCCCGGAGCTGGTCGCCGCGGTGTCCGAGGCCGGGGCCTTCGGGTTCCTGGCCGCCGGCATGCTCACGCCCGCGGCTCTGGCGGCGCAGATCGACCGGACCGCCGAGCTGACCGCCCGGCCGTTCGGCGTCAACCTCTTCGTGCCGCAGCCGGACACCGGCGCCGATCTCACGGCCTACCGCGAGCGGCTGCTCGCCGTCGCCCGCGAATACGACGTCGAGCTGGGCGAAGCGAAGTGGGACGACGACGCGTATCCAGCGAAGCTGGACGTCGTGCTCGAGAAGCGCGTCCCGGTGGTGTCGTTCACCTTCGGGTCGCCTTCGCCGTCGGACGTCGTCCGGCTGCACGAGGCCGGCAGCAAGGTGCTCGTCACCGTCACCACGCCGGAGGCCGCCGCGCGCGCGGCGGATCTCGGCGCCGACGCGCTGGTCCTGCAGGGGTTCGAGGCGGGCGGGCACCGCTCGCTGTTCACCGACGACGCCGACCTGCCCGGCGGCGGCGCCGAGTACGGCGCCCTCGCGCTGCTGCGGCTCGTCGCCGCCCGCGTGGACGTGCCGCTCGTCGCGGCCGGGGGCCTGGTGCACGGCGGTGACGTCGTGGCCGTGCTCGCCGCCGGCGCCGAAGCCGCCCAGCTGGGCACGGTCTTCCTGCGCGCGGACGAGGCGGGCACCTCCGAGGCGCACCGCAAGGCCCTGGTCGTCGCCGACCGCGAGACGGCGTTCACCCGCGCCTTCAGCGGCCGCCCCGCGCGCGGGCTGGTCAACCGGTTCATGGACGAGCTGTCCGCGGGCGCGCCCGCCGCGTACCCGCAGATCAACCGCATGGCCGGGCCGGTGCGCAAGGCGTCGGCGAAAGCCGGTGACCCGGAGGCGATCTCGCTGTGGGCCGGCCAGACCTACCCGCTCGCCTACGACGCTTCGGCCGCCGTGATCGTCGAACGGCTGAAGGTCGAGGCGCGCGAAGCCGCCGCACGCCTCGACCGGATCCGCTAGTCCGTCTTCTCCACCTCGGCATCGGAGCGGTTCAGCACTGAGTGCCGCTTGCTGTAGAGGAAGTAGATGACCATGCCGATCAGAAACCAGACGGCGAACCGCAGCCAGGTCGCCGGCTGCAGGAACGTGATCAGCCAGATCGAGAACACGATGCCGACCGCGGGCACCACCGGCATGCCCGGCGTCTTGAACGTGCGCTTGAGGTCCGGCCGCTTGTAGTGCAGCACGATCACCGCGACGCAGACGACGACGAACGCGAGCAGGATGCCGATGTTCGTCAGCTCGGCGGCCTCGCCGATCGGCAGCACCCCGGCGATGACCGCGGCCGCGCCGCCGAGGATCCAGGTCATCCGGCTGGGCACCTGGCGCACCGCGTGCGTCTTGCCGAACCACGGCGGCAGCAGCCCGTCGCGGCTCATCGAGTAGCCGACGCGGGTGGCGCCCATCAGGAACGTGAACAGCACGGTGAGGATGCCGACGATGGCGCCGATCGCGATGACCGTGGCCAGCCCGTTCAGGCCGACCGACTTGAACGCCGTCGAGAAGCCGCTCTTCGGGTCGATCTCGGTGTACTTCTGCATGCCGGTCAGCACCAGGCAGGCCAGTACGTAGAGCACCATCGAGATGCCCAGCGAGTAGAGGATCGCCTTCGGCATGTGCCGCTGCGCGTCCTTCGACTCCTCGGCCGCGGTGGACATGGCGTCGTAACCGAAGACGGCGAAGAACACCGTCGCGGCGCCGGTGACCGCGCCGCCGAAGCCGGCCGGGGCGAAGGGCGTGTAGTTGCCGGTCTTGATGTAGAAGAAACCGACCAGCACCACGACGATCACGATCAGGACCTTGATCCCGACCATCACCGTCTCGAACCGGGCGGCGCTGCGGATGCCGCGGTTGAGCAGGTACGCGATCAGCAGGCACAGCAGCGCGGCGAACAGGTCGACCTTGTGCCCGGGGCCGGTGCCGGGCGCGCCCAGCATCCACGCGGGGAGATCGAGCCCGAGCTGGCCGAGCAGGAAGCTGAAGTAGCCGGAGATGCCGATCGCCACCACCGCCACGATCGCGGTGTACTCCAGCAGCAGGTCCCAGCCGATGAACCAGCCGACGACCTCCCCGAGCACCGCGTAGCCGTAGGTGTAGGCCGAGCCGGCCTTCGGGATCAGGCCGGCGAACTCGGCGTAGGAGAACGCGGCCGCGGCGCTCGCGACGCCGGCGATGAGGAACGAGATCAGCACGGCCGGCCCGACGCCGGGGATGCCCGCCGCGTCGTCGCCGTGCGCGACACTGCCGGCGAGGGCGAAGATCCCGGCGCCGATGATGCCGCCGATGCCGATGGCCGTCAGCTGCCACAGGCCCAGGGTGCGTTTCAGGCCACCGGCTTCCGAAGTGTCGGGGATCTGGTCGATCGGCTTGCGCCGGAAGATGCCGGAGCTGCTGCCCAGGCCTCCTGGAGCGGACATCATCGTCTCCCGAACGTCGGTGAACGGCCCGGATCACGGACCCAGCGGGAACCTACCGGCAACCCCGCCGGGCTACAGCGCGAGCGTTCAGCCCGCCACGGTGTCCTCGCTCACGCCGTCGGCGGCCCTCGCCGCGGCGCGCTTCGCCTGGGTGGTCCGGACCGCGCTCGCGGCGAAGTAGGTGAGCAGCTCGGCGATCTCCGCCGGGTCGTCCAGCTGCGGGCAGTGGCCCCAGTCCTCGCGGACCAGCAGCCTGCTGTGCGGCACCAGCGTGTGCAGCTGACGTCCGGACGCGGCGGTGACGAGCTTGTCCTTGCCGCACGCGACGACCAGCAGCGGCACCGTGACGGAGTCGAGCCGGTAGGCGTCGGCCAGCTCGGCGACGAGCTGCCGGGCCTGTTCCAGACGGCTCTTGGTCGCGCGGTAGTCGGGGAAGAGCGCGGTGAAGCGCTGCACCTGGGCGATGTCGGCCGCGTGCGCGTCGGCGTAGAGGAACCGCGGGACGAGCTGCTCGGCCACCTTGCGGACCAGGAAACCCGGCACCGGGACCGGCAGCGACGAGTACAGCCGCAGCGGCAGCGGGTAGCGCGCCATCGTGCGGATCAGCCACGAGTCCACAAAGCCCGGTGCGGCGATCGAGACGACGCCCGAGAGCGGGAGCCGGCTGTTCTGGGCGGCACGCAGGCTCATGGTGCCGCCGAGGGAGTTCCCGGCCAGCACGACCGAGCCGAGCACGGCCTGCTCGCGGACGACGGCGGTGGTGAACGCGTCGAGCTGCGGCAGCATCGGCCCGGGCCGCAACGGCTGGGCGTCCCCGAACCCGGGGAGGTCGACGGCGATGGCCGGGACGCCGGCGGCGGCGAGCTGCTCCAGGGCGGGGCGCCAGGTGTCGGCGCTGTCGCAGTAACCGTGCAGGAGCACCAGCCTCGGCGCGGTCGGCCGGACGTGCGGCACCGCGGATCGTCGGCGCGAGCGGCGCGGGGCGGACTGTTCCGGGTCCTGGACGGGGTCACCGACCTCGAGGACGCGGGTGCGGACTCCGGCGTAGCGCCGGAAGGAGACCCGGACGGGATCCGGGTCGCTGCTGGGCCGGCCGCCCGGTACAGCCGGAGCGGGCCGCTTCGTCGCGGTCATGACTACAGATTAGCTGGCCACAGTGGAGTTCCGGTGGAACTTCGGTGCTAACGACCAGATCTCGATAAGAGTCCGTTGACAATTCACGAACTAGCCGGTACAAGCGGTGACCTGAGCGGGTTCCGGGCGCATCCGCCCAGGTCACGGCGGTCAGCGAGTGAAGACGATCTTCCCGGCGGTGTCTCCGTCGAGCATCGCCTGGAACCCCTTGGCCGCGTCCGCGAACGGAAGTTCCGCGCCGATCTGCGGTCGCACGCCGGTCAGGTCGAGGTACGCGAGCAGATCGGCGAGCTCGTCACGGGTGCCCATGGTCGAGCCGGAGACGCGCAGCTGCAGGAAGAAGACGCGCTGCAGCTCCGCGTTCGCGTCGGGGCCGCTGGTCGAACCGGAGACCACGATGATCCCGCCCGGCTTGAGCGACTTCACCGAGTGCGACCAGGTCGCCTTGCCGACCGTCTCGAACACCGCGTCGACGCGCTCGGGCAGCCGCGCGCCGGACTCGAACGCCTGGTGCGCGCCGAGACTCGTGGCCAGCGCGCGCTTCTCCTCGGTGCGGCCGGTGACCCAGACCCGGAACCCGGCCGCGCGGCCGAGCTGCACCAGAGCCGTCGAGACGCCGCCGGACGCGCCCTGCACCAGCATCGTCTGCCCGGGCCGCAGCCCGGACTTCACGAACAGCATCCGGTAGGCGGTCAGCCAGGCCGTGCCCATGGTGGCGGCTTCGGCGAAGTTCAGGCCGGCCGGCTTCGGGACGACGTTGCGCGCCGGCACGACGACCTGGTCGGCGAAGGTGCCCTGGTGCTTCTCGGTGATGAGCGTGCGCTTCGGGTCGAGGGTGTCGTCACCCTGCCAGCCCGGCGCGTTGATCACCGAGTGGACGACGACCTCGGAGCCGTCGTCGAGGGTGCCGGCGCCGTCGCAGCCGAGGATCATCGGGAACTGGTCCGGCTTGATCCCGACGCCGCGCAGCGTCCAGAGGTCGTGCATGTTGAGGCTGGCCGCCTTGACGTGCACGCGGACCCAGCCGTCGGGCACTTCGGGTTCGGGGCGCTCGCCGACGACGAGCGAGTCCAAGGGGCTTTCGGCGTTGGGTTCCTGCGCGTAGACGGCGAACATGCTTCGGAACCTACCGCCCCTGAAGCGCGACGGCACGAGAGCGCGCGTAGGCTCACACCGTGTTCAACGGGCTTGCCGACTGGTGGGACGGGGTCGAGCTGTGGCTCGCCCAGGCGTGGTTCCCGGTCCAGTTCGTGCTGGTGATGGTGGTGGTCGTGCCGCTGTGCCTGGCCGCCGCCTGGGTCCTCGACAAGGTCGTCGGCCTCTTCGCCAGACGACTCACCCCGGGGCGTGACGACGACCGCTCCGACCGCTCGGCATAGGCTCGCGCACCATGTTCAACCGAAGGCGGATCACCGCCGCGCTGATCGGGCTCCTCGTGCTGGTGCTGGGGGGCTGGCTGGTCAAGGACAACCTCGGCGGCTCGTCGAACCCCTCGACGGCACCGACCACGAGCAGCACCGGTTCCGCCGCGCCCGCCCAGGGTGGCTCGGCGGTGCCGGGCGCCGACTCGGGCCTGCCGGTCAAGGCGTTGTCCACGCTGCCGGCGCAGGCCGCCGACACCTGGAAGCTGATCCGGGCGGGCGGCCCGTACCCCTATCCCCGCAACGACGACGTCGTGTTCGAGAACCGGGAGAAGCGCCTGCCCAGCAAGCAATCCGGCTACTACCGCGAATACACCGTGAAGACGCCGGGCAGCGCCGACCGCGGCGCGCGGCGGCTGATCTCCGGCCGGGCGCACGAGCTGTTCTACACCGGCGACCACTACTCGTCGTTCGTCGTCGTGGACCCGGCCCGATGAGCGCCGGGGAGCAGGCGAAGGCCGCCGCGGAAGACGCCTTCGGGCGCGGCGCGTACCCGCACCTGGTGAACTCGCAGCCGACCGTGGACAAGGCCAGCACGCTGAGCGCGTTCGCCGAAGCACTGTCCTTTCCGGATTACTTCGGCCACAACCTCGACGCGCTCTACGACTGCCTGACCGACCTGTCGTGGCTGCCGCCGGGCGAGCACGTGCTCATCTGGCCGGGCTCGGAAGGCTTGCGCAAGGCCGAACCCAAGACCTACCTGGCCATCCGCAGCGTGCTCTCGGACGCGCAGCGCGCGCTCGGGCCGAGCGGCCCGAGCGCCGGCTCGTGGCGGCTCACGGTCGTGCTACCGGACGCCTGACAGCGCCCGACCGTGCCTGACTGTGCCTGTCAGCGCGGTAACAGCGTCGTACCAGGGCCGGCTGCGAATACTTGCGCGTGACCGAATATCGCTCGATCGACTCGCTCGACGGCACCGCGATCAGCTACGCCCATCGCGGTGCCGGGCCGGGGCTCGTGATCGTCCCCGGCAACAACCGGATGGCGCACAACTACGACCGGCTGGCCGGCGAACTCGCCGATCGGTTCGCCGTCTCGGTGATCGACCGCCGGGGGCGCGGGGCCAGCGGTCCGCAGGGCCCGGACTACACCCTCGAGCGTGAGATCGAGGATCTTCGCGCTGTCCAGCAGGCCGAAGACGCGCACCTCGTCTTCGGCCACAGCTACGGCGGCCTGGTGGCCCTGCAGTCGGCGCGCGCGGACCGGTCCCTCGACCGGCTGGTGGTGTACGAGCCGGCGGTGTCGTTGAACGGCTCGTTCGACCTGTCGTTCCTGCCCGGCTTCGAGCGGCTGCTCGCGGCCGGCCGGCGAACCCGGGCCATGGCCCTGTTCCTGCACCGGACGCGCCTGACTCCGCTGCCCGGCTCGACCCCGAGAGTCGTGTTCCTCGCGCTCGCCGCTCTCCTGGTGGGTGGCAGGAGCGGCGTCGAGATGCGGGATCTCATGCCCACGACGCCACCGGAGCTGACCGAGGTCGCGCGGTACGACTCCGATGGCGCGACGTACGCCGAGGTCATGGCGAGGACACTGCTGCTCGGCGGCACCAGGACCCCGGCCTATCTCCTCGGGGTGCTCGAGCCGCTGAGCCGCGTGATCCCGCGAGCGCGGGTCGAGCTGCTCGACGGGGCGGATCACAACGCCCCCGACGAGAGCGCTCCGCGGGCGGTGGCGGAGCACCTCGGCGCGTTCCTCGCCGGGTGACGGCTCGCGCGGCCGGCGTTCGGTGCGGTGGCCGCACCGAACGCCGCACCGGCTAGTCCTGCGGGACCCAGTTCGGCTTGCGCTTCTGGGCGAAGGCCAGGATGCCCTCCTGGCCTTCCTCGCTCGCGAAGAACTTCGCCGACAGGCCGAGCATGTCCTCGAAACCGTCCGACGGCGTCGCCGGGCGGGGCCGGCTCAGCAGGGCCTTCGTCGCGGCCAGCGCGTTCGGGCCGCCCTGGGCCAGGGCCTTGACGAACCGGGCGACCTCGCCGTCCAGCTCGCCGGCCGGGACGGCGGAGTTGAGCAGGCCGATCTCGACCGCGCGGCGCGCGTCGAACGTGTCCCCGGTAAGGAACAGCTCGTGCGCGGCGCGCGCGTTGAGGCGGGGGAGCACGGTCAGCGAGATGACCGCCGGGACGACGCCGATGCGCACCTCGGAGAAGGCGAACGTCGCCTCCGGCACCGCCACCGCGATGTCGCACGCGGCGACCATGCCGATGCCGCCGGCCCGGGCGGGCCCGGCCAGCCGCGCGACGACCGGCTTCGGGCTGCTCCACAGCTGCTCGAGGATCTTCGGGAACTCGTTGACGCCCTGGTCGCCCGCGCCGGCGCCGCGGGCCTCCTTCAGGTCCATCCCCGCGCAGAACACCGGCCCGGTGTGGGTCAGCACGATCACGCGCACGGCGTCGTCCTCGGCGGCTTTCGCCAGGGAATCCGACAGCTCGCGGCGCAGCTGCGCCGACAGCGCGTTGCGGTTGTGCGGGGAGTCCAAGGTGATCGTGGCGGTGCCGCCCACCACGTCGTAGTGCACCAGTTCGTCAGCCATGACCGACACCTTTACACACCCCGGGCCACGCGGCCGCTGTGACGCCGGGCACTTGCACGAAAATACGTGCACGAAAACTCGTGTAAGGCTACGGTGGCGGTATGCCCGAACCGCGGACCGCCGATCTCAAGGCGTTGAAGGCCCTCGCGAACCCGCTGCGCCAGCGGATCCTCGAACTGCTCACGGCCGGCGGCCCGGCGACGTCGACGACACTCGCCCAGCAGCTCGGCGTCACCAGCGGCGGCACGAGCTACAACCTGCGCGTGCTGGCGGAAAACGGCTTCGTGGCCGAGATCCCGGAGCGGGCGCGCGGCCGGGAACGCTGGTGGCGCGCGGTCGAGCACGACGTCCGCCTGCCGCCGCCCGGCGACCAGGACGACCCGGCGAAGGCCGCGATCGGCGAGCTGCACCGGCTCTGGCTCGCCGGGGACACCGACCTGTACGAACGCTTCGAGCGGGAACGGCCCCAGCTGGGCGAATGGGCCGACGCCGTGCCGTACTCACGCGGCGCCATCCGCGTCAACCTCGAGGAGCTCGCCGACTTCTTCGAGGCCTACCTCGCGCTGCTGCGGCGCTATCAGCGCCCGGACGGCGAAACCCCGCCCGACGCGCGCCGGGTCGAGACGCGGCTGCTCGCGTTCCCCGCGCCGGCCGAGAAGGAGGCCGGCCTGGACTGACCGGGAAAGGCCCTGGGTGCCGAGCGGCCACTCGGCACCCAGGAAACGGAAAACCACTCACGATCTCCCGAAGCAAGGAGAACACTTCATGCTGCCCTGGGGCAAATCGCGGCTCGCTGCCGTGGTCCTTCTGCTGGGCGCGGTCACGCCGGGAACGGCGTCCGCCCAGCCACCGAACGACCTCACCTTCACCGGCGCCGGCGGGATCCCGTTGCACGCCACGGTGTTCCGCCCGGCCGGCCCGCCGAAGTCCGCGATCGTCCTGCAGGGCGGCTCGGACTGGCAGGTGCGCGACGACCTGCGCGTGCAGGTCGAGATGTTCACCCGCCTCGGCGTCACCACCCTGGTCTACGACCGCCGCACGGTCGGGTACTCGAAGACCAGCCGCGACTACGGCGTGCTGGCCGACGACCTCATCGCGGCCGTCGGCGCGCTGCGCACCCAGCCGGGGGTCGACCCGGCGGACGTCGGCGTCTGGGGCGTCAGCGAAGGCGGCTGGGTCGCGCCGCTGGCCGCCACGCGTTCGCCGGCCGTCTCGTACGTGATCACCGAGGGCTCGGCCGGGATGGGCGGCGGCCGCCAGACGTCGTGGTACTGGGGCAATGTGCTGCGCCACCAAGGGATCTCGGGTTCGCTGCTGCGGACGCTGCCGGTGCAGGGCACCCGCTTCGCCGTCGGCGCCGGGCTGTTCCCCGAGGCGTACTACGACCCGGTGCCGGTGCTCGAACGGCTGAAGCAGCCGATGCTGGCGTTGTGGGGCGACTTCGACGTCAGTCACGCGCCGGTGGAGAGTTCGCGGATCTTCGCCGACGCCCTGCGCGCGAACCCGGACCACACCATCCGGTTCGTCGCCGACGGCGGTCCCGACCTCTACGCGACCACCGACGCCGGGTTCGACCGGCTGCCACGCGTCGTGCCGGGTTATCCCGCGGCCGTCGCGGCGTGGCTGGCCGATCGGCGCGGTGTGCACGTCGAGACGCCGTCGTTCACCCAGCGGCCGACCGAGCCGCTCGTGCCGCTGGCGTGGTGGGAATCGGTGTGGGCACAGGGAATCGTGCTGCTCGTGCTGCTCGCCGGGTTCGTGGTCGCGCTGGTCCGCCGGGCTCGCTGGCTGGGCGGTCTCGGCCTGGTGACCGTCGCCGGGTTCCTCGCCCTGCTCGGCTGGGCGCAGGCGTCGGGGATGAAGGACTTCGGGCCGGTGCTGCTCGGCCGCCCGCTGCCGTGGCTGGCCCTGCAGGCCTTGGCCGTCGCGACGGTGGTGGCGTTCGGCTTCACGGTGGCGAAACCGGCCGGCCGCCGGGTGCTCCCGGTGGCCGCCGGTGTCGCTTTCCTGCCGTGGGCCCTCTACTGGGGACTGCTGCTGCCCTGACTCAGGCCGGGCAGAGCCAGTCCGGGTCGCCTTCGCGGACCTCGACGACGGCCGCGTCCGGGGCGGGAAGTGCTGCTTCATCGTGAACGCCTCGGGCGTCGGCCCGTGGACGCGCAGGTGCTTGATCTTCTCTTCGGCGTCGGCGGGTGTCGGCCGGTAGCCGGCCGGCACCCACCACAGCGCGGTCATCACGTCCTTCACCCGGTGGAACCACTCGCGGCGGCGCTTGAGGATCGCCAGGTGACCGGGGGAATACGTGAAGGCGGCCAAGGTCTCCACCGACGTCCAGGCGGACATGTTGATCAGGAGACCGGACGTGCCGCGCACGTCCCATTCGAAGGCGCGGATCGAGATCGCGTTGTCGTCCTCGGTCTGCAGCCGCCAGACGAATCCCGGTGCGGCGTCGGCGAGGGCGTTGACGGGCTCGAGCGCGTCGACGAAATCCTTGTCAAGCAAGCACTGCGGCGCGAAGCGCCTCCGTTGAGGGCGGTGGTGGGGGCAAGGGAGGAGGGTCGTCGATCGGTGCTTTCATGCGGGCGATGTTGACTTCTGCGAGTTCGTACCCATGAGGCCACCCTACGGACGGTTCGCCGTCCGCAGGGTGGCCTTTCACGCGGTGTCAGCCGATGGTCGTCGTCGTGAAGACCGGGCTGGGGTTGGGGAAGCAGGCGGTGGGCGCGGTGATGTCGCCGATGAAGGTGCCAGCCACCGCCTTGAAGGTCAGGCCGGGGTCGCTGTAGCTGGTGCCGGACAGCTTCGTCTCGATGGTGCCGGACGCGCCCGCGGTCAGGTGCGCGGTGATGGTCGGCAGTTCGAAGGTGGCGCCGCCGGCGATCGGGCCGGGGAAGCTCAGGGTCGCGACGCCGCCGGAGACGGCGATCGCCGGTGCGGTGGAACCGAGGCCGGAGCCGCCGGCGAGGTCGGCGCCGACGTAGGTGGAGTTGGCCGGGATCGGGAACTTCAGCGCGAAGGTGTTGATGTTCTTCACGGTGTTCCCGGCGACCTCGCCGGGCACCTCGTTCGGTGCCGGGTCGATGACGACGTCGAAGGCGGCGCCGGGCGCGACGGTGGCGGGCGCGGTGACGTCGGCGTCCTGGTTCAGCGAGACCTGCTGCGGCCCGATGATCGGGGCGTCGGCCTGGCAGTCGAAGGCGATAGTGGTGGCGGCTTGGGCCGGGGCGGCGAGGGCCAGCGGGAGAACCGCGGCCGCGGTCAGAGCAGCCAGCCGGGAAAAGTGAAGCGCTTTCATCTGTAT